>NZ_CP013362.1:1515167-1818200 GCF_001718315.1 Burkholderia diffusa | reverse complement strand
CGCGTCGGTGGATGCGTCGATCATCGCGTTTCCGATTACCGATGTTTCGACGAGGTTCAGATGACCGCACGCACTTCCTTCCCGCCGCTCACGATTCGCGGCCGCACCTTGCTGCCCGTGGTGCAGGGCGGCATGGGCGTCGGCATCTCCGCGCACCGCCTCGCGGGCAGCGTTGCGCGCGAAGGCGCGCTCGGCACGATCGCGAGCATCGACCTGCGTCACCACCACGCGGATCTGCTCGCGCGCTGTCGCGCGAACCCCGATCGCGCAACACTCGAAGCCGCGAACCTCGACGCGCTCGCGCGCGAAATTCGCCTCGCGAAGACGTACAGCGAAGGGCGCGGGATGATTGCGGTCAACGTGATGAAGGCTGTGAGCGCGCATGCGGACTACGTGCGCGTCGCGTGCGACGAAGGCGCCGATGCGATCGTGATGGGCGCCGGCCTGCCGCTCGATCTGCCCGATCTCACGCAGGGTCATGACATCGCGCTGATCCCGATCCTGTCGGACAGCCGCGGGATCGCGCTGGTGCTGAAGAAGTGGATGAAGAAGGGGCGGCTGCCCGATGCGATCGTGATCGAGCATCCCGCGCATGCGGGCGGCCACCTCGGCGTCACGCAGATCGACGACATGCACGATGCGCGCTTCGATTTCGCGCGCGTGCTCGACGAGACCGCGCAGGTGATGGCGTCGCTCGGCCTCGCGCGCGACACGATCCCGCTGATCGTCGCGGGCGGGATCAACAGTCACGACACGGTGCGCGCGGCGCTCGCGGCCGGTGCGAACGGCGTGCAGGTGGGAACGCCGTTCGCGGTGACGGAAGAGGGCGATGCGCATCCGAACTTCAAGCGCGTGCTGGCCGATGCGCTGCCCGAGGACATCGTCGAATTCGTCAGCGTGACGGGGCTGCCGGCGCGTGCAGTGAAGACGCCCTGGCTCGATCGCTATCTGCGCAACGAAACACGCATTCGCGACAAGCTCGGCGCGTTCAAGCAGCGCTGTCCGACCGCGCTCGAGTGCCTGAGCGTCTGCGGGCTGCGCGACGGCATCGAAAAGTTCGGCCATTTCTGCATCGACACGCGGCTCGCGGCGGCGTTGCGCGGCGACGTCGCGAACGGGCTGTTTTTCCGCGGCCGCGAAGCCCTGCCGTTCGGCAACGCGATCCGCAGCGTGCGCGATCTGCTCGACCTGCTGCTGACCGGCCGTGCGGCGGAACCTGCGACAAACCGTCCAATGTTTACGCTGGCTTGACGGATATCAAGATGCCCTAAAGACCCTACTGACAGAATGGAATGCATTCTACAGGGGTCCGTATCATGCAAAAAACGATTCGAACATGTGTCACCGCTGCCGCATTCGCGGCGAGCCTCGCCACGATGCCCGCGCTGTCGTACGCGGCGTCGCCGGGCGACGGGATCAACCAGGGTGACGTACTGGTCCGGCTGCGCGCGATCAGCATCCAGCCGAACGAGCGCGGCAGCGACACGCTTGGCGCGATCAACACCGGCGTGAACAACGCGATCGTGCCGGAGCTCGACTTCACCTACATGATCCGCGATTACCTCGGCGTCGAGCTGATCCTCGGTACGTCGCGGCACCAGATGACGTCGAGCCTCGGCAATCTCGGCGGCGTGGGCGTGCTGCCGCCGACGCTGCTGCTGCAGTACCACTTCAATCATGCCGGCAAGGTGCGACCGTACGTCGGCGCGGGCGTGAACTACACGTACTTCTACAACAACGGGCTCAACGTCGGCGGGGAGGGCGTGTCGATCAACAAGAGCAGCTTCGGTCCCGCGCTGCAGTTCGGCGTCGACGTGCAGTTGACGAAGAAGGTGTTCATGAACGTCGACGTGAAGAAGATCTGGATGAGCACCGATGCGACGCTCGGCGACAAGGGCATCGGCACGCTGCACATCGATCCGCTGATCGTTGGCGTGGGCGTCGGGATGAAGTTCTAGGCGCGAGCGAAGAAGAACAGAGTTGGGGTTGGCGGCATGGCAGTCGGCATGCCGCTCTTTTTTTGTGCGGCGGATTTACAGCTTGTCGTACTGAAAGCGCATCGCGGTGCCTTCGCGCGTGATGCGTTCCCACACCGCGCGTTTTTCGTCGTCGCTCAGGAACACCCAGTTCGACACTTCGCCGGCCGTGCGGCCGCAGCCCTTGCAGACTTCGTCGAAGAGGGTCGAGCACACGCCGATGCAGGGGCTGTCGGGCAGGTCGTGGAGATTGGAGGCCATCGAAAGGGTTCGCGCGTTGAATCGTCAGGGCGT
The DNA here is from genome assembly GCF_001718315.1 of Burkholderia diffusa. NCBI lineage: Bacteria > Pseudomonadati > Pseudomonadota > Betaproteobacteria > Burkholderiales > Burkholderiaceae > Burkholderia > Burkholderia diffusa. The sequence goes on along the minus strand of NZ_CP013362.1, from coordinate 1,815,930 downwards.
CATTTTAATGCATCGGGGTGACGCGGCCCGGTAGCGATGCCGGTGGTGCGACACCTGCCCGTCCGGACGGTTTCGCAGCCACCTTCTTTTCCTGATGGACAGACGCCGATTACCCGATAGAATTCCCCCGGAACGCCCCGCTGCGCGGGCCGCGTGAGCGGCCGGCCGCGGGAATCTGTTCCGTTTGCGCGACACCGACATGATTTTTTTGTGACGGAGCGCGAATGGTGGTAGCGTTCGGGGTTTTCGAGGGGCGGCGTGCCGGAATGCGCCGCCATGACGAGGCAGACGGCAGCCGGGCGACGCGTCCGGCCGGAGGGAGAACGGGATGAAAGCAAAGGTAGTGGGCCGGTTCGCAGCGCTTGCGCTGTGCGTGGGTGCATCGGCGGCGGCGGCGAAGGATACGCAGCTCAATGTCTATAACTGGTCGGACTACATTGCCAAGGATACGATCCCGAACTTCGAGAAGCAGACGGGCGTCAAGGTTCGCTACGACAACTACGACAGCGACGACACGCTGCAGGCGAAGCTGCTGACGGGCAGCTCGGGCTACGACATCGTCGTGCCGACCAGCAACTACGCGGGCAAGCAGATCGCGGCGGGCATCTTCACGCCGCTCGACAAGTCGAAGCTGCCGAACCTCAAGTACCTCGATCCGCAACTGATGGCGCTCGTCGCCGGCGCGGACCCGGGCAACAAGTACGCGGTGCCCTGGGCGTACGGCACGACCGGTCTCGCATACAACCTGTCGAAGGCGCAGCAGGCGCTCGGCAAGGTCCCGCTGGACAACTGGGACATCCTGTTCAAGCCTGAAAACATCTCGAAGCTGAAGACCTGCGGCGTGTCGGTGCTCGACGCGCCGGACCAGATGTTCGCGGCGGCGCTGCACTACATCGGCAAGGATCCGATGAGCACGAACCCGGCCGACTACAAGGCCGCGATGGAAGTGCTGAAGAAGATTCGCCCGTACATCACGCAGTTCAACTCGTCGGGCTACATCAACGATCTGGTTGGCGGCGACATCTGCTTCGCGTTCGGCTGGTCGGGCGACGTCGTGATCGCGAAGCATCGCGCCATCGAGGCGAAGAAGCCGTACAAGGTCGAGTACTACATTCCGAAGGGCGGAGCGCCGGTGTGGTTCGACGTGATGGCGATCCCGAAGGACGCGAAGAACAAGGACGCCGCGCTGCAGTGGATCAACTACATCGAGGATCCGAAGGTGCACGCGGCGATCACGAACGCCGTGTACTACCCGAGCGCGAACGCCGAGGCACGCAAGTACGTGCGGCCGGACGTCGCGAACGACCCGGCCGTCTACCCGACGGCCGACGTCGTGAAGACGCTGTTCCTGCTCAAGCCGCTGCCGCCCGAAATCCAGCGTCTGCAGACGCGTCTGTGGACCGAGCTGAAATCCGGCCGCTGACGCGAGCGGAAGTAAGCCAGCAGTCATGAAGCCCCTGGTGCCCCCGGGGGCTTTGTTCGTCAAACGCAGGAGAGAAGCAGCACATCATGAATAGCCAGTCGGGTGCGCCGGTTGCGGGCGCGCCGTCCTTCGTTCCTTCGTCCGGCGCCGAGGCGCGCGCCGAGAACTTTGTCCAGATCGTCGACGTCGTCAAGAAATTCGGCGAGACCGAAGTGGTGCGCAACGTGAACCTGACGGTGCGGCAGGGCGAGCTGTTCGCGCTGCTCGGCAGTTCCGGTTCCGGCAAGTCGACGCTGCTGCGGATGCTCGCGGGCCTCGAGACGGTCACGTCGGGCAAGATCCTGATCGATGGCGAGGACCTCGCGCAGATGCCGCCGTACAAGCGGCCCGTGAACATGATGTTCCAGTCTTATGCGCTGTTCCCGCACATGTCGGTCGAATCGAACGTCGCATACGGCCTGAAGCAGGAAGGCACGCCGAAAGCCGAGCTGAAGGAGCGCGTGGCGGCTGCGCTCGAGCTCGTGCAGATGAGCAAGTACGCGAAGCGCAAGCCGCACCAGCTGTCGGGCGGCCAGCAGCAGCGCGTCGCGCTCGCGCGCTCGCTCGTCAAGCGGCCGAAGGTGCTGCTGCTCGACGAGCCGATGTCGGCGCTTGACAAGCAGATCCGCCAGCGCACGCAGATCGAGCTCGTCAACATCCTGAAGAAGGTCGGCGTCACCTGCATCATGGTCACGCACGACCAGGAAGAGGCGATGACGATGGCGAACCGGCTCGCCGTGATGAGCGAAGGCCAGATCGTGCAGATCGGCACGCCGAACGAAGTCTACGAATATCCGAACAGCCGCTTCTCGGCCGAGTTCATCGGCTCGACGAACCTGTTCGACGGCGTCACGGTCGAGGACGAACCCGACCACGTCTACATCGAATCGCCGGAACTGCCGAGCCGGCTGTACGTGAGCCATGGCATCACGGGCCCGCTCGGGATGCCGGTCACGGTGTCGGTGCGCCCCGAGCGGATCGCGCTCACGCGCAAGCCGCCCGAAGGCGCGTTCAACTGGGCGCGCGGCAAGATCACCAACGTTGCGTACATGGGCGGCTATTCGCTGTATCACGTGAAGCTCGACGCGGGCAAGACGGTGATCGCGAACGTGTCGAGCCTCGCGATCACCGAGCTCGACACACCGGCGCTCGGCGACGAGATCTACGTGCGCTGGAGCGCGACCGCGGGCGTGGTGCTGACGTCATGAACGCGCTCAAGTCCCTGCTCGCATGGCCCGTGCGGCGCTTCAACCTGACCGGCGGTTCGGCGGTCGTCGCGGGGCCGTACATCTGGCTCGTGCTGTTCTTCCTCGTGCCGTTCGTGCTGGTCGTGAAGATCAGCTTCGCGGAGCTGCAGCTCGGCATCCCGCCGTATACGGAACTCGCGTCATACGCGGACGGCGTGGTGCACATCGCGCTGAACCTGTCGCACTACGCATTCCTGCTGACCGACAGCCTGTATTTCGCGACCTACGTGAATTCGGTGGTGGTCGCCGCGATCACGACGCTGCTGTGCCTGCTGATCGGCTATCCGATGGCGTACTACATCGCGCGCTCGAACCCGGCAACACGCAATCTGCTGATGATGGGCGTGATGCTGCCGTTCTGGACGTCGTTCCTGATCCGCGTATATGCGTGGATCGGGATCCTGAAGAACAACGGGCTCCTGAACAACTTCCTGATGTGGATCGGGTTGACGCACACGCCGATCGAGCTGTACCGCACCAACTACGCGGTGTACATCGGGATGGTGTATTCGTACCTGCCGTTCCTCGTGATGCCGCTGTACGCGCATCTCGTGAAGATGGATCTGCGCCTGCTCGAAGCCGCGTACGACCTCGGCGCGAAACCGTGGAAGGCGTTCGTGCAGATCACGCTGCCGCTATCGAAGAACGGGATCATCGCGGGCTGCCTGCTGGTGTTCATCCCGGCGGTCGGCGAGTACGTGATCCCGGAACTGCTCGGCGGCGCGAATACGCTGATGATCGGCCGCGTGATGTGGAATGAATTCTTCAACAACGCAGACTGGCCGATGGCGTCGGCCGTGACCTGCGCGATGGTGCTGCTGCTGCTCGTGCCGATGGCGATGTTCCAGCACTTCCAGGCGAAGGAGCAGGAGGGCCGCCGTCGATGAAGCCGAATCGTTACCTGCAGTTCGCGGCGCTGTTCGCCGGCTTCGCGTTCCTGTACATCCCGATCATCAGCCTGATCGTCTATTCGTTCAACGAGTCGAAGCTCGTCACCGTATGGTCGGGCTTCTCGTTCCGCTGGTATTCGGCACTCGTGGAGGACGACGAACTGTTGACGGCCGCATGGCTGTCGCTGAGGATCGGCGTGCTGACCGCGTTCGCGTCGGTGTTCATCGGCACGTGGGCCGGCTTCGTGCTCGCGCGGATGGGTCGCTTTCGCGGCTTCGCACTGTTCAGCGGGATGATCAACGCACCGCTGGTGATCCCCGAGGTGATCCAGGGCATCTCGTTGCTGCTGCTGTTCATCGAACTGGCGAAGTGGATCGGCTGGCCGGCCGAGCGCGGCGTGTTCACGATCTGGCTGGGCCACGTGATGCTGTGCATCTCGTACGTCGCGATCATCGTGCAGTCGCGCGTGCGCGAACTGAACCCGTCGCTCGAGGAGGCCGCGCTCGATCTGGGTGCGACGCCGCTGAAGGTGTTCTTCACGATCACGCTGCCGCTGATCTCGCAGGCGCTGATCGCGGGCTGGCTGCTGTCGTTTACGCTGTCGATCGACGACCTCGTGCTGTCGGCGTTTCTGTCGGGCCCCGGCTCGACGACGCTGCCGCTCGTCGTGTTCTCGCGCGTGCGCCTTGGCCTGAACCCGGAGATGAACGCGCTCGCGACGCTGTTCATCGTCGCGGTGACGGCCGGCGTGGTGATCGCGAACTTCGTGATGCTGCGCCAGGAACGCAAGCGGATGATGTCGTTCGCGACGTGACGCCGGTACGGCTGCCGTCATGAAAAAACGCCCGGTGCCGACGACGAGTCGGACCGGGCGTTTTCGTTATGTGCCGCGCCGAGGCGCTCAGTATGCGAAGCTCTTGCCGGGCGTCCTCCACACTGCCGTGGCCGGCGAGCACGCCTGCAGCGTCAGCGCTCCGCCGGCCGGCGCGAGGCAGCGGCCCGTGGCTTGCGACACCAGTTGCGCGGTACCCGGCAGCGTGCCGGCCTTCACCTGCCACTGCTGGCTCGCCGTGCCGGGCACGCAGGTGCGCAGCAGCGCGCCGTTGGCCGAGCCGGGCGCCTGCGCGGTGAGGCAGTAGCTGTACTTGGTCTGCAGCGTGCCGTCGCCGGCGACGACCCACAGTTGCGGATTGAAGTGCGTGCCGCCGGATGCGCGCACCGATGCGAGCGTCGGGCACGTGCCGAGCGTTGCGGCGCTGCCATCGGCCAGGCCGCCCGACGCCGCCAGACACGCGCCGCCGCTTTTCACGAGGCCGGCGGCCGATTGCTGCGGCCCGCCGATCAGCGTGGCGACGCCGTTCGCTTGCGACGCGTTCGCATAGCTCGCCGGACACGACTTGTTGACCGTGACCGAGGGCGCCGGGACCGGCACCGCGTTGCCGATCGCGTCATACGCGCGAATGCTGAACTGTGCGTCCGTATGCGCGATCGACGCGCAGCTCGTGCGGCTCGAGTTCCAGTCGAAATATTCGACCCACTGGCTGATCCAGCCGACGGGCACCTGCGTCTGCGTGGTGCCGACGTAGATGCTGCCGATATCGAAGCTGTCGCCGGTTGTACCGTTCGTCACGTCGGTCACGTTGCTCTTGAACCAGCCGGGGCCCTGGCTCGTGTCCGGCGTGATGCGGAACCGGTACGTGTGACCCGCGTGCCACTCGTAGCGATAACGGCATTGCGCGCCGGCGCTGCCGTCGGTTGCCGAGCCGCTGACCGTGCAATAGCTGCCCGCGCCGATGCCCGCGCTCGCGGGCGTGCCGGGTTTGGCGGCGGTCGCGCCCCACAGGCTGAACAGAAACTGCTTGCCGACGCCTTCGCTGGCCGACACCAGCTCGGTCGACTGCAGGCCGGTGTAGCCGTTGAGCGAACCGATCTGGTTCGACCAGAAGACGTTCGAGTTCGGGCCCGGGTCCGTTGCCGGCGTGATGAACAGGTCGAGCGTGCCGACGCTGCGTACCGTCGACGGGAACGACGTGTCGCTGTAAAGCCCCGGCGTCGAGCCGAGGAAGCCGGACAGCGTCGGCGCGGTGGCGGCCGTCAGCGTCGCGAGCCCCGCGGACGTATCGGCCGTGATCGTGAAGCTGCGCGCGCCTGCCGGCGGCAACGCCGCGACCGGCGGTACACCGAGCGTGAAGCCGAGCGTGCACGTGCCGCCCGCCGGCACCGTCATGCCCGACAACGCGATGCGCGACGTGCCGTCGTCGGTGAGCGTGCCGCCGCACGTGCTGGTGAGGCCGTTCGCGCTGAAACCGGATGGCATGCCGATGAAGAGCCCGGCGGCAGCGGGCGCGGTGCCGGTGTTGGCGAGCTTGAGCGTTGCCTTGTCGGTTCCGCCGACCGACGGGGAGAGACTGGCGAGCGTCAGCGTCGCCGTATAGGCGGATGCGGCTAGCGCGGTGAGTGGCGTCAACAGCAGTGCGGCAAGTGCCGCGCTTCCTCGTTTACCGATGTGCATGACCGGACTCCATTGTTCTTGTTGGTGTCGACGCGCCGGGTAACGGCGCGCGGCGAGTCTAGCATGCGGGTCGCGGCGGTTTTGCGACGGCAGGGGCGGCTCCGGCGCAGGACGCCGGTTCGATTGCCGCGCGCTGGTTTATGCGCCGAACGCCGCCTTCGCGAGCAGCCCGAGCGCGACGCAGACGAGCACGGCCGCGAAACCTGCCTGCACGTGTCGCGCGGACAAGTGCCGCGACGCGCTGCGGCCGATCGCCATCCCGAGTGCAGTCGCGACCGTGAACCACAGCATCATGTCGAGCGGCGCGCGCGTGCCCGACACGAGCGTCGCGAGCACGCCGCCGGTGCCGACCAGCGCGATCACCATCAGCGACGTCGCGACCACGCCGTGCATCGACACGTTCGTGAACTTGCGCAGCATCGGCACGATCACGAAGCCGCCGCCGACACCGAGCAAGCCCGTCATCAGCCCCGTCACCGCGCCGGTCGACGCGAGCGCGAGCCCGACCGGCCAGGACCACACGAGCCGGCCGGTATCGGGATCCACGCGGCCGACGCACAACCGCGACTCGTCCGCGTTGCCGGGCGCGCGGCGCAGTGCCTGCCGCAGCAGGCGGCCCGCGACGACGAGCATCGTCAGCGCGAACAGCGCCAACAGCACGCGTTGCGGCAGCACGTGCGCGAGCTTCACGCCGAGCGTCGTGAGCGGCACGCCGGCCACGGCCATCAGCAGCGCCGCGCGATAACGCACGAGTCCGCGGCGAAACCCTTCGAGCGCGCCGAGCGCGGCGCTGCCCGCGACCGCGACGAGGGCGACGGGCGTGGCCTGCTGCATCGGCCAGCCCATCCCGACGACGAGCGCGGGCACCGCGAGAATGCCGCCGCCCGCGCCGGTGAGGCCAAGCACGGCGCCGACGAGGCTGCCGAGTACGAGGGAAATCAGCATGGTGTCATCGGGTTCCGGTCAACGTGCGATCGCGGGCTTTGCGAGCCATTCGCGGCCCTTGAGCATCGCCTTCCAGTAGAGCGGCGGCAGCAGGCGCTCCTTGAGCAGCCACGCGAGCCGGGACGGACGCCTGCCGTCGATCAGCCACGCGGGGAAGGTCGGTGCGACCTTGCCGCCGTACAGGAATTCGGCGAGCACGATCTTGCCGCGCTCGACGGTGAGCGGGCACGACCCGTAGCCGTCGTAGGCGGCGTCGCCGTGCGCGCGGCCCAGCGACGCGAGCACATTGTGCGCGACGACGGGCGCCTGCTTGCGCGCGGCCGCGGCGGTCTTCGCGTTGGTCGTGTTGGTGACGTCGCCGAGCGCAAAGATGTCCGCGAACTGCTTGTGCCGCAGCGTCGCCGGATCGACGTCGATCCAGCCGGCAGTATCGGCGAGCGGGCTCGCGCGCACGAAATCGGGCGCCTTCTGCGGCGGCACGACGTGGATCATGTCAAAGGCGCGCTCGACGGTTTCCGTTCCGCCGTCGGGCAACGCCCGCCGGAACGTCGCACGCCGCGCGGGGCCGTCGATCGCGACGAGGTTGTGGCCGAACGACAGCGCGATATCGTAGCTTTTCACGTACTCCATCAGCGCGGGCACATAGTCGGCGACCCCGAACAGCGCGGCGCCCGCATTCAGGAATTCGACATTCGCGGCGCCGAGGCGGCCCGTGCGCCGCCAGTGATCGCACGACAGGTACATCGCCTTCTGCGGTGCGCCCGCGCACTTGATCGGCATCGGCGGCTGCGTGAACAGCGCGTTGCCGCCGCGGAACGCCTGCACCAGCTCCCACGTGTACGGTGCGAGATCGTAGCGATAGTTCGATGTGACGCCGTTGCGGCCGAGCGTTTCCGCGAGACCGTCGATCGCGTGCCAGTCGAGCTTGAGCCCCGGGCACACCACCAGCTTGCGGTAGCCGATGCGCCGGCAGCCGTCGAGCACCACCGTGTGCGCGTCGGGCTCGAAGCCGGCGACGGCCGCCTGGATCCATTTCACGCCGCGCGGCAGCAGGTCGGCGATCCGGCGCGCGGTCGTGTCGGGCCGGAACACGCCCGCGCCGACCATCGTCCAGCCGGGCTGGTAGTAGTGCGTATCGGCCGGGTCGATCACCGCGATATCGAGCGATCCGTCGCGCGCCAGCAGGCTCGACGCGACCGCGACGCCGGCCGCGCCCGCGCCGACGATCACGATGTCGTGCCGCGCGTCGACGGCCGGCGCGGGCTGGCGGCCGTCATGCGCGAGGCCTTGGGTGGAATCTCGTGTGAGGCGCGGCGCGAGCGCGCCGAGGTCGTACCCGGCCGCGGCGGCGATCGCGACGATGTCGCCGGCCGGACGCCTGCCGGCCTGCGACAGTGCCCACAGCGTCGCCGAACGCGTGCCGCTGCGGCAGTATGCGAGTACCGGGCCGGCGAGCGACGCGACGAGCGCGTCGAATTGCCGGGCCTGATCGTCGGTGACCTTGCCGGTATCGACGGGCAGGTAATGAACGGCGATGCCGAGCGGTGCGGCGGCGGCGCGGATTTCGGCGACGTTCGGCTGGTCGGCGCCTTCGCCGTCCGGACGGTTGCAGACGATCGCGCGAATGCCGGCCGCGTGGAGCGCGGGCAGGTCGGTCGCGGCGATCTGGGGCGAGACCGACAGCAGGTCGGTCAGCGAGCGGATGGTCATGTCGGGGGTTCTCCGGTCGGGGTGGCGTCTCAGATCGCGTCGAGCGGGATCTTCAGGTAACGCACGCCATTGTTTTCGGGCTCGGGCAGGTGGCCGGCACGCATGTTCACCTGCACGGACGGCAGCATCAGCACCGGCATGTCGAGCGTCGCATCGCGCGCGGTGCGCATGGCGACAAAATCATCCTCGGTCACGCCGTCCTTCACGTGCACGTTCGCGCGACGCTGCTCGGCCACCGTCGTCACGAACTGCACGTCGCGGCCGCCCGGCTGGTAGTCGTGGCACAGGTAGAGCCGCGTGTCGGGCGGCAGGGCGAGCACGCGCGCGATCGAGCGGTACAGCGTGCGTGCGTCGCCGCCGGGGAAGTCACAGCGGGCCGTGCCGTAGTCGGGCATGAACAGCGTGTCGCCGACGAACGCCGCGCGCTGCGTCGCGTCGTCGATGCAGTAGGTCAGGCACGCCGGCGTATGGCCCGGCGTGTGCATCGCGCGGATCGTCAGTGCGCCGAGCGCAAGCGTGTCGCCGTCGTCGAGCAGGCGATCGAACTGGCTGCCGTCGTGCGCGAAGCCCGGGCCGGCGTTGAACAGCGTGCCGAACACATGCTGCACGCGGCGCACGTGCGAGCCGATCGCGATCTGCCCGCCGACATGCGCCTTCAGATACGGCGCGGCCGACAGATGGTCGGCGTGCACGTGCGTTTCCAGCAGCCAGTGCACGGTCGCACCGAGTTCGGCGACGCGCGCGATCAGCCGGTCGGCGCTGGCGGTGCGCGTGCGGCCCGATTTCGGGTCGTAGTCGAGCACGCTGTCGATCAGCGCGCACGCGCGGCTCGCGGTATCGAGCAGCAGATAGCTGACGGTGTGGGTCGCCGGGTCGAAAAAGCCTTCGACCGACAGCTTGGGGGTATGGCTCACGGGATGTCCTCGATCGGGTTCTGCGTCTGCAATCGGGATTCCATGTTCAAGAAGCATGCCAGTCCGGGCCGCGAGGCCAGGCGATATGGCAGGTATTTGATTCGGTTCGGATTTCCGGCGCGATCGCGGCGCGTCGCGGGTACGCCCGACGGACTGCCGTTCGTGTCGACTGCCATTTGTGGCAGTGTCGTGGCAGAATTGGCAGTCAGCCTGGCAGTCCACCCGTTCGTCCGTTCGTCCGTTCCCGAGCCCCTCATGAATCCGCATGCCACCATTCCGATCGTTCCCGCGCCACCGCGCGACGTGATGCCCGACGTGCGCGCACTGGTCGCGTATCTGGAGCACGATCCGCAGCCGATGATCGTCGTCGATCCCGACTACCGCATCCTCGCGGCGAACGATGCGTACCGGCGCCAGTTCGGCGTGGCGGGTGTCGAGCACGTCGGCCGGCGCTGCTTCCAGGTCTCGCATCACTACGACGTGCCGTGCGATCAGGCCGGCGAGCATTGCCCGATGAAGCAGGCGCTCGAGTCGCGCAGCCTGAACCGCGTGCTGCACATTCACCATACGCCGCGCGGCCCCGAGCACGTCGACGTGGAGTTGCGGCCCATCTTCGATGCGCGCGGCGACGTGATCGCATACGTCGAGCGGCTGACGACCGTGCGCAGCGCGTCCGCGCAGCCGAGCGCGGAAGGGCTCGTCGGCGGCGCTGACGCGTTCAATGCGGCACTGGGCGCGCTGCAGCGTGTCGCGCCGTCGATGCTGCCCGTGCTGCTGCTCGGCGAATCGGGTACCGGCAAGGAGCTGTTCGCGCGGGCGCTGCACGAGGCGAGCGAGCGCGCGATGGGGCCGTTCGTGGTCGTCGACTGTTCTGGCATCGCCGAGACGCTGTTCGAGAGCGAACTGTTCGGCTACGAGAAGGGCGCGTTTACCGGCGCGAACCAGCGCAAGCCGGGCCTCGTCGAAACCGCGCAGGGCGGCACGCTGTTCCTCGACGAAATCGGCGACGTGCCGCTGCCGATGCAGGTGAAGCTGCTGCGGCTGATCGAGTCGGGGACGTTCCGGCGGGTCGGCGGCGTCGAGGCGCTGCGCGCGGATTTCCGGCTCGTCGCGGCGACGCACAAGCCGTTGCGCGAGATGATCGACGACGGCCGGTTCCGGCAGGATCTGTACTATCGGATCAACGCGTTTCCGATTCCGCTGCCGCCGCTGCGCGAGCGGCGCGGAGACGTCGCGCTGCTGGCCGAATCGATCCTGCGGCGCATCGCGAACGCGCGCGCCGGCGCGGGAGACGCGAGCGGGCGACCGTTCGCGGCCCGGCCGTTCGTGCTGACCGAGCATGCGCGTGCGTGCCTCGACGCGTATGCATGGCCGGGCAATATCCGCGAGCTGCGCAACGTGCTCGAACGTGCGTGCCTGTTCGCGGACGACGGGACGATTCGCGTCGAGCATCTGCCGGCCGAGCTGGTCGCCGCGTCGGCCGCACCGCACGCGCATGAGCAGCGTGCGGCGGACACGCGCGGCGTGTCGGACGCGGAACTCGTGCGGATTGCCGGCACGTTTGCCGGTACGCGCAAGCAACTGGCCGAGCATGTCGGGATGAGCGAGCGCACGCTGTACCGGCGGATGAAGGCGCTCGGGCTCGGGGTGCGCGACCGGTGAGCGCACGCCGGGCCGCTCGCGCGGGCAGCGCGTGAAACCGGCATGCGCTTCCCGCGGCGGCTACAGCGTCAACGCGCCGGCGCCAACTGCGCCATCGCCTCGCGGATGAAACCGAGCAGCGTGTCGTCGACCCACGAATCCTTCGTCAGCGCCGGCTCGGTCATCATCGCGTGCCGGAATTTCGCGTGCGTGGCCGGATCGTTGCCCGCATAGCTGCGAAACAGGTCGAGCCAGCGTTGCGCGAGCGCGCGGCCTTCCGGTGAATCGGGCGTCGCGCCCGCGTCGATCGCGTCGCGCACGTCGGCCATCAGTTGCGGCCATTCCATCGCGCGTTCGCCGTAGTGCGCGCGCATGAAGCGGATCTCGTCCGGGGCGAGATACTTCTCGAAGATCCGCATCTTCGTTTCGGCGGACGCGCGCAGCACATAGTCGCGCAGCACGGTCGAGATGCCGAGTTTCGACTGCATCGCCGGTTCGCGCTCGTGCATGAGGTTCAACTTCGCGAGCATCCGCGGATCGTTGTTCGTGTCGCGCACGAGCAGCGCCATCCAGCGGCCGGCGAGCGCACGCACGCGCTCGTCCTCGGGCGGCACGCCCGCGTCATGCAGCGCACGCACGTCGGCGACGAGCGCGATCCATTCTGCGTCGCCCGTCTGGCTCTTGCGGTACATCGGCAGGCGCGCGAGTTCTTCCTCGGAAAAATATTTGTCGTACACGGTCATCAACTCCAGTGTGGTGAGCCAATCGGCCAGTTCCGGCTCGGTGCCCGCGGCGAGTTGCGCGTGCAGGTGCACGAGCCGCTCGCGCAGCTGCGCGGCCTGCGCGAGCTGGCGGTCGAGCGACGCGATCTGTTTCGCGACGAGCTCGACGAGCGGGGTGCCGGGCTGGTTCAGGTAATCACCGATTTCGGCAAGCGACAGCCCGAAGCGACGCAGCGCCTGGATCTGGTGGAGCCGGGCGACGTCGTCGCGGTCGTACAGCCGGTAGCCGTTGTCGGCACGCGCCGAAGGTGTCAGGAGGCCGATCGCGTGATAGTGATGAAGCGTGCGGACGGTCAGGCCGCTGCGTTTCGCCAGTTCTCCCACTTTCAGCCGCATGGTGTCCTCCGTTCGGTGCGCACGCTGGAGTCTCGAACGTTACGCTACGTGAGGGTCAAGCGGAAGATTGCGGATGGCGCGCGGGGCGGTCCCGCGCGCCGTGCGCCAGGTGCGAGGGCATGTCATTGCGATGACGGCGGTGCGTCGGGCGTCACCGTGCGTGCCTGGGCGGCGAGGGCGCCTTGATCCGCGTTGCCGGTGTGGCCCGTCGTGTCGACGTTCCCGGCTGTCGCCGCCTTGCCGGTCGGGTTGACCGGCGGCGTGCCCATCGCCTGATAGAGCCGCGCGGTATCCGCGAAGCGCGCGCCGGTCGCGCGAATCTCGTCGAGCCGCGCGTTGCGGTACTGCAGCTCGCTCGCGCGCGCGGCCGACGGCGGCAACGCGCCCAGCCGCACACGGGCGGCGGCGTCGTCGTACGCGCCGCGCGCGGACAACGCGGCGCGCGACGACGCATCGAGCGCCTCGGCGTCGTGCTCGAGCGCGGCGAGCGAATCGGCGACGTTCTGGAATGCGCTCAGCACGGTCTGCTTGTACTGGTCGACCGCGGCTTCGTAGCTCGCCTTGGCCGCACGCCGTTGCGCGAACAGCGCGCCGCCGTGGAACAGCGGCTGGCCCAGCGATGCTCCGACGTTCCAGATCGCGCCGGCGCCCGACAGCATCGTCGGCCAGCTGAAGCCGCCTTTGCCCATGGCCGCCGACAGCGACAGCTGCGGGAACAGCTGCGCGGTCGCGACGCCGACTTCGGCGGCGGCCGCCTTCAGCCCCGCGTCGGCGGCCTGGATGTCGGGGCGGCTTTGCAGCAGGTCCGATGGCACGACCACGGGCACCTGCTCGGGCAGGTGCAGGTCGGTGAGTGTGAGGTCGGCGGGCGGTTGATCGGGCGTGCGGCCGACCAGCACGGCGAGCGCATGGCGCGCGGAGTCGCGCTGTTGGCGCAGCGCGGGCAGGCTCGCGGCGAAGGTGTCCGCGCTTTGCTGTGCGCTCAGCGCATCGCTGTGCGATGCCGAGCCGAGCGCATAACGGCGTTGCGCGTCGTGCGCCTGCTCGTTCGCGAGCGCGACGAGCCGCTCGGTCGTCGCGATCTGCGCGTTGAGCACCGCCACGGTGATCGACGCGGTGACGATGTTCGCGGCGAGCGCGCGGCGCGCCGATTCCAGCTGGAACGCGCTGACGTCGACGCGTTTCGCGAGCGCGCGGTTCGCGAAGCGCGACGCACCGAACAGGTCGATCGTATAGCTTGCCTGCAGTTGACCGACGAATGTGTCGTACAGCAGGGTCGGCGCGCCGAGTGCGGGAATCGGCACACCGAGTGCGCGCTGGCGCGCGGCCTGACCGCCCGCGTCGATCGACGGCAGCATCGAGCTGCCGATTTGCCCGCGCAATTGCTCGCGCGCGGCATCCAGCGAATGCGAAGCCGCGCCGAGCGTCGGGCTGTTGCGCAGCCCTTCGTCGACGAGCGCCGTCAGCGCATCGGAGCGGTACTGCGTCCACCAGTCGGGCACGGGCTGCGCGCCGACTTCGAACTGCTGCGCGACGCCTTGCGCCGCGACGGTCTGCTGCACTTGCGGCGCGGCGCCGTAATGCGCGGGCGACGGCATCGCGGGCGGCTCGCCGCTCGGCGCGAACCATGCGCAGCCGGCAAGCGGGCCGGCGAGGCTGGCGGCCGCGAGCGCCCGCGCGGTCTTCGTTTTCAGGTTCATCGACAGTTTCATGATCAGGCTCCCGACGGCGCGGCAGGCGGGCCGTCGCGCGGATCGCGTTCGTCGCGCTTCACGCGGAACCACGCGGCGTACAGCGCGGGCAGGTAGAACAGCGTCAGCACGGTCGCGCTCGTGATCCCGCCCATCAGCGCGGTTGCCATCGGCCCGAAGAAGTTCGAGCGCAACAGCGGGATCAGCGCGAGGACGGCGGCGGCGGCCGTCAGCGTGATCGGGCGGAAGCGCCGCACGGTCGCACCGACGATCGCGTCGAAGCGGCCGTGGCCGGCTGCAATGTCCTGCTCGATCTGGTCGACGAGAATCACCGAGTTGCGCATGATGATCCCGAACATCGCGATCACGCCGAGCATCGCGACGAAGCCGAACGGCTGCCCGAACAGCAGCAGCGTGCCGACCACGCCGATCAACCCGAGCGGCGCGGTCAGCACGACCATCAGCACGCGCGAGAAGCTTTGCAGCTGGATCATCAGCAACGTGAACACGGCGATCGCCATCAGCGGCATCTGCGCATTGATCGACGTCTGCGCCTTCGCGCTTTCCTCGACCGACCCGCCGATGTTGATCTGGTAGCCGACCGGCAATTGCGCGCGCAGCGCATTCAGCTTGCCGTCGATCGCATGCGTGACGTCGATGCCCTGCGCGCCGGCGCGTACGTCGGACTGCACGGTGATGGTCGGCTGGCGATCGCGTTCCCACACCACGCCGTATTCGAGCGTCGGCGTGAAGCGGCCGAGCGAGCCGAGCGGCACGGCGCCGTTCGGCGTCGGCATCGCCAGGCCCGCGAGCTTTGCGGGATCGACGCGATCGGGGCGCGGCGCACGCAGGTCGACCGCGATCAGCTTGTCGCGCTCGCGATACTGCGTGACGGTCGTGCCCGACAGCGTCATCGCGAGGAAGCTCGACACGTCCTGCGACGTGACGTTCAGCTCGCGCGCCTTCTTCTGATCGAGCTCGAAGCGCACCGAGCGCTCGGCCGGCTCATCCCAGTCGAACTGCACGTTCACCGTGCGCGCGTCGCCGCGCATCATCGCCGCGACCTTCTCGGCGATCGAGCGGACCGTCGCGATGTCGTCGCCGCTCACGCGGAACTGCACGGGATAGCCGACGGGCGGCCCGTTCTCGAGCCGCGACAGGCGCCAGCGCACGGCCGGGAAGCGATCGCGCAGCGTGGTCTCGAGCCAGGCCGCGAGCTTCTCGCGATCCTCGACGGATTTCGCGGTGACGACGAATTGCGCGAAGTTCGGCAACTGCAGCTGCTGGTCGAGCGGCAGATAGAAGCGCGGCGCGCCGCTGCCGACGAAATTCACCGAATGGTCGACCTCGGGCCGCTTGTCGAGCACCTTCTCGAGGCGTTCGGTCTCGCGCAGCGTCGCCGCGAACGACGCGCCTTCGGGCAGCCGCAGGTCGACGAGCAGCTCGGGGCGATCAGAACTTGGGAAGAACTGCTGCGGCACGAGCGAGAAACCCATCAGCGCGACGACGAAAAGCGCGCCGGTGATCAGCAGCACGACGAAGCGGCGCTCGATGCACCAGTCGATCCAGCCGCGCAAGCGCGTGTAGAAGCGCGTGTCGTAGATGTCGTGCTCGTGATCGTCCGGCAGGTGAGCTTCGTGCGCGTGCTTCTTGCGTTCGGGCAGCAGGTGATAGCCGAGCAGCGGAATCAGCACGACGGCCGCGAACCACGACGCGATCAGCGCGATCGCCGACACCTCGAAGATCGAGCGCGTGTACTCGCCGGTGCTCGATTTCGCGAGCGCGATCGGCAGGAAGCCCGACACGGTGACGAGCGTGCCCGTCAGCATCGGGAACGCGGTGCTCGTGTACGCGAACGCGGCGGCGCGCGCGCGGCTGTAGCCCTGTTCGAGCTTCACGGCCATCATCTCGACCGCGATGATCGCGTCGTCGACGAGCAGCCCGAGCGCGAGCACCAGCGTGCCGAGCGATACCTTGTGCAGCCCGATGTCGAACAGGTACATGAACAGGGCCGTGACGGCGAGCACGACCGGAATCGAGATCACGACGACCATCCCGGTGCGCAGGCCGAGCGACACGAGGCTCACGACCAGCACGATCGCGATCGCTTCCGCGACGGCTTCGAGGAAGTCGTCGACCGAATGCGACACCGCATGCGGCATGCTCGACACCAGCGTCAGCTTCAGGCCGGCCGGCAACTGCGCCTGCAGGTTCTTCGATTCGGCATCGAGCGCCTTGCCGAGCCGGATCACGTCGCCGCCCGGCTGCATCGTCACGCCGATGCCGAGCACCGCATGGCCGTTCGCGCGCATCTGCGTGACCTGCGGATCGTCGTAGCCGCGCTTCACGGTGGCGAGATCGCCGAGCCGGAACGTGCGGCCGTTGATGCGGATCAGCGTGTCGGCGATCGCGGCGACGTTGTCGAACTGGCCGCTCGGCCGCACGAATACGCGGTCGTCGGCGGTCGTGAGCACGCCGGCCGACGAGATGTCGTTCTGCGCGTTGATCGCCTGCGCGAGCTGCTGCGGCGAGATGCCGAGGCGCGTGAGCTTCGTGTTGTCGGCCTCGATGAAGATCCGCTGGTCGGGGTCGCCGAAGTAGTCGACCTTGCCGACGCCCGGTACGCGCAGCAGCACGGTGCGCAGCTGGTCCGCGTAATCGTGGAGTTGCGCGGGCGTGAAGCCGTCGCCTTCGAGCGTCCAGATGTTGGTGTAGACGTCGCCGAACTCGTCGTTGAAGAACGGGCCCTGCACGCCGGGCGGCAGCGTGTAGCCGATGTCGCCGACCTTCTTGCGGATCTGGTACCAGGTCTCGGGCACGTCCTTCACGGGCGCCGAGTCCTTCATCGTGAAGAAAATCAGCGATTCGCCAGGCCGCGAATAGCTGCGCAGGAAGTCGATGGCCGGCGTTTCCTGCAGCTTGCGGCCGATCCGGTCGGTCACCTGCTCCTGCACCTGCCGCGCGCTCGCGCCGGGCCAGAACGTGCGGATCACCATCACGCGGAACGTGAACGGCGGGTCTTCGGATTGCGCGAGCCGCGTGTACGCGAGGACGCCCGCGAGCGTCGCGAGCGCGATCAGGTAGACGACCAGCGCCTGGTGGCGCAGCGCCCATGCCGAGAGGTTGAACCGGCCTTCTTCGCGGGGGCCGCTCATGACGCGAAGTCCTCCGGATGCAGCGGTGCGATCGGTCGCACTTTCTCGCCCGCGCTGACCGTGTGCACGCCTTGCAGCACGATGCGCTCGCCGGGCTGCAGCCCACGCGACACGGTGACGGTGCGTTCGTTGAAGCGCGCGACGTCGACGCGGCGCAGCTCGAGCGTGTCGTCCTTCGTGCGCACGACCCACACGGCCGGATGCGGGCCGTCGTGGAACAGCGCGGTCGCGGGCAGCGTGACGCTCAGTGCATTGCCGGCAATCGGCGCGCCGTCGAACGCGACGTTCGCGGTCATCCCGAGGCGCACGGCCGGATCGGGCGCGGCGAGCGTGAGCTTCACGCGCCAGGTGCGGCTTTGCGGATCGGCGGCCGGCGCGATTTCGCGGACCTTCGCGTCGAACTGGCGGCCCGGCAACGACGGCAGCGTGACGCGTGCGGCGTGACCCGGCGCGAGCGATGCGAGCGCGGCCTCGGGCACATCGCTGACGACATCGACGTCGCCCGACCACGCGAGCTGGTAGACGGCCTGGCCGGCCGATACGTTCTGGCCGGTGTC
Organism: Burkholderia diffusa; assembly: GCF_001718315.1. Classification (NCBI taxonomy): domain Bacteria; kingdom Pseudomonadati; phylum Pseudomonadota; class Betaproteobacteria; order Burkholderiales; family Burkholderiaceae; genus Burkholderia; species Burkholderia diffusa. The sequence goes on along the minus strand of NZ_CP013362.1, from coordinate 1,798,087 downwards.
GGCCTGTTCGGCGGTGATGGTGCCCGCGTGATCGGCGATGAGCGTCGCATAGCGGAGCTGGTTCTTCGCGAGCGCGAGCTGCTGCTGCGCCTGGTCGCGCTGCGCGAGCGCCGACGTGTAGCTGTTCTCGGTCTGTTCGAGCTGCGCGGTCGCGATCAGGTTCTCGTGCGCCTGCGCGCGATCACGGTCGAGCTGCTGCTTCGCGAACGCTAGGCTGTGCGACGCGGCATCGAGTTGGGCCTGCGCGCTCGCGACGTTCTTCTCGACGTCGGACGGATCGAGCAGCGCGACGATCTGGCCGGCCTTGACGGTATCGCCGAGCCGCACCTTGCGTTCGACGATCTTGCCCGCGATGCGGAACGACAGCGGCGTCGCATAACGCGGCTGGATCTCGCCGGGCAGCGTGGCGGCGGCCGCGACGCCATCGGCGTGCGCGGGCAGCGCGACGACCGGGCGCGGCGCGGGCGGTGCGGCTTCCTTCGGGTGACAGGCGGAGAGGACGAGCGCGGTGCCGATCAGCAGCACGGCGCGGGAACCGGAGCGATTCACGAAACCCCCAGATGAGGTGAGAGCGGAACGAAGCCGGCAAGCGCGGCGGGCGCTTGCCCCGAGTGGCGCCGGCCCGGCGCCCACGAACACAGCCGAACGAGGTCGTCGTTCGGAAACTGTGGCGGATTCTAATACACACCTGTATCTGAATGCAAAGATGAATTCGAAAGGGAGTTGGTGCTAGACTGCGCGCCATGAAACCACAGCGCTTAACTCGCGAGCAGAGCAGGGACCAGACACGCGAACGTCTGCTGAATGCCGCGCACCGGATTTTTCTGAAGAAAGGCTATGTCGCCGCGAGCGTCGAGGACATCGCGGCGGCGGCCGGCTATACGCGCGGCGCGTTCTACTCGAATTTCCGCAGCAAGTCGGAACTGCTGCTCGAACTGCTCGAGCGTGACCATGATTCGGTGCGGGCCGATTTCGAGGCGATCTTCGAGGTTGGCGGGCCGCGCGAGCAGATGGAGTCGATGGCGCTCTCGTACTACCGGACGCTGTTTCGCGACGACGAATATTCACTGCTGTGGGGCGAGGCAAAACTGCAGGCGGCGCGCGACGCGAAGTTTCGCGTGCGCTTCAACCAGTTCCTGCACGGCAAGCGGTTGCAGATGGCCGAATTCATCCAGCGCTTCGCCGAGCGCGCGGGCACGCCGCTGCTGCTGCCGGCCGAGACGCTCGCATTCGGCCTGATGTGCCTGTGCGACGGCGTGCAGTCGTACTACACGGCTGATCCGCAGCACGTGTCGGCCGACGTGGCCGAATCGGTGCTCGCGGGGTTCTTCGCACGGGTCGTGCTGGGGCGCGCGCCGGACTGAACGATCCGGCGGCCGGTCGGCGTGGACGGCGCCGCGAGCGCGGATGCGGCGGCGCCGTATCGCGCGCGGCGCCGCGCACAGGTCAGCGCTCGCCGGTCATCCGCCGGTATGCGTCGAGCAGAGACGTTTTGTACACGACGCCCGCGAGCGTCGGCTCGGCCTCGCTTTCGATCACCGGCAGCCGTTCGCCCTGGAACGCCATGAAGCGTTCGAGCGCGGTCGCGAGCGGCATGTCGGGCGTGAGCAGCGGAAACGGCGTATGCGCGTAGTGCGCGGCCGTCTTGTCGGTCGTGTCACGTTTCTCGAGCAGGTCGGACGTGATGTCCTTCAACGCGACCGCGCCTCGGAAGCGCCCGGCATCGTCGGTCACGTACAGATACTTCACCGGATACTCGAGAAACACGCGCGTCATGTCGGCGACGCTCGCGGTAAGCGGCACGACCGTCTGCGCGGGCTGGATCAGCTCGCGCATCTGGGTGGTGCGCAGCCGCAGCCGTTCCTGCGCGTCCTGATGGTGGCGCAGCGTGATCTCGTACATCGACGTCGTGCCGGTCGCGCGCGCGACGAAATACGCGAACACGCACGACACCAGCAGCGGCAGCACGACCTGGTAACTCAGCGTCATCTCGAAGATCATCAGGATCGCCATCAGCGGCGCCTGCGTGGCGCCGGCCATGAACGCGCCCATCCCGACCATCGCATACGCGAAATACGCGGACGTGTGACCGGGCCACAGCGCGTTCATCGCGAGCCCGAACAGCGAGCCGAACACGGCGCCGACGAACAGCGTCGGCGTGAACACGCCGCCGACCGCGCCCGAGCCGGCCGTCGCGGCGGTCGCGATCACCTTGAACACCAGCACCGCGATGAGCGCCTGCCAGGTCCACGGCGAATGCAGGATGTGGTTCACGACGCTGTAGCCGTTGCCCCACACGTCCGGAATCCACACCGAGATCACGCCGACCACGAGGCCGCCGAGCGCGAGCCGCGCCGGCAGTGGCACGGGAAGCCGCTTGAACTGGTTCTTCGACGCATCGAGCAGGTGCAGGAACTGCGGCGCGAGCACGCCGCACAGCGCGCCGAGCACGACGAACAGCAGCACCTCGGGACCCGTCACGGCCGGGAACACCGGCATCTCGTACGGCGGCCGGTAGCCGGCGAATTCGCGCATCACGATGTTCGCGACGACGGAGGCGACGACCATCGGCCCGAAGCTCTCCATCGCGATCGTGCCGAGCACGATCTCGGAGACGAAAAACGCGCCGGCGATCGGCGCGTTGTACGCGGACGTAATGCCGGCCGCCGCGCCGCACGCGACGAGCAGGCGCAGGCGCGGCGGGTCGAAGTGCACGAAGCGGCCGACCAGCGACGCGGCGAGCGCGGCGAGCTGCACCATCGGGCCTTCGCGGCCGATGGAGCCGCCGCTGCCGATCGTCAGCAGCGACGACACGCTGCGCCACAGGCTCTGTCGTACCGGCACGACGCCGTCGCCGAGTGCGACGGCTTCCATGTAGTCGGTGTTGCCGGATTTCCGGACGCCGCGCGTCGCGAGCAGCAGCACGCAGCCGGCCAGGAAGCCGCCTGCGGCCGGCATCCAGAACCGCACGTACCACGGCAGGCTTCTCGCCATCTGCACGAAGCTGCCGCTGTGCCCGGAGATCAGGCGCTGCATCAGGTCGATGCCTTCGCGAAACGCCATGGTGGCGAACGCGCCGCCGACGCCGACGATGGCCGACCAGATCAGCATCGTATGGGCGTCCGACAGGCGGAACAGCGTCTGGGCGCGAGTGCGCAGCTTCAGCAGGAACGAGAGCACGGCTGAAAGAGGTGGTGAAGAGGACGAAGGAAAACGACGCGAAGCATAGCACTGCGCCGCGCCCGCGGGACCTTCCCGTCGGGCGCGGCGCGTGTCGCGGCGTGGATGCGCGGCTCAGCCAAGCCAGTGCTGCACGGCCCAGGTGATCGCGTAGCCGCCGGCGATCAGCCAGACGTACAGGATCAGGCCGGTGGTCAGCGCGCGCGGGCCGGCCTCGCGGATCTGCGATACGCGGGTCTCGATGCCGAGCGCGGTCATCGCCATCGTCAGCGCGAAGGTGTCGAGCACGTTCAGCGTATGCGTGACGTTGGCGGGCAGCACGTTCAGCGAATTGACGATCACGAAGCCGAGGAAGCCGAGCGCGAACCACGGCACCGCCACCTTGCGCTTGCCGTGCGCGCCATCGGCGCTCGCATCGGCCGGACGGGCGGAGCGGGCGAGCCACCAGCCGAGCGTGAGCAGCACCGGCACCAGCAGCATCACGCGGGTCATCTTCACGATCGTCGCGACGTGCGCGACCTGCGGGCTGATGTCGCTCGCCGCGCCGACCACCTGCGCGACCTCGTGGATCGTGCCGCCGAAGAACAGGCCGAGGCCGGTCGGGTCGAGATTGAGCAGGCCGGCGTGGTACGCGAGCGGGTAGAGGAACATCGACAGCGTGCCGAACAGCACCACGCTGCCCACGGCCATCGCGCTCTGGTGCGGCTTCGACTGCAGCGTCGACTCGAACGCGAGCACGGCCGCCGCGCCGCAGATCGCGCTGCCGGCGGCGGTCAGGAGCGCCGCATCGCGATCGAGCTTCATCACCTTCATGCCGACCCAGGTGCCGATCGCGAGCGTGCTCACGACGACCAGCACCGACACCGTCAGGCCCGGCAGGCCGACCTGCGCGATTTCCTGCAGGCTCACGCGCAGGCCGAAGAACGCGACCGCGATGCGCAGCAGCTTGCGCGCGGAAAAGTTGACGCCGGCCGCCCAGCTCGCGGGCATCCCGTCGCGCAGCGCGTTGCCGTACAGCGCGCCCGCGACGATGCCGACGATCAGCGGCGACAGGCCGAGCCCTGCGATCGCCGGGAGTTGCGACAGGCTGGTGACGGCGGCGGCAAACAGCGCGACGAACAGCACGCCGTTCAACTGGCCGCGCATCGACGGCGCGGCGTGGTGGAGATGGGGAGTCGGGGCAGTGGACATGGGGCACCGTGATGAAACGGGTTGCGATGGCCTAATCCTAATTTGGTTATATCGATATGAGAAATTGTGATTTGTGACGTAGACTATCCGGAAAACCGATAATTCATCATCATGACCCCGGATCAACTGATAACGTTCGCGGCCGTCGCCGAACACCTGAACATCAGCCGCGCTGCCGTGGCGCTGCATCTGTCGCAGCCGGCCGTGTCGGGCCAGCTGCGCCTGCTGCAGGACGAGTTCGGCGAGCCGCTGTACCAGCGCGAGGGCCGCGGCATCCGCCTGACGCCGGTCGGCGAACAGCTCGCGCAGTACGCGTACGCGCAGCGCGACACGTTCGCGCAGGCGCGCGCGTTTCGCGACGCGGTGCGCGGGCTCGACGCCGGCACGCTGCGCATCGGCGCGAGCACGACGCCCGCCAGCTACTTGCTGCCGTACCTGATCGCGGCATTCCAGCCGCGCGTGCCGCGGGTGGCGATCCACACGATGAGCGGCAATACGGCCGACGTCGTTGCCGCGCTGGCGTCGCTCGACATCGCGATGATCGAAGGGCCGCCGGGCGAGGCGCTGCCGCCCGGCACCGCCGTGCACGCGTGGCACGAGGACGAGATCGTCGCGGTCGTGCCGGCCGGACATCCGCTTGCCGCGCCCGAGTACGAAGCCGGCGTCACGCTCGCCGCGCTCGCCGCACATCCGCTCGTGCTGCGCGAGGAAGGTTCCGGCGTGCGTCAGCTCGTCGAACGCGCGTTCGCGCATGGCGGCGCTCCGATGCGCGTCGCGTTCGAGATCGCGGGCGTCGAGGCGGTGAAGGAGGCCGTGCGCGCGGGGATGGGCGTCGGATTCGTGTCCGCGATGTCGCTGCGTCACGAGGATGCGGCGCTCGTGCCGCGTTCCCTGGCCCCCGCGCCGCTCACACGCCATTTCTCGATTCTCGTGCCGCATGGCGCCGCGCCGTCGCGCGTGGCCGCCGGGTTTCTCGACATGTGCATCGCGCACCGCGACGAATAGGCATCGACGCGCGTGCGGGAACGCCGGATGCGCATACGCGGGCGCGCATTCGCGTGGCGATCCGTCCTAGGGATTTCCTCTATGGCGTGCGCCGGACGTGAGGCGCACCATCCGTCTCAAGCAAATGGAACCGGTTCCATTCCGGTAAAAAAGGGCAGAAATGGCAGACATCGTGATCGTGGCGAGCGCATTCGGAATGGACCGCGTGCGTCAGGAGGGCCACCGGGCATTCATCGCGACCGCGGCCGCATCCGGCGCGGCCGGTTTCGAGGTACGGCGCGAACTGTTCGCATCGGACGACGACGCCACGCCCGGCGCACTGGCCGAGCTCGGCGCGGCACTCACCGCGCACGGGCTGTGGTCGGTCTATTCGACGCCGGCCACGTTGTACACGGAAACCGGCGCGCTCGATGCCGATGCGTTGCGCGATACGCTCGTGGAAGCCGATGCGCTCGGCGCGCGCTTCGTGAAGTTCCAGCTCGGCGGCTTCGCCGGCGACGCGCATGCGTCCGAGATCGTCGCGCTGTCGCGCGGTGCCCGCGCCCGCGTGGTGGTCGAGAACGGCCAGCTGCCGGTCGGTGGCGCGCTCGCCCAGTTCAGCGGGCTGTTCGCCGCGTTGACCGAAGCGGGCGTGCCCGATGCGCTCGGCATGACGTTCGACATCGGCAACTGGCAGTGGCCGGGCGAAGCGCCGCTTGCGTGCGCGCACGCGCTTGCGCCGCACGTGGAATACATTCATTGCAAGGCAGTCGCTGGCGAGGGCGCGCGCCGTTTCGCGGTGGCGCCCGCGCCGGGTGACACGCTTGTCACGGGCGTGCTCGCGGCGCTGCCGCAAGCGGCGCCGCGCGGCATCGAATTCCCGTTCGATGCCGTTGACCTGGCGGGCGATGCCGGCCGGCGCGTGGCGTGGCTCGCCGCCGCGTGATGCACGACGGATACGGAGGAAATTCACTCATGAAGGCAGCACTCGATGTCGTGACCTACGGCGAAGCGATGGCGATGTTCATCGCCGCCGAGCCCGGCCACCTCGCGCACGCGTCGCAATTCACGAAACGGATCGCGGGCGCGGACCTGAACGTCGCGATCGGCCTGTCGCGGCTCGGCTTCCGGGTCGGCTGGATGAGCCGGGTGGGCCGCGATTCGTTCGGCGGTTACGTGCTCGATACGCTCGCGCGCGAAGGCATCGACGCGTCGTGCGTGACCGTCGATCCGCGCTATCCGACCGGTTTTCAGCTGAAGTCGCGCAACGACGACGGCAGCGACCCGACCGTCGAATATTTCCGCAAGGGCTCGGCCGCGAGCCACCTGTCGTGCGACGACTACGTGGCCGACTACGTGCTCGGCGCGCGTCATCTGCACTTGACGGGCGTTGCGCCGGCGATCTCCGCGACATCGTGCGAACTCGCGTTCCGGCTGGCGCGCGAGATGCGCGCGGCGGGCAAGACGATCTCGTTCGATCCGAACCTGCGCCCGACGCTGTGGCCGTCCGCCGACGTGATGGCGAAGACGCTGAACGCGCTCGCGACGCTTGCCGACTGGGTGCTGCCGGGCCTCGCCGAAGGACAGCAGCTCACCGGGCACGATACGCCGGCCGATATCGCGGGCTTCTACCTGGCACAGGGTGCGCGCGGCGTCGTGATCAAGCTGGGCGCCGAGGGCGCGTATTTCCGCACGGCCGACGGTCGCGAAGGCACGGTCGCGGGCGAGCGCGTCGCGAACGTGGTCGACACGGTCGGCGCCGGCGACGGTTTCGCGGTCGGCGTGGTCAGCGCGCTGCTGGAAGGCCGCTCGGTCGAGCAGGCGGTCGCGCGCGGCAACCGCATCGGGGCGCTCGCGATCCAGGTGATCGGCGATTCGGAAGGCTTGCCGACCCGCGAGGCACTCGATCGGCTCGAAAACGTCAGCAATGACGCCGATCGCCTAGAGGAAACCGTCACCGCGCAATGAGAGGCCGGACACGGCACAATCCGCGGACCATTTCGTCGTGCACGCGCACGGCAACGCAAGGAACCGGGATGCACGCCCAAGCGTTCGTTCCGACACAGGAGACATTCTGATGGCCAATACGCTCGCAGCCCGACGCTGGTGGACGATCATGCCGATCGTTTTCATCACCTACAGCCTCGCTTACCTCGACCGCGCGAACTACGGGTTCGCGGCAGCGGCCGGCATCAACCAGGACCTCGGGATCAGCAAGGGCCTGTCGTCGCTGATCGGCGCGCTGTTCTTCCTCGGTTACTTCTTCTTCCAGATTCCGGGCGCGATCTATGCGGAGCGCCGCAGCGTCAAGAAGCTCGTGTTCGCCAGCCTCGTGCTGTGGGGCGCTTGCGCGGCCCTCACGGGCGTGGTCACCAACATCCCGTCGCTGATGGCGATCCGCTTCGTGCTCGGCGTGGTCGAAGCGGCCGTGATGCCTGCGATGCTGATCTACATCAGCAACTGGTTCACGAAGAACGAACGCTCGCGCGCGAACACGTTCCTGATCCTCGGCAACCCGGTCACCGTGCTGTGGATGTCGATCGTGTCGGGCTATCTCGTGCACGAATTCGGCTGGCGTCACATGTTCATCGCCGAAGGCGTGCCGGCCATCGTCTGGGCCGTGTGCTGGTGGTTCCTCGTGCAGGACAAGCCGGCCGATTCGCCGTGGCTCACCGCCGAGGAAAAGCTCGACCTCGATGCCGCGCTCGCGGCCGAACAGGCGGCGATCAAGCCGGTGCGCAACTACGGCGAGGCGTTCCGCTCGCCGGCCGTGATCAAGCTGTGTGCGCAGTACTTCTGCTGGAGCATCGGCGTGTACGGCTTCGTGCTGTGGCTGCCGTCGATCGTCAAGAACGGCTCCGAGCTCGGGATGGTCGCGACCGGCTGGCTGTCGGCGCTGCCGTATCTGGCGGCGACGATCGCGATGCTGGTCGCGTCGTGGGCGTCCGACAAGGTCGGTTCGCGCCGCGGCTTCGTGTGGCCGTTCCTGCTGGTCGGCGCGGCCGCGTTCGCCGCGTCGTATGCGCTCGGCTCGTCGCATTTCTGGATCTCGTATGCGCTGCTGGTCGTCGCGGGCGCCGCGATGTACGCGCCGTACGGCCCGTTCTTCGCCATCGTCCCGGAACTGCTGCCGAAGAACGTCGCCGGCGGCGCGATGGCGCTGATCAACAGCATGGGCGCGCTCGGCTCGTTCGTCGGCTCGTATTTCGTCGGCTACCTGAACGGCGCGACCGGCTCGCCCGTCGCATCGTACGCGTTCATGAGCGCCGCGCTCGTGGCCGCGGTGATCCTCACGCTGTCCGTCAAACCCCAGGCGCGCGATGCGCACCCGCTCGCGACGCCGCTGCAAGGAAAATGAAAACGATGAAGCCTCGTATCGTCGCGTACAAGCCGCTGCCTGATGACGTGCTCGCGTACCTGCGCGAGCACGCGGACGTCGCGCAGGCCGACGGCGCCGACGCGCTCGCCGATGCCCTTGGCGACGCGCATGGCGCGATCGGCGCGAGCCTGAAGGTCACGCCGCAGATGCTCGATCGCGCACCGCGGCTGAAGGCCTGGTCGACGATCTCGGTCGGTTACGACAACTTCGACGTCGCGGATCTCACGCGGCGCGGCATCGTGCTCGCGCATACGCCGGACGTGCTGACGGAATCGACCGCCGATACCGTGTTCTCGCTGATCCTCGCGTCCGCGCGGCGCGTGGTTGAACTGGCGGAGTGGGTGAAGGCCGGCCACTGGCACCGCAGCATCGGCCCGGACCTGTACGGCACCGACGTGCAGGGCAAGACGCTCGGCATCGTCGGGCTCGGCCGGATCGGCGGCGCGGTCGCGCGCCGCGCGGCGCTCGGCTTCCGGATGCAGGTGCTGTATACGAATCGCTCCGCGCATGCCGAAGCCGAGACGCAGTACGGTGCCCGTCGCGTGTCGCTCGACGAACTGCTCGCACAGTCGGATTTCGTGTGCCTGCAGGTGCCGCTGTCGCCGCAAACGCATCACCTGATCGGCGCGGCCGAATTCGCGAAGATGAAGCGCGGCGCGATCCTGATCAACGCATCGCGCGGGCCGGTGGTCGACGAGGCCGCGTTGATCGATGCGCTTCAGGCAGGCACGATCCGCGGCGCCGGGCTCGACGTGTTCGAAAAGGAGCCGCTGGCGGCGGATTCGCCTTTGCTGCGGATGAGCAACGTTGTCGCGTTGCCGCATATCGGCTCGGCGACGCACGAAACGCGCCATGCGATGGCGCGCTGTGCCGCGGAGAACCTGATCGGCGCACTGGCCGGCACGCTGCGCACAAACCTCGTGAATCCCGACGCGCTCCCGCGCGCCTGAACGCGGGCGGTCAGCCGGCGGGGCCGCCGGCTGGGTTAGAGGCGATGGTCTTGGTGCGGGAGGGCAGGCTGCGTTATGATCGCCCGCTCGTCGCATCGACGAGCCGGCCACGCGGCCGGCGGCGTTCGGCGGCGGGCATCCGTGCCAGGTCCGGTGCGGCCGATCGCCGTGCGTTTCGGGCGACCGGAGCGGGCGCGAACGCGCCGGCTTCGATCGACCGCGAAGCAGGGCAGCGGCGGCGTCCGCCGGGTGGCTTTCGATCCTACAACAAAGGTCCGTCCGCACACGAAGCGGCGCGGATCATACGTCGCGAGGCACGACTTGAGCGATTCGCAACCTTCCACGCAGCGTCCGGCGACGATCAGCGACGTCGCCCGTGAAGCCGGCACAGGCAAGACCAGCGTTTCGCGCTATCTGAACGGCGAGACGCACGTGTTGTCCGCCGATCTGCGCCAGCGGATCGAGACGGCGATCGCGCGCCTCAACTACCGGCCGAACCAGATGGCGCGCGGGCTGAAGCGCGGCCGCAACCGGCTGCTCGGCATGCTCGCCGCCGACCTGACCAACCCGTATACCGTCGAAGTGCTGCAAGGCGTCGAGGCCGCGTGCCACGCGCTCGGCTACATGCCGCTCATCTGTCACGCGGCCAACGAGGTCGAGATGGAGCGGCGCTTCCTGCAGCTGCTCACGACCTACCGGGTCGAGGGGCTGATCGTCAACGCACTCGGCGCCGAGGAAGACGTGCTGCGCCCGCTGCGCGGCGCCGGCATTCCGGCCGTGCTCGTCGACCGGACGGTCGAGGGCTTCGAGGCCGACCTGATCGGGCTCGACAATACCGATGCGATCGAGACGGCGATCGCGCACCTGGTCGCGCGCGGCTTCGACGCGATCCATTTCGTCGTGCAGCCGTTCGAGCGCGTCAGCTCGCGGCGCCTGCGCGAGGCCGCGTTCCGCGCGGCGCTCGACGCGCGCGGGCTGCCGGTGCCGCCGACGGTCGTGCTCGACCTGAACGAGCCCGCCGCGGTTGCGGCGGCGCTTGCAGACCTCGACGCGCGCATCGACGACGCCACGCGGCGCGGCGTGCGTGCCGCGCTGTTCGCCGCCAACGCGCCGGTCGCGCTCGCGATCGCACGCCATCTGCGCGCGCGTTTCGGCGCGGCGTGGCAGGAAAAGGCCGCGCTGCTGTCGATCGACGATCCGGAGTGGGCCGAACTGATCGGCATCACGACGATTCGCCAGCCGACCTACGAGATCGGCTACAAGGCCGTCGAATTCGTGCACGAGCGCATCGACGGCGCGGCCGGCGACGTGCGCGTCGCATTGCTGCCGGGTGAGCTGATCGCGCGCGCGTCGACCGCAAGCTGAGTATCATTCGGGGCACGCAGCGCGTCAGGTGCGCTGCCCCGAACAAGGAAATTCATGACTGTCGCTCCCGTCACGCTGGCGGTGCTGATCGCCGCCACGCTGATCATCGCGCTACTGCCGTTCGTTCTCTTCCGCATCCTGCGCAAGCCACTCTCGCTCGACCGCCGCGACACGATTGTCGGAGTCGCCGTCTTCACGCTGTTCGCGATGATCGTCGAACGCGCATTCCATGGCCTCGTGCTGAGCCAGACCCCCGCCGGCGGCTGGCTCACGCAGCCGCTCGCGTTCGTCGCGTACAGCGCGCTCGCGACCGCCGTGTTCGAGGAAGTCGGCCGCTATCTCGGGATCCGGTTCCTGAACCGCCGCTACGGCGCGTCGGCCGGGGACGGGCGCGGTATCGGCTACGGCATCGGCCATGCCGGTGCGGAAGCCTGGTTCGTCGGCGTGCTCGTATGGGGCCAGTGGTCGTATCTCGCGTGGCTCGCGAGCCGTGGCCAGCTCGAGACGCAGCTCGCGGACCTGCCGGGCGATACCGTCGTGCGGCTGCACGTGATGCTGGCGACGCTGTCGGCACAGTCGATGCTGCTGTTGCTGCTCGAGCGCTGCTCGGCGTTCGTGGTGCAATTCGCGCTGTCGGTGCTGGTCTGGCGCGGCGTGCGCGCCGGCCGCGCGGGCGTGCTGCCGCTCGCGATCGTGCTGCATGCGCTCGCGGTCACGCCGGCGTTGCTGTATCAGGTGCGCGTGTTGCCTGCCGGATCGCTCGAGGCCGTGTATTTCGTGCTGGCCGCGATTCTGGTCGCCGTGCTGGTGAAGACGTGCCGGTCGCCGCGTGCGGCTGCCTGACGGGAGAGGCGGAATGGACGACTATCTGATCGACTGCCAGAGCGCCGAATTCGACGCGCTCGCGCGCGTGATCTGCGATCTCTTTCCGGAGCAGACGCGCTTTGTCGAAAGCAGCGACGAACGCGGACGTTTCCTGTCCGTGCAGTGGCTCGCGATGCGTTTCGGTTCGACGCCGAAACGGATGACGCTCGACATCCGCATCGTGCCGGCCGCGCTGGCGCGCTATCTGGCGCTCAGGCCGATGCAGCGCGCCCGCAGCCACGCGGTGCTGCATGCGTATACGGAAGCGATGCTGGGCTCGCTCGAGGAGCGGCACGCAGCCGGCGAGGCCGTCGAGCGCGATGCCGAACTCGAGCTCGACGAAGACTTTGCCTGAGCGTTGACATGAACGCGCGCGCCGGCGCGATGCCGGCGCCGCGTGCGACGCGTTACGCGTCTCGGTAGACCTGCGCGAAACGCTGCGCCTGGACGACGCCGTAGTCGCCGGGCGCATACTGCATCACCCAGTCGCCGGCGACGCCGCGCAGCGTGTCGCCGTTTTCCGAGCGGGCGATCATGAACGGCTCGTCCATCCGGCGGGCGAGCACGACGGCCGGCCGGTTCCGGTATGCGCCCGGCGCACCGTGCGCGAGTGCCTCATCGGCGGGCAGGTATTTCGCGTCGAAGCGTGAGCGCGACACGACCCAGCGGTCGCCGGTGGAGCCGGTGATCAGCGCGTCGCCCGCGACATAGCGGTTCGGGCCTTCGAGGCTCATCAGTTCGCCGTCGGCCTGCGCGAATGCGACCGTGACGGTTTCGTCCTTCACGACGCGACGGGCTTGCGGGTCGGTACGCAGATCGATGTGCTTGAGTTCGAGCATGGCAGGGGGAAGTGCGGCAAAAGGCGGGAGCTTATCCCGAATCCGGCGTGCCGTGTGGCGCGCCGGATTCTTCCTGGAATGCGCGACGCCGGCGAGGCGTGCGTCAGGGTTGTGCGGGCGCGCTTGCGGCCGGCGCCGTGGCTGCCTTGCCTTCCTTGCTCCTGGCCTTGCCCGTGCCGCGGCGTTCGCCGCCGTGATGCAGCCAACTGCGGAACGTCGTGTCGGCGAGTGCCTTCTGGTCGGCCGGGAAGCTCTCGTACAGCGGCGCGAATGCGTCGGCGAGCTTTTTCGCGCCGTCCGCGTTTGCCTGCGCAAGCTCCGCGTACTGCTTCATGTCGTCGACCGCGGACACGTTCCGGCTTTCCATCCGCGTGCGATAGAGGCGGCCCATCGTGTCGCCGTTTTCACGCATCGTGTCGGCGAACGTCTTCCATTGCGGCTCCTGTGCCGACGTGATCTTCAACTGGTCGTGCAGGTACTTGATGCGCTGCTCGATGCGCGCTTCGTGGCGCGCCGCGCGCTGTTCGGCGCTCGGGGCCGACGCGGGCGTCGCGGTCGCCGGAGCGGGCGTCTGCGGTTGCGGCGGAGTTTGCGCGAATGCGCTGGCCGCAACGGCGAGCGTGGCGAGGGTGAGCGAGATTTTCTTCATGGTTGGCTCTCCGGGGTGGTGTCGTGCGAGCGGGCGCGGCGGCCGATGCCGCGAGCGCGCAACTCGCGTCGCCCGTTATTAGTAGCACGTTGCGTATCACGCGGCAGCGAAAGCGACACTTGCTTACATCCGATACGAATCGAAATTGAAAGGGACACAGCGGGCCGACGACGGCCGACGATGTTCGATCGACACGGCGGACGCCCCGCACGCGAATGAGGCGGGCGATGCGAATGCGCGGGCCCGTGACCGCGTGCGATGCCGTTTGGGCGCACCGGCGTTCGGCGCTATCATCGCGTCACGTTCCATTTCGCCGGTGCGATGCACGCCGGCCCAGCCTCATGCGTCCACCTCGCCTCGACCAACTCGACGATCTTGACCGGCAACTGGTCGCGCTGCTGCAAGCGGATGCGCGCGCAAGCGTCGCCGATCTCGCGCGACAGCTCGACGTTGCACGCACGACGGTCGTCGCGCGCATCGCCCGGCTCGAGCGCACCAACGTGATCGCCGGATACAGCGTGCGGCTCGGGCAGGACGTGCTCGATGCAAGCATTTATGCGTACGTCGGCATCATCCTGACGCCCAAGTTCGGCAAGGACGTGCTGCGCAAGCTCGACCGGATGCCCGAGGTGCAGCTGTTGTGCGCGGTAAGCGGCGAATACGACTACGTCGCGTGGCTGCGTGCGGATTCGCCGGAGCGGCTCAACGATCTGCTCGACCAGATCGGCACGCTCGAAGGCGTCGAGCGCACGACGACGTCGATCATCCTGTCGCGCAAGATCGATCGCGGCACGATCGGCGGATGACGCATCGCATGGGGTGTCGCGTGTGACACCGCGGCGCGATTCGAATCGTCGCGCAGGTTTTTTCCTTCTTTCCCTTCCGTTGATACCCGCTACCGGCGCTCGCCGCGAGGCGGGGCGTCGCCTCGCGCATCTGCATCTGCATGCGAGCGTCGTTGCGTCGAATGCCGGCCTGGGCGCGCGCAACGATTCATTCGCTTGCGCATGTCCCGCCTTGCGTGTTCGTTTCTTCCTGCGTCCAAACCCGCCCGCCGCGGCCCATTTCCGGCCCGTCATATACACGACTTTTAGGGAAATTGGTCGTTATGACGAAATGCATCGTCATATCGTCGAATTAATCGGTCGTTTCGCATCATTCTTCGTCTTGGAACTGATTTTGCGCGTCCCTAAACTGTGTTCATGGCTCGACGCCGTACACCAACACCAAACCCATCATCAGGAGATAAGCGCATGAAAATCGCCATCGTCGGCGCAGGTCTGATCGGCCACACCATTGCTCACATGCTGCGTGAAACGGGCGACTACGAAGTGGTCGCGTTCGACCGCGACGCGGATGCGCTCGCCAAGCTGTCGCGTGAAGGCATCGCGACGCAGCGTGTCGATTCGGCGGACGCCAATGCGATCCGTGAAGCCGTGAAGGGCTTCGATGCGCTCGTCAACGCACTGCCGTACTACCTCGCGGTCAACGTCGCGGCGGCGGCCAAGGCTGCCGGCGTCCATTACTTCGACCTGACCGAAGACGTGCGCGCGACCCACGCGATCCGCGAACTGGCGGACGGTTCGGACCGCGCGTTCATGCCGCAGTGCGGCCTCGCGCCGGGCTTCATCGGCATTGCCGCACACGAGCTGGTGAACGGCTTCAGCGAAGTGCGCGACGTGAAGATGCGCGTGGGCGCGCTGCCCGAGTACCCGACCAACGCGCTGAAGTACAACCTGACGTGGAGCGTCGACGGCCTGATCAACGAATACTGCCAGCCGTGCGAAGCGATCCGCGACGGCCGCAAGCAGTGGGTGCAGCCGCTCGAAGGTCTCGAGCATTTCTCGCTCGACGGCACCGAATACGAAGCGTTCAACACGTCGGGCGGCCTGGGCACGCTGTGCGAGACGCTGTCGGGCAAGGTCGAGACGCTCGACTACAAGTCGGTGCGCTATCCGGGCCATCGCGAACTCGTGCAGTTCCTGCTCGAGGACCTGCGCCTGTCGAGCGACCGCGACACGCTGAAGTCGATCATGCGTCGCGCGGTGCCGTCGACGAAGCAGGACGTCGTGCTCGTGTTCGTCACGGTGACGGGCGTGAAGGACGGCCAGCTCGTGCAGGACGTATTCACGCGCAAGATTTTCGCGAAGGACGTGTGCGGAATGCACATGAGCGCGATCCAGATCACGACGGCCGGCGCGATGTGCGCGGTGCTGGATCTGTTCCGCGAAAAGAAGCTGCCGCAAAGCGGTTTCATCCCGCAGGAAAAGGTATCGCTGAAGGCGTTCCTTGCGAACCGTTTCGGCAAGCTGTACGAAGGCGGCACGATGGAGCGTGTGCACGAAGTCGCCTGACGACCGGTCTCCGGCACGAGGGCCGTACGACGCCGGGAGCGCAACAGCGCTTCCGGCGTTGTTTTTTGAGCGCGTCGAATTGCGTCGCGGCGGGGAAGAGCAGGGAGATGCGCGCCGTTCAGGCGGGCAGCGGCGGGACGATCGTCGACTGCGGCGCCGGCGGTGCAATGCGGTACAGCAGCGCGTCGATATCCGCATCGGACGGTGCGGTGTTGTCGAACATCACGATGCCGTCGCATTCGTGGCCGGTCGGCACGAAGCGGCGTTGCCGGTATTCGTCCCAGTGCGCGAGCTTGTACGCGTCGTTCGGATTGCCGCGCGCGACGATCCGCTGGTGCGCGACGTCTTCCGCGGTATGAACCCACACGACCGTCAGCGCGATGTCCGGCCCGATGCCGAGCCACGTGCGATCGAGGATGCGTCGATCACGCACTTCGCGTGACAGCGGGCCGACCACGAGCACGCCGATGCCGAGCGCGAGGTTCTCGCGGGCCGTGTCGAGCAGGCCCTGGTATTCGGGATCGCGCAGATGCTTCAGGTACAGCGGGCTGTCGCGATCGTTCGGATCGGAGGTGAGGGCGCCCATCGCCGCCGAACTGTACCGACCGTAGAGCGTATCCTTGTCGAGCAGGCAGAAGGCTTCGCCTGTCGCTCGCATCAGCGGCCCGATCAGCCGCTTCGCGAGCGTGGTCTTGCCGGTGCCGGCATGACCGCAGAAGAACACCAGGTGCGTCACGAATGCCGGCTCCCCGGAGCCGCGCGCGATGCGTCGGTGCGCTTGTCGCCGCGCGAGAACACTTCCGCCTCCAGCCACATTGCGTTGATGATGCCGAAGCCGAGCGCCACGCCGATGCCGAGTATCCACGAGAAATACCACATGGGTCTGTCTCCTTGACGGTTGGACCGCACGGCCGTGCCGTGCGTTTGTCGAAGCGATGCCGTGCGCGTGCCGCGTCGCACGTAGCCCGATCATGACCAATATCGGCGTGTCGCGCAAGCCGGGCCGCCCGCGCGTCAAACCGGTAAACTGATGCGAAAACGGCAACATGACGGACAACATGCTGATCAACTGCGCTGCATACCAGGACGGCCGCAAGCTGGCCGAAATCGATATCGACGCCATCAGCGACTACGTATCGAAGCCCGAGTGTTTCGTGTGGGTCGCGCTGAAGGATCCGACACCGGACGAGATCGACCTGATGGGCGAGGAATTCGGACTGCACGAGCTCGCGCTCGAAGATGCCCGCAAAGGGCATCAGCGGCCGAAGATCGAGGAGTACGGCGATTCGCTGTTCGCGGTGCTGCATATGGTGGAGCTCGACGACGACGGCGAATTCAAGGTTGGCGAGCTGAACGTGTTCGTCGGCCCGAACTACGTGCTGTCGATCCGCAACCATACCGAGCAGGACTTCCGCGACGTGCGCAAGCGCTGCGAGCGCGAGCCGCATCTGCTGCAGGAAGGCTCGGCGTTCGTGTTCTATGCGCTGATGGACCAGGTCGTCGACCGCTATTTCCCGATCCTCGAGACGCTCGGCAACGAGCTCGAGGAACTCGAGGACCGCATCTTCGCGAAGGCCTCGCCCGCGTCGTCGCGGGCGATCATCGAGGATCTCTACTCGCTGAAACGCCGGCTCGTGACGCTGTACCAGCACACGGCGCCGCTGATCGAGCCGCTCGCGAAGCTCACCGGCGGACGCATTCCGCAGGTCTGCAGCGGGATGGAGCATTACTTCCGCGACGTGTACGACCATCTGCAGCGGATCGTGAAGACGATCGAAGGGCGGCGCGAGATGGTCGTGACTGCGATCCAGGTCAACCTCGGGATGATTTCGCTCGCGGAGAACGAGGTGACCAAGCGGCTCGGCTCGTTCGCCGCGCTGTTCGCGATACCGACGATGATCGCCGGCATCTACGGGATGAACTTCGCGAACATGCCCGAACTGCACCTCAAGTACGGCTTCTATGGCTGCATCGGGGTGATGGTCGTCGCCGATCTCGCGTTGTGGTGGCGCTTCAAACGGGCGGGCTGGCTGTAGCCGGGGAGCATCGCTAGCGCGGGGCGTGCTTGCCGACCACGACGCGCCACGGACGCACGCACCAGGATTTGACGAGGCCGTGCTGCACGTACGGATCGGCGCGGGCGAACGATTCGGCGGCTTCCGGCGAGTCGCCTTCGAAGACGAGCACGGCCCGGTCGGCGGGATCCTGCAATGCGCCGGCGAGGATGAGCTCGCCGCGCTCGGTTGCGGCCTGGGCGAGCGCGAGGTGCTCGGCGCGGTACTGTTCGCGCCTGGACAGGTAATCGTCGACGAGTTCGTAGATCAACTGGTAATGCATGGTCGCTCCCGGAGTCGGCCGCCGCAGGATGGCGGGCGGATGGCTCAGTATAGGGCGCGGTTTGGTCTTTGTCGGCACGGTTTGCGACAGCTTCGCCGGCGCGTGGCCGGCTGATTCGGTCGATTACGGGCAGCCAACGTGGACGATTTTAAGGTCACGATGACCACCTCTAAATGCAACTAACGGTCTAGTTTGACCTCATCGTCGCATGGATTCGCGTCATCGTGATCGACTGGTTATCGCGCGTTTTGTCTTCAGGAAAGACGGGGCGGCCAGCATGTTTCATGCGCATTCCGGATTTGAATTCCGCATGCCGGCGGAGGGCGGCCGCGCCGACCGGAAAAGGGGCCGAAGCCTGATGTCGGGCCATTCGTGTGGGGGTGGTGCGCGGGCGTTTCCATTGGCCGCAATGCGACCTATGCTGAACGAATCCGGAGCGAACTTCGTTCGCCCGATTCGTCCAGACGAGGTGTGCCATGCCTGTATCAGCCACCCTGCAGGATTGCCTGCGCCAGAAGTCATCGCGGTACGAAGTCGTGTACCACCCGTATAGCCATACCAGCATGGAGACGGCCGCCGCCGCGCATATCCCCGGCGATCGCCTCGCGAAAACCGTGCTGCTCGAGGACGACGAAGGCTACGTCGCAGCCGTACTGCCGACGTCGCATGCGGTGCGGCTGTCGGATCTCTGGGTCAAGACCGGCCGTCATCTCGTGCTCGCCAAGGAAATCGAACTGCGTGAACTGTTCAAGGATTGCGACCTCGGCGCGTTGCCGCCGGTGTGCATGGCGTACGGGATGAAGACGTTCCTCGAGGAACATCTCGCGCAGCAGCCGGAAGTGTATTTCGAGGCCGGCGACCACGAGGCGCTGATCCATATGATGCAGGACGAATTTCTGTCGCTGATGGAGACGGCCGAGCGCGCGCATTTCTCGCACAAGATGCAGGGGATGTGGTTGTCCTGATCGTCCGTTGCGGGCGGTTTTGTAGTGGTCGGAGACGGCGTCCGGTGGGCAGCCGTCGGAGGCATTGCGTGTCGCCGGTTTTGCTGCGGGGCGTTCACGTTGAGAATCGCTGCTGCGAGCGACCGGTGAGGCAGGATTCTGGTCGCGTGTGACCGGGATTTCAGTCGTGTCGGTGAGTGAATTTCATATTTGACATAATCATAATTATCGACAGTTTTCGTTGTAGCAGCCATATCCTAATGTCGTGTTGTGGCTATTTACAGATGTCGTGTTTTTGACTGCTGGCATGCTGGACGGCTCGTTGAGTAAGCCCGGGAGCCGACCATGCAGCCAGCCGGATTGGTGACACTGACGATGCGAGAGCTTGATCGACTCAAGGTAATCCAGGCCGTGGTGGACACGGGCTTGAAGCCTGGGCGTGCGGCTGAACGGCTGGGCCTGAGCGTGCGCCAGGTGGAACGGCTGATCATCCGATATCGAGAGCAAGGAGCCAGCGGCGTAGCTTCGGGCCGTCGCGGCCGGCCGGGCAACCGCAAGCTCGACGACGGGCTGGCGTTACGTGCCCTGACCGTTATTCGCGAGCGCTACGCCGATTTCGGGCCGACGCTGGCGTGCGAGAAGCTCTGGGAGTGCCACGGCATTCGGCTGGCCAAGGAGACGGTCAGGAAGCTGATGATGGACGCTGGGCTTTGGATTCCGCGTCGACAGCGGCCGCCGAAGGTGTATCAGCCACGAGCCCGACGCGCGTGCCTGGGCGAACTGATCCAGATCGACGGCAGCGATCATCGGTGGTTCGAGGAACGGGCGCCGGCCTGCACGCTGCTGGTGTATGTGGACGACGCGACGAGTCGGTTGATGATGCTGCATTTCACGCAGACCGAATCGACCTTCAGCTACTTCGAGGCCACGCGGGCATATCTGGAGCGCCATGGTAAGCCGGTAGCGTTCTACAGCGACAAATACAGCGTGTTCCGCAATACGAGCGCCGGCAAGACCGGCCAGAGCGTCACGCACTTCGGCCGCGCGATGTATGAGTTGAACATCGACACGTTCTGCGCAAACAGTAGCTCGGCCAAGGGGCGTGTCGAGCGTGCGCACCTGACGCTGCAGGACCGATTGGTCAAGGAGCTACGATTGCGCGGCATCAGCACAGTCGCGGATGCCAACGCTTATGCGCCCTCCTTCATCGCTACGTATAACGCGCGCTTCGGGAAGCCGCCGCGCAGCGGCTTTGATGCGCATCGGCCGCTGCGATCCGACGAGGATCTGGACCTGCTGCTGACCTGGCGTGAGACACGCCGGGTCACGAAGGCGTTGACGGTGCAATACGACCGGGTGCTGTACCTGCTGGACGATACGCCGGGGAATCGAGCGTGGATACATCGCGACGTCGAGGTGTGGGAGTACCCGGATGGTCGGATCGAAATCCGAGCAGCCGGTCAGATATTGGCAGCTCAGTCCTATGACCGGCTGGCCGAGGTCGATCAAGGCGCCATCGTGGACCACAAGCGGCTAAGTCACGCGCTGCAAGTGGCACAAGCGTTTCAGGCGCAGCGCGACAGCCGGCGGATCGGAACCGCGCCGTCGCGAACGCATCGAGGGCTGCCGGTGCGGGAGAACGAAGCGCAACCTGGCACCAAGAAGCCGCGCCGGTTCACGGCGGCTGACATGGAGGCGGCGATTCTGGAGGTCGCATCAAAAGCAGGAACTGAGCGGCGGTCTGCCACGGCCCGCGGATGAGCGTAAGCGCCCTGCTGCTTCAGGCTCGGCGCTTCAACGCTGAATGACGAGAAAGTCGATGAAACATGCGACATTTGTATTTAGCTGGCGCTGCGACATCTGAATCTGGGTATGACATTCGTTGTGGCGGCTAAGTTGTAATGTCCGCTTTTCGACCCATCGTAAGCTGGCTGGCCTACGAGAAACTGTACGAAAGCCACAACATTCGGCTGGCCAAGGAAACGGTCCGCAAGCTGATGACCGACGCTGGCCGCTAGGTGCCGCGCCGGCAACGCCCGCCCAAGGTCTACCAGCCGCGAGCGCGTCGGACAACGCGGCAATCCGCTGATATTCGTGTCCGGTGCGCCAGGCACGTTCCGCGAGCGCTTCGGCATGAGCGGACCTCATTGCGCCCAACGCAAGCAACGCGCGCCGGCGCACATATTCGTCCACGTCGTCCATCAGGCGCAACAGAGTGCTTCAGCCTCGGCACCATGCGAACCCCGCCCACCGAGTCGCGCGGCCAATTGCCATTTCGGGTTCGACTCGGACGCATCGATCGAGGCGCGCGTGAGTGCCAGCAACGCGTCGGATTGCGTCCAGAGCATGTTGGATATGTGTTCCAGCGCGTGGTCCTGGACAATCGTGTTCGGAGCGCCGGGTAGCGCACCAAGCAGCCATGTGCGACGGCATGCCCTGCCCTGATCCACTTGGGAAGCCGTTCGACTAGGCGCACGACGGTCGGGTCGGGCGCGTTTTCGTATCCGGAGGTTTGCGTGAAAAACAATACTATTGTGATAAGAAAAGTTATCCGGATAGGCATGATAAAGACGCGTAACCAACGGTCGGGCCATTGCGCTGCGCAATCCTCGAATTCACAACGATCGACGCATGCCGCCCGGCATGAATGACGCCGCATTGGCCGTCGTGGCGGTCCATCTCCGCCGGCAACCGTCTGCGCTAAGGCCGTCTGCCTCTCTTCCCCGCATTTGTTCCCGCGACGCAAGACTGTTGGTCCATGGCGGGTATTCGAACACCGGCCCGACGCGCCTAGAGTAGCGTCCATCGGATTCATCGATCCGGTCGGCGCTGACGCCGAAAACCAATCACCTGTCGAGGCATATCATGAGTACTTCCAAGGTCATCATCGTCACCGGCGCATCGCAAGGCATCGGCGCCGCAACGGTCAACGCATTCCGCGCCGTGGGCCACCGCGTGGTCGCGACGTCCCGTTCTATCGGGCCGTCGGACGACCCCGATCTCGTCACCGTCGCGGGCGACATCGGCGACCCGGTTGTCGCGCGCCGCGTGGTCGACGCCGCCATCGAGCACTTCGGCCGGGTCGACACGCTCGTCAACAATGCGGGCATTTTCATCGCGAAGCCGTTCACGCAATACACGGCGGACGACTACGCTGCCATCACCCGCGTGAACCTGGACGCCTTCTTCCACGTCACGCAGCGTGCGATTGCGGCGATGCAGCGAAACGGAAGTGACGGCGGTCACGTGGTCAGCATCACGACGAGTCTCGTTGACCACGCGAACAGCAATGTGCCGTCGGTGCTCGCGTCGCTGACGAAAGGCGGGCTCAACGCGGCGACGAAGTCGCTCGCAATCGAATATGCGAAGGCCGGCATCCGCGTGAACGCCGTGTCGCCGGGCATCATCAAGTCGCCGATGCACGCGCCCGACACGCACGCGACGCTCGCCTCACTGCATCCGGTCGGCCGGATGGGCGAGATGAGCGACATCGTCGGCGCGCTCCTGTATCTCGATTCGGCGCCGTTCGTCACCGGCGAGATCCTGCACGTGGATGGCGGCCAGAGCGCCGGGCACTGAGCAGCAACGTCGTGAACATGCGCCGGCTCGGATGGTGCGCGGTGCCCCGATGCCGGCGCAGGCGCGGCCTTTGCGCCCTGCTTCGCCTCGTTGCGGGCATGGCCGGCCGCGCTAGTTCGCGCGCTTGCCGGGTGCCTGCTCGAGATGTTCGACGAGAAAGTCGACGAAGACGCGCACGCGCGACGACAAATAACGTGCATGCGGATACAACAGCATGAACGGCCGCGACCGCCCGCCCGCGCCGGACAGCACCTCGGTGAGCATGCCTTCCCGCAGATCGCGCTCGACGATGAAGCGATAAGTCTGGAACAGGCCCGCCCCGCTGCGCGCGAGCGTGACGCCGGCGAGGACGTCGCCCGACGTGCCGTAGCCGCCCGTCGTCGCGACGTCGATTTCCGCAGATCCGTCGTTGAACAGCCATGGAATCGGCCTGCCGCTGCTCGGGAGCTCGAACTGGATGCACTCGTGCGCGTGCAGATCGTCGACCGTGCGCGGCACGCCGGCGCGCCTGAGATACCCGGGCGTCGCGACAACGACAAGTTCGGCGTCCTCGAGCTTGCGGGCGACCAAGCTCGAATCGGCTGGCGCGCGGCCGCGGATCGCAAGGTCGAAACCCTCCTCGGCGAAGTCGATGTTGCGATTGCTGAGATGGGTTTCGACGCGTACTTCCGGGTACCGCTCGCGAAACGCGGGCAGCAGCGGCAGCACGCGATAGTGTCCGTATGGCGTCGGCATGCTGATGCGCAGCACGCCGGCCGGCGTTGCCTGCTGCCCCGTCGCTTCGCGTTCCGCGTCGACGAGCTGCGACAACGCATCGCGGCATTGCTCGAAATAGCGTCGCCCGGAATCGGTGAGGCGGATCTGGCGCGTCGTCCGTACGAACAGACGTACGCCGAGACGCTCCTCGAGCCGCGCGACGGATCGGCTCACTGCGGCCGGCGTGACGCTCGCAGCCGTCGCGGCGAGCGTGAAACTGCCGAGTTCGGCTGCCAGGCAGAACAGCTCGATGCTGCCGAGCAGGAGGTCATCGAATTTTCGCTGCATGGGGCGGCTCCTGCTTCCTCGTGTCTTGGCGCGATGGCGAACCCGGTGTACGCCTGCAACGAGACATTGCACACCCGGTACGCGAGCGCGCGTTGTTCCACGGCGAGACTGCCGAAGCACCGAGTGTGCACGAATCCCCGCAGGGAAACCAGCGTGCACGCGACGGCGACAGGCGCGGCCGGGCGGCACTGGCGGTACGCGCTCGCGGCGGCCGATTCGTTACATCGTGTGTCGAGTCAATTGCGCGAACGATATTTACCGTCCCCACCCGCGTCACTAGAGTGACTGACAGAGGCCCCGGCGAGTCACGCTTTCGCACCGAGGCCAACTCATCAACGATTCCCGCAGGAGAATGCCATGACCATTGAGCAGAATCTGGCCGAACTGGGCTTCACGCTACCCGAACCGCCGCAACCGCTCGGCAGCTACACGGCCGTCAGCGAGGCCGGTAACCTGTTGTTCATTTCCGGGCAATTGCCGCTCGTCGATGGCGAGCTGGTCTATACGGGGCGCGTCGGCGAACAACGGAGCATCGATGACGGTCGGCGTGCGGCGCAGCTCGCGGCGCTGAACGTGCTTGCGCAGATCGGAAAGCACCTCGGCGGGTTCGATCGCCTGCATCATGTCGTGCGTGTCGAGGGGCACGTCGCGTCGGCGGATGGTTTCCACGGTCAGCCGGCCGTGATCGACGGCGCTTCCGACTTGTTCGCCAAGGTGCTGGGCAGCAAGGCCGGGCACGCGCGCTCGGCCTTTTCCCATCGCCAGTTGCCGGCGGACGCGACGGTGATTCTGGTCGTGATCGCCGAAATTCATCCGGCATGACCGAGTTGCGCAGGCCGGGGGCAGCCGCGATCGTGACGGCGACCTGCCCTGCCATCGCCGAAACCTCCAATCCAAGTCGTCTTTTGAATTTTGAATATGGGGCATTGATCGTCGCCGAGCCTTGTACGGCAAGGTTCGGCACGATCCTGATACATTGAAGTACAAAATATCGCATGCGATTTAATCGAACGCGCTTGACTCGGTATGTCATCTCGACCAAACTGCATCGCATGCGATCGAATCGCATCAGACAAAACCTTCCTACCTGACGGAGTGAACGATGAGCAAGATCGAAAAAGTACTGTACACGGGCAAGACCCATACGACTTCCGGCGGCCGCGACGGCACGGCTCGCAGTTCCGACGGTCGCCTCGACATCCAGCTGTCGTCGCCCGGCAGCGCCGGTACCGGCACGAATCCGGAACAATTGTTCGCGGCCGGCTGGTCGGCCTGCTTCATCGGCGCGATGCAACTCGCGGCGCGCGCGGCGAAGGTCACGCTGCCGGCCGATCTCGCTGTCGATGCCGAGGTGGACCTGGGTACGGGCAACAACGCGTACTTCCTGCAGGCTCGCCTGAACGTGAGCGTGCCGGGGATCGATCGTGACATCGTGCAGCACATCGTCGACACCGCACACCAGACCTGCCCGTATTCGAAAGCGACGCGCGGCAACATCGACGTCGAGATCCGCGTCGTCTGAGCAATGCGCCGGGCGGTCTCGTGCTGCCTTCCCAACGTTCCGCCATTTTCTTGTCGAGGTGAATGATGAAAACCAAATTGATTGCCGCTCTTCTCGTTGCCGTGTCCGCTGCCGTTTCCGTGCCGGCCTTTGCCGGGGAAGCCGTCGTGACGCGTGCACAAGTGCGTGCCGAACTCGTCCAGTTGCAGCAGGCCGGCTATGTGCCGGGACGCGCGAACGATCCGCATTACCCGGACGACCTGCAAGCAGCGCTGACGCGTATCCACGCGAACGACATCGTCGCAGCCGACACGGCGGCGTCCGGTTATGGCGCCGACGCCGCAGCCGCCACGCAATCGGGGAGCCGTCATGTCGCACGCATCGTCGAGCGCTCGGTCTACTTCGGCCATTGAACGAAGTCGCAATCGACGCCGGTTTCCGGCGTGCGCCGTTCACATTCCGATCACTTTTTTCCATCGAGGTAAATGATGAAGACCCAACTGATTGCAGCCTTGCTTGTCGCCGTGTCGGCTTCCGTTGCCGTACCGGCCTTCGCGACCGAAAGCACGGTGACGCGTGCGCAAGTGCGTGCGGAGCTGGCCGCGCTTCAACAGGCCGGCTACCTGCCGAATCGCCCGAATGATCCCAACTATCCGGACAACCTGCAGGCAGCACTGAAGCGAGTTCGCGACAACGCCGCGACGGCGGCCGACACCCAAGCAGCGGGTTACGGCAGCAACGCTGACGGTGCGACGCAATTCGGCAGTCGCATCGCGATGCGCACCGCCGAGCGCTCGATCTATTTCGGTCATTGAGCGTCGCGGCGAAATCGGCAACGTCATCCGTCAAATAAGGCGCATGCGATGTAATCGCATGCGCCTTATTGTTTGCTGCAACGTGTCCTGCTGATCGCGTCTATGCTGTGCGACGGGCGGTCTTCAATCAAGGAGCGGGCGATGCGGGAAAGAACGACGGAGCAGGAAGAAAGCGGATCGCATCCGCTCGATAATGCCGTATGGCATGCACTCGCCGGCGAGCAGCAGCGCTTCGCCCTCGGCGACGCGCGTGCGCGCCGGTTTGCTCCGGCGCTCGCGCCGTTTGCCGGGATGGCCGACCGCAGCCCGGCCGCTTTCGACGCGTTGCACGGCCTGATCGGCGCGCATGGACCCGCGGCACTCGTCACGCCGGACGAGATCCCGACGCCAACGGGTTTTTCCGTGATCCGGCGTGCGACGCTGTATCAGATGATCTGGCGAGGAACGCTCGACGGAGTGCATCCCTTGGATGCATATCAGGCTCACCGAAGCCGATGTGCCGGAGATGCTCGAACTGATCGCGGCGACGGAACCGGGACCGTTCGGCCCGCGCACGGTCGAATTCGGCGGCTATATCGGTGTTCGCCGGCAAGGCCGGCTCGTGGCAATGGCCGGTCAGCGGTTGAGGGTCGACGATCATGCGGAGATCAGCGCCGTGTGCGTGGATCCGGCTTTCCGGGGTCAAGGCCTCGCGGCCGGACTGATCCGGTCGTTGGTCGCGACCATTCGCGCGCGGGCGGAAACACCGTTCCTGCATGTGCTCACGTCGAATCACGGCGCGATTGAGCGCTATCGCGCACTCGGCTTCGTGACGCGCCGCGACATGCATTTGCTGGTGCTGGGGCGCGAGGAAACCGGGGCGGGCCAACCATAAAGACCGGTTGCGGCGATGCGGCGGTCCTGACTGCGGGAAACGTACTGAAATTGCGGAGGACGCCGGCGGCAATCGCATCGCCGGCTCGACATCGAGCCGGCGTTTATTCGTCTATTCGTCGATCGAATCGATCAGGTTGCGGCGCAGCGTGACGATGGCCTTCTGCATCTTCGCGAATTCGTCGGGTTTCAGCCCGGTGGCTTCGATCAGGTTCATGTCGAGCCCCTTCTCGCGCACCCGGCGGCCGCTTTTCGTCAGGCTCACGAGCACCTGGCGCTCGTCGGACGGATCGCGGTGCCGCTCCAGATAGCCCATCGCCTCGAGCTTCTTCAGGATTGGCGTCAGTGTGTTCGATTCGAGGAACAACTTTTCGCCGAGTTGCCCGACCGTCTGATTACCCTCCTCCCACAGCGCGATGATCGTGATGTATTGCGTGTACGTGAGGCCGAGCTCTTCGAGGATCGGTTTGTACGCCTTGCCGAACGCAAGATTCGTCGAGTAGATCGCAAAACACAGGAACTCGGACAGCTTCGGTGTAGCGGGCGATTGTGCTTCGGTCGGTTTCATGAGCGTCCTCCAGCGACAGTGGTTCGTGTCGCAGATGAACGCATTATATGTCGCGTGCGATCTTATCGGAAGCATGATTATCGCTTCCGATCAACACGATGCGACACCAGGGCGCCTGCCCCGGCTCAATCTCGCTCGCCGTCGTTTCGACCTCGCCGGTCGCCGGTCCGTTGGCGGCTGATCGTCAGCAGCGAACACTGCACCGGGTGCGCGATTTCGGTCGCCAAGCCGCCTGCGGCGAAGAGCAGGATCATCAGCCAGCGCATCAAGCATCCTCCACGACGGAAAGGCTTGCGCCGTCGGCGACGGTCGCATCGAGTGCATACGGATCGACGCCGTCGAGGCAGCCGAGATTGACGCGCCAGCACGCAGGATCCTTGCGCGTCTGGTGGAACGGATAGACGCCGCAGCGGCTGCAGAAATAGTGACGGGCCGTGTGCGTGTTGAAGCGGTACAACGTCAGCGCGCCCTCGCCTTCGACGATCTTCAGGTCGGCTGCGGGGAACATCGGGCTCATCAGCGCGCCGCGCCGACGGCACAGGCTGCAGTTGCAGCGGGCCGCCGGCTCGATCGCAGTCCGGACTTCGAATTTCACGGCACCGCAATGGCAGGATCCGTTGAACCATGTAGCAGACATGTCGTGCTCCTCAAGTAGTCATGTCCGCTTTATAACGGCCCGTCGCCGACGCGTTGTATCACGCTGTATCTACGCCGCACGCGGATACAGAACGTTGCAATTTTGTACCCGGCCATGCGCATTGCGGCGCATTTGCCAAGTGCCGCTGCGCCGTATGCGGCCCGGAAATCAGTCCAGCGCGTGCTGCAAATGGGCGATGGCCGCCCGCGTTTCGCGTTCGAGCGTCGCGAACAGTTCGGCTGCCGGCATCGACCGGGCGAGCGGCGCCGCCTGCCCGGCCCATTGCGCGCCGTAGCCAAACTCGCCGTTCGCCTTCGCGGCCGCATGCAGTGCCTTGCCCGCGTCGTATGCGATCGGATAGGCCGGCGTGGCCGGTGCGTGCGGATCGTCGCCGAGCGCGGTCAGCCGGTTCGCGATGCCGCGCGCGATCCGTCCGGAGATCGCGGTCGTAAAGGTCGTGCGGCGCGCCGCGTCGCCGAGGAGCGCGCGGCGATAACCATCGTCGATCGACGTCTCCGGGCACGCGACGAAGGCGGTGCCGAGCTGCGCGGCCTGCGCGCCGAGCGCGAGTGCGGCGGCGATGCCGTCGCCGTCCATGATGCCGCCCGCGGCGATCACCGGCAGCGCGCATTCGCGCACCAGCAGGCGAGTCAGCGCGAACGTACCGAGCCGGTCATCATGCGCCGTCGAGTCGAATACGCCACGGTGCCCGCCGGCTTCGATGCCCTGCGCAACGATCGCGTCGATGCCGGCCGCGGCGATCTGCCGGCCTTCGTCGGGATTCGTCGCGGACGCGAACAGCGTGACGCCCGCGCGCTTCAGCACGGCGATGGCCTCATCGGACGGCAACCCGAAATGAAAGCTGACGACCGCCGGCTTTTCTTCGATCAGCATCGTGAGCATCGCGTCGTCGGCGACGAAACTCGTGTAGATCTCCGACAACGACGCCGGCGGCGTCGCGCCCTGTTCGCGGAACGCGGGCGCGAGCCAGTCGAGCCACGCGCGTTCGACGGCTGCGTCTGCGCGGGCCGGCTGGTGGCAGAACAGATTGACGTTGAACGGCCGGTCGGTGAGCGCGCGCGTGTCGCGAATCATCTTGCGCGCGCCGTCGGCGTTCGTCGCGCCGACGCCCAGCGAGCCGAGCCCGCCCGCATTCGACACGGCGGCCGCCAGCGCGGGCGTGCTGACGCCGGCCATCGGCGCCTGGATGATCGGGGTGCGGATGCCGAGCGTGCGCAACAGCGTTCGGTTGTCGGGCGAGGGAATCATGTCGAGCGTCTCCTGTAGGCAGCGTGAACGCAAACGGGAAGCGTGCGGCGGGTGGCACGTGGGATGTGCCGGCGCGCCGCGTTTCAAAAATTCAGCGCTCAGGATAGCGGACCGGGACAACGCATCCAAGTCTGCCGAACGGCATATGCCCCGACGAGCCGCTTCGTGAAATACTGCGGCCACGCGTGCCTCCCGAACCCACGATGAATGAAATGCCCGCCATGCCCCTGTTCCTTTGCCCGATCTTGCGTTTCGCGTCGATGTGCGTCGCGGCGTTGCTGGTTGCCGGGGCGGCGACGGCCTCCTCGGCCGCCACCCACTTGCCACGCGGGTCGCCCGTGCGCACGCCGCAACGCATCCTGTTCGTCGGCGACAGTCTCACGCACGGCCGTTACGCGCCCGTG
This sequence comes from Burkholderia diffusa, assembly GCF_001718315.1. Classification (NCBI taxonomy): domain Bacteria; kingdom Pseudomonadati; phylum Pseudomonadota; class Betaproteobacteria; order Burkholderiales; family Burkholderiaceae; genus Burkholderia; species Burkholderia diffusa. Next base: position 1,768,361 of record NZ_CP013362.1, on the reverse strand, counting down.
CGCTCGTACGGCGCGATGCGCTCCGGCAGCAAGGACGACGGCGGCACCGCGCGGGTCGTGGACGAAAACTTCGGGCAGACCGGGGCTCGCGCCGAACGCGAGCCGGGCCCGTGGGGCGGGATTCCGGGCATCTTCGCGTGCTTCGCCGCCGAAGCCGGACTCGACTACGAGGTCCATCTGGAAGCGATATCGGCGACGAGTCTCGCGCAGCATGGCCGTGTCGCATCGGACGTGATCGATCGGCCCACGTGGGATGTGGTGGTCCTGCAGGAACTGAGCGCGAAGCCGCTGCCGTTTACGCTCACGCACAGCCGCGCCAGCGATCCGGCAGGCTTCCGTGCGAGCGTCGCGAAGCTCGCGCGCGGCATTCGTGCGGCGGCGCCGCAAGCGCGTGTCTATCTGTATGAAACCTGGCCGCGTGCCGATCTCGCGAAAGCGCTGGCGGGCGAGTCGGACAGCGCCGGTTTTTACGCGCGCTACTTCGATCGCCTTACCGAACTCGTCGCCGCATATCGCGATGCATACGAAGGCGCGCGCCGCACCGATCCGTCGATCGCCGCTGTCGTGCCGGTCGGCCGCGCGTGGCAGCACGCGTGGACGGCCGGCGTTGCCGATCCCGACCCGTATGCGCCGTCCGGCGCGCCGCTGCTGTGGTACGGCATGCGCGCGCAGAACGACCCGCCGATCTCGCGGCCCGATTATCTGCATCCGGGCGTGCTGGGCGCTTACCTGAGCGCGCTGGTGCTGTTTCAACAGATCGCCGGCGTCGACGTACGTACGTTCGGCCCGGGCGAGCAAGCGGCCGCGCAACTCGGCATCGCGCCGGACATGGCAGCAAGGCTGCAGGCAGTTGCGTCGGATACGGTCCGCCAGGAACGCGCGGACGCCGCCCCTGCCCCCAATGTCGATGCCGGGCAGACGGTGACAGCCGGATGCACTGACCCGCGCGCGTCGCAATGAGCGGCAATGCGGCGCGCCACGTCGAGCAGCGGTAGTCGCACGACGAATGCGCAGGCCTGAGCTTGCCGCTCCGTTGCATAGCGCCGGCCGGCCCTCCCGATGCCGCTCCGTACGGCATCGCAGACGGCCGAACGCACGCAGCGCCACCCATGGTTTTCCCTGCCCTCGCATTCCCGCAGCAGCCAGACCGTCATCCCGGGCCCGCCCTGCGGGCGTTCCGCAGCCTTTCTGCGCAGGAAAGGATGCTTGAAGCATCCGCAATTATCGCGCCTCGCGAATTCGCCGACCATGTGTCGGACGATCGGCGCACCCCATGCAGCCGGCCTTTCGCGGGCCTGGCGGGCACGCGCGCCGCGTCGCGCGACCGGACCCGCAGGGCCGGCCGCGAACGGCCGGGCATCGCGCCACGGCAACTCGATAATCAGGAGACACGATGAACAGCCAATCCCTCGACCTCGGCGGCACCGCGGGCGGACCCTCGCCCGCCGTACCGTCCGCAGCCCGGGCCGCCGCCGCCGCGACGGCCCTGCCCGTGCGCGGCATCACGCTCGGCGAATTCATGGACGACCTGCCGGTCGGTGCGCTGCACCGGTTCGTCGTCTGGGTGATCGGCATCGGGCTGTTCTTCGACATGTACGAGATCTTCCTCGTCAGCACGATCGGTTCCGCGCTGCAGAACGAATACGGGCTGAGCCGGCAAAGCGCCGATTTCAAGCTGCTGCTGGCATCGGCATTCATCGGGATGTTCGTCGGCGCAATGTGCCTCGGCAGCCTCGCCGACCGGATCGGCCGGCGCAAGGCGTTCTTGCTGACGCTCGTCTGGTACAGCGCGTTTTCGCTGATCGGCGCGTTTTCGGTAAATGCCGACATGCTGGTCGCATGCCGGTTCCTGACGGGCATCGGCGTCGGCGCGATCTACCCGGTCGCCGACAGCTTCCTGTCGGAAATCCTGCCGAAAGACAAACGCGGACGGCTCGCTGCGTGGGCCTATACGACTTCGTACGTCGCGGTGCCGCTGGTCGGTTTCCTCGCGCTGTGGCTCAATCCGCTGCATGTCGCGGGTGTGGCCGGCTGGCGCATCATCCTCGCGATTGGCAGCCTCGGCGCCGTGTACGTGCTGCTGGTCCGGCACCGGCTGCCGGAAAGCCCGCGCTGGCTGCTCGCGCAGGGCCGCATCGCGGATGCGCATGCCGCGGCGCGCCGCTTCGCCGACAGCGCGGGCGTGCGCATGCCCGAGCAGTTCGCTGCATCGGCCGAACCACGGCGGCCGCTGAGCCTCGGCGAGCGCATCGCGCTGCTGCGCCGCCGGCCTTACGGCGCGCGTTACCTGATGCTCGCGGTGTTTCACCTGTTTCAGGGCTTCGGCTATTACGGCTTCGGCACCCTCGCCGGCACGGTCGTCAAGAGCCGCGGGTTCGATGTGACGGACAGCACGCTGTTCATTGCACTGTCGTTCATCGGCTATCCGATCGGCTCGCTGCTGTCGATCCCGCTGTTGAACTGGATCGAGCGGCGCACGCTCGTGATCGGGTCAATCCTGTCGATTGCCGCGTTCGGGCTATGCTTCGCGTATTCGGGCAATACGGTGTTGATCGTCTGCTTTGGTTTCCTGACGACCTGCGCATCGAACGTGTTCAGCAACGCGTATCACGTGTACCAGGCGGAGATTTTTCCCGCACGGGTGCGCTCGACCGCGATCGGCAGCACGTACGCGCTGTCGCGCATCGTCAGCGGCGCGCTGCCGTTCGTGCTGCTGCCGGTGCTGGCCGCGCATGGCGCCGGCGCGATGTTCGGCGTGATCTCGGCCGCGCTCGGCATCGTTGCCATCACGCTGCGCGTGTTCGGGCCGTTGACCACCCGGCGCAGCCAGGACGACATCAACCCGGTATGACGCGGCGACCGGCACGGGGTATGCGAATGCGTGCCCCGCGCCCGCGCATCGCGCGAGGTGCGCTGTCGAGCGGGTGTCAGCGTGCCGACATGAAATCGAACAGCTTCGCGATGTCGGTGGTCAGCACGGTGCCGGCCTTCACGCCGACCCACAACGTGCGTGTCGCCCACGCGTCGTCGAGCTTCACGACCCCGAGCCGGGCCGCGCGCTCGCCCGTCACTGCATCGCGCGGCAGTACGCCGATCCCGAGCCCGGCCTCGATCATCCGGCTCACGCCGTCGAAATTCGACACCTGAATGCGCAGCTTCAGCGAACGCTCGGCCGCGAACGCAGCGTCGGTCATCCGCGCGAGCAGCGAACTGCCATCGCTCAGGCCGACGTAGTCTTCATCGAGCGTATCCGCGAAGCGGATGCTGTCGCGCGCGGCGAAGCGATGCGCACGCGGCACGAGCAGCACGAGTTCGTCGCGCCGGTACAGGCGGCGTTCGATGCCGGGCGCGGGCACGTTGTCGGCGAACACGCCGAGATCGGCCTTGCCGGACACGAGCGCGTCGACGATCTCGTGGCTCAGCCGCTCCTCGAGACTGACCTTGATGCCCGGGTGGTCGGTGAGAAACGCGGCGAGATCGGCCGGCAGGAACTGGACAATGGCCGACGTATTGGTCCATACGTGAATGTGGCCGCGCACGCCCGCGACGTAGTCGCTCATCTCGTGCGCCATCCGGTTGACCTGCTCGATCACCTTCGCCGCATGGTCGAGCAGCGCACGGCCCGCCGGCGTCAGCTCGACGCCGCGCGCATGCCGGACGAACAGCGCGCTGCCGGTCGTGCTTTCGAGTTCGGCGATCCGCTTGCTGACCGCGGACAACGTGAGCCGGCCGTATTCGGCCGCCTTGGTCAAGCTGCCGTGCTCGGCGACGAGCGCGAATACACGCAGCGACTGCAGATCGAAATGAAGCGGATTCACCATGATGAAGGTCCTGGGGAGCGCCGTGCGGCGGTCGCGAACGGCGCCAGGCCGGCCTGATGGCGATCATACGCCCGGCCGCGCGCGGCGCGAACTCAAGCAAGACGCAGCAATGCGGCGCGGTCAGCGCGGCGCGATCGCCTGCAACGCGGCGAGCATCGCGCTCTCCGGTTTCGCGAGGTCGTCGAGCACCGTGAAGTGCTGCATGCCGGACAGCCATGCGCGTGCGATTCGTTCGCCGGCCGCTTCGCATGCGTCCGCGTATTCGTGCGCGTGGCGCACGAGCTCCGGCAGCTCGGCCGCGCCAACCGCGACGACGGTCGGTGCGCCGGGCCCGATGTGATACAGCGGGCTGTATGCGGCGATTTCCTGCGCGGTAAGCTTCAGCTTGTCGTCGAGCACGCAAAGCGAGATCGGTTCGAGATCGACGAGCGGACTGATCGCGAGCGCCGACACGACGGCCGGATGCGCGCGATGCACGGCCGTCAGGTGACCGCCGGCCGAGTGACCGCTCAGGTGGATCGGTCGTCCGGCGGTGCCGATGCCGTCGGGGTCGGCCGCGAGATGGTCGAGCAACGCGCCGATCTCGCCGACGATCTCGGTCATCGACGCCGTCGGTGCGAGCGTGTATTCGGCAAGCACGACGTCGAAGCCGTGCGCGAGCGGCCCGGCGGCCGCGTACGCGAAATCTTCTTTCGCGCAGTGTTGCCAGTAGCCGCCGTGAATGAACACGAACAGCGGCGCGTCGGGCTGGCCGCACCGCAACCAGTCGAAACGCTGCGCCGCCCGGGCACCGTAACGCAGGTCGCGCTGCCCGGGCGTCGCATCGTAGAGCGCCGCGCTGCGTGCCTGGCAGGACGCGAGCACTGCCGGGAAATCGGGAATGGCCTTCGTGTTCAGGTAGGCGGCGTCGAGCGCCGCGCGGTTCATGCCGCGATAGAGGATCGTCATTCGGGAAGCGCCTGGTCGGATTGCGGATGCGCGGGACGTTCGCGGTGCCCGCGGCGAAGGCGCCGGACGGGCCGGCGCCGGTGCACCATTATGCGCAGGGCAACCGGGGCCGGCTATCCGGAATCGGCGGCGGGCGGCGCTCGCCTGTCCGCTTTCGGCAGAGGACCGTCGAGCAGCGCGCATCGTGCCGGCGCATGCGCGAATACGCGCAATGGCGCGACGAACCGGCATGCCGAAGCCACACGGCGGTCGCCCGGTGCAACCGGACGTCAGTCAGATCAGTTCGGATATCTCGATCAGGTTCAGGTCCGGGTCGCGCACGTACACCGACCGGATCTTCTGCGTCGCGCCGGTGCGTTCGACCGGTCCTTCGATGATCGGCCAGTCGACGCGGTGCAGATGCGCGATCACGTCGTCGAGCGGCGCCGACGCGATGAAGCACAGGTCGAGCGCGCCGGGCACCGGCACGTGCGCTTTCGGCTCGAACTCCGCGCCGCGCACGTGCAGATTGATCTTCTGGTTGCCGAAGCGGAACGCGAGGCGGCCCGCGCCGAAGGTTTCGAGCTGCATCTGCAACACTTCCGTGTAGAAGTGCTTCGTCCGCTCCGGATCGACGCAGGTCAGCACGAGATGGTCGAGTTGGTCGATCAGCGCCATGTGGTTCGCTCCTGGTTTCATGCGTTCATGAGAAAGCCCGTTGAGCAGGCATGTCGCCGGCGTCGGCGCGCGGCGGCGGATGAAGGTCCGAGCGGCGTCCGGCCTTCAGGATCTGGCTCGGCACGTCATGCCCGATCAGCGCAGGCAGCCGCGCGGCCGCGGCGAGCACGGCCGCGAGGTCGATGCCCGTATCGTAGCCGTCGAGCGCGAGCATGTGGACCAATTCCTCGGTGCACGCATTGCCGGTCGCGCCCGGCGCGTACGGACAACCGCCGAGCCCGCCGAGCGACGCGTCGAAGCGGTCGATGCCGGCGTCGAGCGCGGCGAGCGTGTTGGCGAGCGCCATGCCGCGCGTGTTGTGAAAGTGCAGCGTGAGCTGCAGCGCGCCGAAGCGTTCGCGGGCGCGTTCGGCCAGCTCGCGCACCTGCGACGGGTACGCCATCCCGGTCGTGTCGCACAGCGTGAAGCCGTGCACGCCGAGATCCGCGAAGCGCTGCATCCACGCGAGCACGGTCCGCGCGCACACGTCGCCTTCCATCGGGCAGCCCATCGCGGTCGAAAGCGACACGTTGACCGCGACGCCCGTGCCGCGCACCGCATCGATCACATCGCGCAACTGCGCGAACGACTGTTCGCGGGTCATCCGCAGGTTCGCGCGGTTGTGGGTCTCGCTCATCGACATCACGAGGTTCACCTCGTCGACGCCGCACGACAGCGCGCGCTCCGCGCCGCGCACGTTCGGCACGAGCACCGTATAGACGACGCCCGGCGTGCGCACGATGCCGTGCATCACGGCCTCGGCGTCGCGCAGCGCCGGGATCGCCCTCGGCGACGTGAACGACGTGACCTCGATCTTCGCGTAGCCGCACGCGCTCAACGCGTCGACGAGCGCGATCTTGTCGTCGGTGTCGACGAACGCCGCTTCGTTCTGGAAACCGTCGCGTGTCGCGACTTCGTGGATGTAGAGTCGGTGGGGTTTGCTCATGTCGTCGTCCCGATGGTTGGCCGGTTCAGATCACGCCGCGCGAGCGCCAGTCGTCGCGCGTCGCGGCATCGATGCCGATCGATTCGAGTATCGCGTCGGTCTCGGCGCCGAGCGCGGGGGCCGGACGCTCGATGCGTCCCGGCGTCGCGCCGAGCTTCGGCACGATGCCTGGCACGAGCACGGGCGTGCCGTCGGGCAGCGCGGCGTCGACGATCATGTCGCGCGCGCGGTAATGCGGATCGGCCGCGATGTCGGCGACGTCGTAGATGCGCCCGGACGGGATGCGCGCATCGTTCAGCGCGGCGAGCACGTCGTCGAGATCGTGCCGCGCGCTCCATTCGCCGATCGCCGCGTCGATGCGCGCGACCTGCGCGACGCGTCCGTCGTTGTGCGCGAGCGCCGGATCGTGGCCGAGATCGGGGCGCCCGATCAGCTCCATCAGCCGCCGGAAGATGCTGTCGCCATTGCCGGCGATCAGCGCGTACTTGCCGTCGCGACAGCGGTATGCGTTGGTTGGCGCGATGCCGGGCAGGCTGCTGCCGGCCGCCTCGCGCACCGCGCCGAACGCCGAGTATTCGGGCAGCAGGCTTTCCGTCATGTTGAACACCGATTCGTACAGCGCGACGTCGACGACCTGTCCTTGACCGCCCTGCTGCTCGCGATGGCGCAGCGCGAGCAGGACGCCGATCACGCCGTGCAGCGCCGACAGCGAATCGCCGAGCGACACGCCGACACGCACCGGCGTGCGCCCTGGCTCGCCGGTCAGGTGGCGAAGGCCGCCCATCGCCTCGGCGATCACGCCGAAGCCGGGACGGTCGCGATACGGGCCGGTCTGACCGAAGCCCGATACGCGCAGCATCACGAGCCGCGGGTTGATCGCGGACAGCGTCTCCCAGCCGAGCCCCCAGCCTTCGAGCGTGCCGGGCCGGAAGTTCTCGATCAGCACGTCGGTCTCGGCGACGAGGCGGCGCACGACGTCCTGCCCTTCCGGCGTGCGCAGGTCGAGCGTGAGCGAGGTCTTGTTGCGCGACTGCGCGGCCCACCAGACCGACGTGCCGTCGTGCAGCAGTCGCCATTTGCGCAGCGGGTCGCCGACGCCGGGCGGCTCCACCTTGATCACGTCCGCGCCGAATTCGGCGAGCATCCGGCCCGCGAACGGCCCGGCGATCAGTTGGCCGAGTTCCAGCACGCGAATGCCGTCCAGAGGGCGCGTCATGACTGTCTCCGATGAAATCACGTTGTCGATGACGGCGATCATGACGGCGTTCGCATTCGGCGAAAATCGATCGATGATCAAGCAGCCTTTCCTGAACGGAAAGGCATGCGTGGGTAGCGAGTCGGAAGCCGATCGCCCGTCGCACGCGGGATCACGTCGACTTTCCAGGCGGGAAAGCGCGCTCGCGCAATGCGCAAGCCCGATCGCGCGCGCCGTCGGCAGAATCGTTGCCGTTGCGCGCCCGCCGGGCGCCCGTCAGCGAGACCCGCCATGTTTTCCAGCTCCTCCCCCGCGAAGATTGTGTTTCTCGACCGCGCGACGCTGTCGCCGCAGACCGTTCTGAAGCCGTTCCCGTTTCCGCACGCACTCCGGACCTTCGAACGGACGGCCGCGCACGAAGTCGCCGCGCGTATCGCCGACGCGGATGTCGTCGTGACCAACAAGGTTCGGCTCGACGCGGCGGCGCTCGGCGCGGCGCCGCGTTTGAAAATGATCGCGATCGCCGCGACGGGTACCGACATCGTCGATCTCGATGCGTGTGCCGCACGCGGCATCGTCGTCACCCACGTTCGCGGATATGCGGTGCGCACGGTGCCCGAGCACACGTTCGCGCTGATCTTCGCGCTGCGGCGCAGCCTCGTCGCGTATCGTGACGCGGTGCGCGCGGGACGCTGGCTCGAAAGCGGACAGTTCTGCTTCTTCGATCATCCGATCCGCGATCTGGCCGGCGCGACGCTCGGGATCGTCGGCGAAGGCGTGCTCGGCCGTGCGGTGGCCGCCATCGCGCGCGCGCTCGGCATGCGCGTGCTGTTCGCCACGCACGGCGATGCGCAGGGCGGCGACCATGTGCCGCTCGACACGCTGCTGCACGAAAGCGACGTGATCACGCTGCACTGCCCGCTCATGCCCGCGACGCGCAACCTGATCGACGCGGGCGCGTTCGCGCGGATGGCGCGCCGGCCGTTGCTGATCAATACCGCGCGCGGCGGACTCGTGGATGAACACGCGCTCGTCGACGCGTTGCAGTCTGGGCAGATTTCGGGCGCGGGCTTCGACGTGGTCACGCAGGAGCCGCTGCCGGCCGCGCATCCATTCCAGGCGATCCTTTCGCATCCGGCGTTCATCCTGACGCCGCATGTCGCGTGGGCGAGCGACGAGGCGATGCAGGCACTGGCCGACCAGCTTGTCGACAACGTGGCTGCGTTCGTCGGCGGCGAGCCACGGCACGTCGTGACGGTGGGTTGAGCGTGGCGCAACGCTAGCGAGCGGCAGGCGGGTGCGGCGTCGGCAGCGACGCACCGGTGCGCGGGACGTGAAGACGCGACGACGCGTTGCGGCCAGGATGCCGCAGCGGAATCGGAGAATCGGGGAAGCGGGGTTCAGGCGATGCGCAACCGGCACCGGTATGCGCGGGTGCGCGATGCGCGCCGCCGGCGCGTGTCGGCCATCGGCCGCGCGCCGGCGGGAATCAGGCGGGATGTGTCAGCGGAAGGCGACGCTCAGTAAGCGGACATCTCGACGCAAGGATCGACCTTGGACGGCGAGCAGATGACCGAATACTTCGCGCTTTCGCGCATCAGCGCTTCGCCTTCGTGCAGCGCGATCTTGATCTCGGGGTGACGCTCGTACGCGAGGAATGCGGAGCAGAAGACCGCGGACATCACGACCAGGGAAAACACAAATTTTTCGAGGGACTGGAAACGTTCGGGCATGGTTCGACCTTTCTTCTAGGTCGCCATTATAACTGCGAATAAGGGTTTTCCCTATATATCAGCCTGTATACCGAGGATGGCTTCGATCGATGGCGGGCAATGTTTGCACCCTTTTCCCTCGTTACGCAGGTTCAAGCGCCGGACCAGACGGGGTAACGGTTGCGTTCAACGGCAGGCAGGCGCATCGCCGAAACCCGTCGCCCGACGCGTCACTGCGGCGCCGATGCACCGCTGGCCGCATTGCCGGGCCACGCCTTGCCGATCTTGTCGATGAGCGACTTGGCGGCGCCCGTCGCGATGGCGGCGTCGACGCCCGAGGTCTGCCACGAACCGTCGGCGGCCTGCACGAAGGTCAGGTTCGCGCGCGACGGCGCGTAATCGCTGTTGCGCCAAGTGACCACGACGTCGCAGGTGTAGGTCCGTTCGCCGATTTTCCTGCAGTCGCCGTCCGGTTTCGCGGAGATCACGTCGGCCGACACGGGCAGCGGCTGGCCGAACAGCGCGTTCAGGCCGCCGTGGTTTTCCGCTTCGAGCGCGCGGCGCACCGCGGCATCGACGTCGCTTGATCCGGGGCCGTCGTGGAGCAGGTGGCAGGCGGCAAGCAGCGTGGCGGCACAGCCGAGCGTCAGCAGCGTTTGAAGCTTCATGGATATCCGTGAATCGGGTGAACGTCGGATGGCGACGGCGGTGCAAGCGAGCGCATCGCCGATGCCTTACGCCGCGTAGTCTGCAACGTCCGCGCTTCGCACGCGGTATCCATTTGTAACCAATTGCGCGGGCGGTCGGCACGGCAGCGAATATTCCGCTGCCGCGCCGCTTTCATGCGCGCCTACTGCCGCTCCTGCTTCACGCGACTCACGAGCTGCGTCGGGCTCACGAACTGCAGCGCGATCACGACCCACACGAGCGTGATGGCCATGTAGATCATCGCCATCGCGTCGATCGACTGCGGTGCGCGCACGCCGGTCGAGAATACCGCGTAATACAGCGCGACGACGAGCGTCTGCGTGCTCGGGCCCGCGGTGAAGAAGGTCAGCTCGAACATCCCGATCGTGCGCACCAGCACGAGCAGCCCTGCCGCGAGCATGCCGGGGACCAGCAGCGGCAGCAGCACGTGGCGGAAATAGCGCCACGTGTTCGCGCCGAAGATGCGTGCGGCGGCTTCGAGGTTCGGATCGATCTGCTCGATGAACGGCGTCATCACGAGGATCACGAACGGCAGCGCCGGCACGAGATTCGCGAGGATCACGCCGGGCAGCGTGCCGGCGAGCCCGACCTTGTACATCACGGTCGCCATCGGGATTCCGTACGTGACGGGCGGCACCATCAGCGGCAGCAGGAACACCAGCAGCGCGAAGCGCTTGCCGCGGAACTGCACGCGCGCGAGCGCGTAGGCGGCCGGCACGCCGAGCGCGACCGACAGCAGCACGACCGAGCCGACCACTTCGACGGTCACCCACAGCACGCTGGCGAGCTGGAAATCCTCCCACGCCTTCGCATACCAGTGCAGCGTGAAGCCCTGCGGCAGCGGCGTGCCGAACCAGCGCGTCGCGACCGAGTTCACGGCGACGGTCGCGATCAGCAGCATCACGTTCAGCAGGAAGAACGCCATCAGCCCCCACACGAGCGCCTTCCACGCGCGGCCGGCGAGGCTGTCGCGCAGCTTCCGCGGCTTCATCGCGTTGACGGGCTGCGCGCCGGGCGGACTGCGCTTCGGCGGCCACGCGGGCGCGGCATGATTGTCGGTCGCCATCAGCCCTTGCCTCCCGTGACCGGACCGGTATAGAAGAAGCGGCGTGCCCCGAGCATCGACGCGACCACCAGCAGCTGCACGAACCCCATCACGATCGCGATCGCCGATGCGAGCGAATAGTCGTAGCTCTCGAACGCGGCTTCGGCGGCCGCGATCGAGATCACGCGTGTCGGCCCGGCCGGGGCGCCGAGCAGCACGGCCGACGGGAATACCGAGAACGCCTGCACGAACGACAGGCACGCCGCCATCGTGAGCCCCGGCACGAGCAACGGCAGGTAGATCCGCCGGAACTGTTGCCACGGGTTCGCGCCGAGCGTCGCCGCGGCGCGCGCGAGCGTCGGATCGATACCGCTGATGTACGACAGCATCAGCAGGAACGCGAACGGAAAGCCCGACACGATCAGCGACAGCAGCACGCCCCAGTAATTGTGGGTAAGGCGGACTTCGTCCGTGTACAGATGCAGCCCCTGCAACGCCTGCGGAAACCAGCCGTTCGGGCCGAAATACGTGAGCATCCCGTCGGCGACGAGCACCGTGCCGAGCGTGACGGGAATCACGAGCAGCGTCGTGACGAACTTCTGGTACGGCGAGCTGCGGCGCAGCGCGAACGCGACGGGCACCGAGATGCCGACGTTGATCAGCGTCGCCGGCACCGCGAGCTTCAGCGTGACGAGCACGGTTGGCCACATCGCGGTGTCGGTGAAGAACTGCACGTAGTTCGCGAGCGCGCCGCCGCCGTTCATCGGCTGGAACGACAGCACGATGCCGTACGCGAACGGATAGATGAACAGCGCGACGATGAACGCGAGCGCCGGCGTGACGAGCCATGCCTTCGCGTCGCGCGGCGCGCCGCCGGTCGCGAATGTGCTCATGCGGCCTCCGGGCGGCGCGCTGCCGCGCACGCGGCGCAGCGGCCATTCATTGCGCGTCTCCCGCATAGACGAGCGTGCGCGCGGCCGCCACGCGCAGCCGCAACCGCTCGCCCTCCGCGAATTCGCCGGCAACCCGCGCCCAGACCGGTCCGAACGGCGTGATCGCGCGGATGAGCGAGTCGCGTCCGCCGTATTCGACCGTTTCGACGGTCGCGTCGAATGCGTTGTCGGCCCCTTCTTCCGCCCGCTCAATGTCGTCGGGGCGCAGCGCGACCACGACGTCCTTGCCGTCGAAACCGGCCATCGGAACACCCGTGACGCGCACGCCGGCCGCGGTGACGTTCACGTAGTCGCCGGCCATCCCTTCGAGCGTGAACGGCAGCACGTTGCGATAGCCCATGAAGCGCGCGACGTGCAGGTTGTGCGGGCGCGTATACACGTCTTTCGGCGACGCTACCTGCTGCACGACGCCCTCCTTCATCACGACGATCCGGTCGGCCATCGACAGCGCCTCGTCCTGGTCGTGCGTCACGTAGATCGTCGCGCGCTCGAGCTGCGTGTGGATGCGGCGGATCTCGGCGCGCATCTCGATGCGCAGCTTCGTGTCGAGGTTCGAAAGAGGCTCATCCATCAGCACGAGCGGCGGTTCGATGACGATCGCGCGCGCGATCGCGACGCGCTGCTGCTGCCCGCCCGACAACTGCCCGGGCAGCTTGCCCTCGTGGCCGACGAGTTGCACCAGTTCGAGCGCCTGCTGCGCGCGCCGCCGCGTTTCCTGCTTCGGCACGCCGCGCATCTTCAGCCCGAAGCCGACGTTCTCGAGCACCGACATGTGCGGAAACAGCGCGTAGTTCTGGAACACCATGCCGAAGCCGCGACGCTCGGGAGGCAGCACGTCGATGCGCGTGTCGTCGAGCCAGATGCCGCCGCTCGTGAGCGGTTGCAGCCCGGCGATGCAGTTCAGCGCGGTCGACTTGCCGCAGCCCGACGGGCCGAGCAGCGCGATGAACTCGCCGCGCCGGATGTCGAGATCGAGTCCGTTCAGTGCGGCGACCTGCGCGCCCTCCGCATTGGTGAAGCTGCGGCATACGCCGTCGAGCCGCAGCCGTTCGAAACTGTGGTTCATTACGCAAACTCCGTCAGCGCGGGCGCCGCGGCGCCCGCGCGGTCATCCGTCATTTCGATTTCTGCGAACCGACTTCGCGGTCCCACTTCTGGAACGCGGCGACCATTGCCTGCGCGTTGAGCGGCTGCACGTGCGGACGATCCGCGAGCAACTTCGCATACTCGGGGCGGCCGAACTTCCTGATCACCTCCTGACTGTGCGCGGGCGCCATCTCGAGCGTCACGCCCTTCACCGCCGGGCCCGGATAGAAGTAGCCGTCGTCGTAGGTCATCGCCTGCTGCGCCGGTTCAAGCAGGAAGTTCATCAGCTTGAACAGCACGTCGAGCTTCTCCTTCGGCACGCCCTTCGGAATCACCATGTAGTGCGCGTCGTTGACCCACGTCATGTTGTCGAACGCCTGGATCCGGAAGTCGGCCGGCACGATGCCGAGCGCGCGCGGGTTGAGATCCCAGCCGGTGACCGTCACCGTCATGTCGCGGGTGCCTTCGCCGAGCTCCTTCATCACCGCCGACGTGCCGCCCGGGTAGTACGGCACGCAGTCGTTGAGCTGCTTGAGGAACGCCCAGGTCTTGTCCCAGCCGTTGATCGGATCCTGCGGATTCTTGTCGCCGAGCACGTACGGCAGCCCCATCAGGAAGGTGCGGCCGGGGCCCGAGTTCGCCGGGCGCGCGTAGATCAGCTTGTTCGGATGCGCCTTGCACCACGCGAGCAGCTGTTCGGGCGTCTTCGGCGGGTCGCTGACCTTGGCCGGGTTGTATTCGAGCAGCGGGCCGGCCGGCATGTAGGTCACTTCGAGACCGAAGCCCTGCGCGAGATCCTGCATCTTGCGCGGGCCGGGCGCGTATTTGTCGAGCACGCCGGGGAACGCGCCCGCGTTGTCGGGCAGCAGCTTGAGCCACAGGTTCTGCTCGATGCCGGCGGCCAGCGCGTCGGTGCCCGTCAGCACGAGGTCGATGTCGGCACGCCCCGCCGCCTGCATCGCCTTGATCTTGCCCGGCAACTGCGGCGCGGGCGCATTCGTGAACGTGACGTTCGAGACGAGATTCGGGTTCTTCTCCCTGAACGCCTCGATGGCCTTCTGCGTGAGCTGAAGGTTGCCCGCGACGTCGACGACATTCAACGACACGGGGGCCGCGACGGCGGCCGCGGCCGACAGCGTCAGGCCCAGCGCCAGGGCAATCCGGCGGACACGGCGCGCGATCGTGGTGGTGTTCATGTCTCCTCGCTTCGGTCGGTGGATGGGACCTTTCTTTCGGGAAATCATGACGGCGTTATACGATGTCGGTCAACAAAAAACCGACCTGCGCGGGGCGGGAATTTCCCTAACAAAAGCCTTCCGGTTATCGAGAATCGGCTGATCGACCGGCTGAGCGGCGCAGCGTTGCGACGAATACGCGGCGTGTTAGGACGTCATATATCCATAGGCATTGAACGGGAGTCGACTCAGACGGGCGCGCCGGCATGAGCAATCATGCGCGGCGCGTTGCAGACGGCGCTCAGGCCGCACGGAGCGCGATCACCTCCCCGATCAACCGCTCCGCATCCCGCCACTCGCCGTACCCGGACGCCGGGTTCAGGTGCCCGACTTCGCCGAGATCGACTAACCGGCTGCCCCACCCGGCCGCCAGCGCCTGCGTTCGTTCGAACCGCGCGAGCGGATCGTTGCGGCTCGCGGCCACGATGCTCGGAAACGGCAGCGGCCGGGTCGGCACGGGCGTCCAGCCGTGCGCGTCGAGCGCCTCCGGTGTCGGATAGCCCGCGGGCATCGGCGTATCGAGATCGGCCGGCGCGGCGAGCAGCGCGCCATCGATGGCGCGCGTGGCGTGCAGCGCCCAATGCACGGTGATCATCACGCCCGCGCTGTGCGCGACGAGGATCACGGGGCCGTCGATCGCGGCCAGCGCGGCATCGAGCGCCGCGACGCGCGCGGCGCGGCTCAGCTTGTCGGCTTCGAGCGGCGCGACGGCGCGTGCGTTCGGCAGGCACCGTTGCAGATGCGTCTGCCAGTGATCTTCGACGTGATCGCGCAAGCCGGGCACGATCAGGATGGTGGGCGCGGTCGCCAGGGTCATGCTGCCTCCGGGAGGATTCGGTTCAGGAAAGATGCGACGCGCGCCGTTCGCGTTCGGCGCGCGCGAGATCGGCCGCGTAGCTCGCACGGCCGATCGCGAACAGCACGGCGGCCGCGAGCGGCACGGCGGGGATCCATTGCAGTGCGCCGACGAGGCCGGCGCGATCGGCGACCCACCCCGTCAGCAGCGGGCCCGGCGCCATGCCGAGCAGGTTGTTGGCGAGCGTGAGCGTCGCGAACGCCGATGCGTGGATCGCGGGCGGCGTCAGGTTCGCGACCATCGCGCCCGATGCGCCGGACGCGCCCGCGCCGACCAGCATGCCCGCGCAGATCAGCGCAAGCTGCAGCGGCCCGGGCGGCAGCCGGAACGCGACCGCGAGGCACACGCCCGTCAGCACGCAATACGTGATCGCGGTCAGCCATTTGCGCGCGCCGTCGGCGCGCCCGACACGGTCGGTGACGATCCCGCAGCCGACCATCCCGACGCCCGCCAGCAGCACGAAGCCGGCCGCGAGCACGGCGGCACGGTCCGGCGCCATCGCGTAATAGCGGTTCAGGTAGCTCGGCAGCCATGCGAACAGCGCGCCGGGCACGAACAGGTGCAGCCCGCTGCCGACATACGCGCAGATCACCGAACGCGATGCGAACAGCCCCGACATCAGCGCACGCATGCTGCCGCGCAGGCCGCGCGGCGCATCGGCATGAGGCCGGCACGGTTCGACGCGACATGCGGCGAGCCGCCGTTCGGTGACCACGCCGCGGTACGCGACGAGCAGCACGATGCCGAGCGCGGCCATCACGCCGAATGACCAGCGCCAGCCGAGATGCGCGCCGACGAGGCCGCCGAGCGCCATCCCGAACACCGAGCCGAACGCGCCGCCGGCCATGAACGCGCCGGTCAGCGTCGCGCGCAGGCGTGCCGGAAAGATGCTGAGGATCAGGGCGACGCCGACGCTGCCGTACGCGGCTTCGCCGAGGCCGACGAGCCCGCGCGCCACGAGCATTTCGGCGTAGTTGGTCGACAGCGCGCAGCCGAGCGTCGCGACGCTCCACAACGCGGCCATCAGCACGATGCTGCGCACGCGGCCGAAGCGGTCGGCGAGCACCGACAGCGGAAACGTCAGCAGCCCGACGAGCAGCGCGACGACGCCGGACAGCGAGCCGAGCTGCGTGTCCGACAGTCCCCACGCGTGCTTGAGCAGCGGAAACACGGCATTGAGCACTTGCCGCGACATGTAGTCCGACAGCAGCAGGCCGACGGTCAGCCCGAACACGAGCCAGGCATAGGCCGGCGCGCGCCGCCCGGTGGCCGCCACGTCCTGCAGCGACGGCTCGACGTGATGAATCAGCATGCGTGTCTCCTCCGGCACCGGTACGGCAACGCGCCGGCGCGGCTTGCACGGCCCCGCTCCGTTCGTCGGAGCTTGCCTCGCGCACCGCGCGAGGGTGGGTGCCGCGCCACATCGATCGGCGGGCGGCGCTTGCGCGCCACCCGAATGCGCGGTGCGTCAGGCCGCGCGCAGCGGCACGTTCAGCTGGCCCGGCCGGCGGTTCGGCGCCATCCCGAGTTGCGCGAGCGTTTCGTCGACGCCGTCGTACTGCACGCCGATCCGGTAGATCGCCTTCGCCTCCTTGCCGGTCGCGATGTCGCGGCCGAGTTCGCGGGCGATCCGCACGCACTGCTCGACCTGCTGCACCGACGTCATCCGGTTGCCCTTCTGGTCGATGATCGTGTCCTCGATCCCGCAGCGCGGATGCAGCCCCAGCGCCATCGCGACAGTGTTGATCGGCAGCACGTTCTTCATCAGCGATTCGAGCGTGATGCACGCACCGTCGGGGCAGCGCCGGATGAATTCCATGAAGTTGTACGGATTCGGGCCGTCGAAGCCGCCGCCGATGCCGACCCACGTGACGTTCAGCGGCCCGCGATAGACACCGCGGCGGATGATCCGCTCGAGCGTCTCGAGCGCGTGCATGCCGGTGAGCTGGAAATGCGGCTGAATGCCGGCCGCCTGCAGCCGGCGCAGGTGTTCGTCGACCCAGCCGGGGCCGGCCGGCACGGTCATCTCGCGGTACGCGTCCCAGAGCGCCGCCTCGTTGAGCGACGTGCCGGCGATGTCCTTGCGGTTCATCAACTCGGTGATGTTCATCTGCACGGTGTTGATCGCGACCGTCACCTGATCGGGCTTCGGCGTCAGCTCGGCGAGCATGTGGCGCGTGTCGTCGGACAGCCATTTCGCTTCCGCGCCGTCGCCTTCCGGCGCGAACGAGATCGACCCGCCGACCTGGAGGATCATGTCGGGCACCGCCTCGCGCAGCCGGCCGAGCAGCTCGTTGAATTTCGACAGCCGCTTGCTGCCCTTGCCGTCGAGCTCGCGCACGTGCAGATGCAGCACCGTCGCGCCCGCGTTGTAGCAGTCGACGGCCTTCTGCACGTGCTCGTCCATCGTCACCGGAATGTCTTCCGGAAAATCGGCGGGCATCCATTCGGGGCCGTACGGCGCGACCGTGATGACTACCTTGTCCTGGTTTTCCGGGTGCAGCGAATCGTCGAGAAATTGCATGTCGTCCTCCAGATGGAATCGTTGTGTTCGGGGCGTACGGGCGTGCGTATCCCTTCGCGCCGGGCGGCGGGCCCGATGCGTGGTGCGTTGGTGCGGATGAGTTACGGTGCGGCGGCGCTCAGAACGGCACGTCGCCGACGATGCCCGCGCGCTCCATCCTGCGCACGCACGGCGGGTAGTCCATCACCGCGTAATGTTGCGTGCTGCGGTTGTCCCAGATCGCGACGCTGTTCTTCTTCCAGCGCCAGCGCACCTGGTATTCGGGGATACAGGCCTGGCTGATCAGGTATTGCAGCAACTGGCCGGCGCCGGGATTCGCGTCCTGCCCGTAGCGCACGCGTGCGGGCGTGTGGAAATTCGTGAAGTGCGTCGTGAACGCGTTCACGTACAGCACCTTCTCGCCCGTTTCGGGATGCGTGCGCACGACCGGATGCTCGGCGTCGGGATACTGCGCCTTCAGCGCGAGGCGCTTGTCGATCGGCATCGCCGCGCCGAAGCTCGCCTCGATGCTGTGACGCGCGCGCAAATCCGCGATCTGTTGCTTCACGTGTTCCGGCAGGTGCTCGTATGCGAGCACCATGTTCGCCCACATCGTGTCGCCGCCGACCGCCGGCCCTTCGACACAGCGCAGCACGCAGCCGAGCGGCGGCGCCACGCGCCAGCTCGCATCGCTGTGCCACGCATTCTCGTAGCGGTCGTTCGGCTGGTCGGGCGACTTGTAGATCCGCACGAGCCCCGGGTGCTCGGGATCGCTGCCGGCGACCGGATGATCCTCGAGCTCGCCGAAGCGGCGCGCGAACGCGACGTGCTCGGCGCGCGTGATGTCCTGGTCGCGCAGGAACAGCACGCGATGGCGCAGCAGCTGCGCGCGGATCTCGGCGAACAGGCCGTCGTCGTGCACGGCGTCGGCGAGGCTCACGTCCAGCAGCTCAGCGCCGATCGCACAGGTCAGGGGTTCGACTCGCATGCGCGTCTCCTCAGACGATGAATACCGACGAGCCGGTCGTCTTGCGCGATTCCAGGTCGCGGTGCGCCTGCGCCGCGTCCTGCAGCGCATAACGCTGGTTGATCTCGATCCGGATGCGGCCGGCCGCGACGTGCGCGAACAGTTCGCCGGCCAGATCGTTCTTCTCGGCCGGATCGGCGATGTAGTCGGCCAGCGCCGGACGCGTCAGGTACAGCGAGCCCTTCATCGCGAGGCGCTGCGGGTCGAACGGCGGGATCGGGCCCGACGCGGTGCCGACGCAAACCATCAGCCCGCGCCGCTTCAGCGAATCGAGCGAGCCTTCGAAGGTATCCTTGCCGACGCTGTCGAACACGACGTCGACGCCCGCGCCGTTCGTCAGTTCGCGCACGCGTTTCGCGACGTCCTCGCGGCTGTAGTCGATCGTGTGATCGCAGCCGTGTGCGCGGGCGACCGCGGCCTTGTGTTCGCTCGACACGGTGCCGATCACCGTGAGCCCGAGCAGCTTCGCCCATTGCGACACGATCAGCCCGACGCCGCCCGCGGCCGCATGCAGCAGGATCGTGTCGCCGGGCGCGAACGCATGGATGCGGCGCAGCAGGTAGGCCGACGTCAGCCCGCGCATCGTCATCGCCGCGGCCGTTTCGCACGCGATGCCGGCGGGCAGCTTCACGAGCGGCGCGGCCGGAATCAACCGTTCGGTGCTGTACGCGCCGAGCGTGTTGAGGAAGCCGGTATAGGTCACGCGATCGCCGACTGCGACGTTCGTCACGCCGGGACCGACGGCCTCGACCACGCCGGCCGCCTCGACGCCGATGCCCGCCGGCAGCGGCACCGGATACAGGCCGCTGCGGAAATACGTGTCGGCAAAGTTCAGGCCGACAGCCTCGTGCCGCAGGCGAACCTGCCCGGCGCCCGGCTCGCCGACGTCGACCGCTTCCCAGCGCAGCACGTCGGGGCCGCCGGTTTCGTGGAATCGCACTGCATGTGCCATCTTGTTCTCCGTAAGTATTCAGTCGGATGCGCGTCACGCATCGTCGGGTTCGTCCGCGCCCGGCGTCGTCGCGGCTGCGTCGCTCGCCGGGGGCGAGTCCAGTTCGTTCCAGTCGGCGTCGCTCAGGTAGCGCCGCGCGGCCGGGAAAATCACGCCTTCCATGCGCCCCATCTGCTCGAACGCGCCGCGTGCATAGTCGGCGAGCGCGGCATCGAACGCGGCCGACGGCAACCCGTCGGCGGCGAGCCGCGCCAGCGCGTCGAGCGCCTGCGCATCGCGGCGCCGCTGGCGGTCGAGCTCGTCGAGTTCGGCCGCGGCGCTCTCCGCCCGCAGGCGCAATGCGGCGCAGAGACGTGCTTCGGCAGATGCGCCGAAGCGCGCGTTCTGCAGCTCGGCGAGCGATGCCAGCACCGCAAGCGGGCCGTCCGCGTCGGCGGTCGGCTGCGTTGCCGCGGCCGGGTGCGTGCTCGCCATCGTCAGCGTCTGCAGCCGCTCGCCGAGCGCGCGGTGCGCCGCGAGACAGCGGGCCATCACGCGCGCCTCGGCCGGCGCACGCCGCGCCGGGCACACGAGCACAGGCACGCCACTCGTCGCCAGCAGCGAGCGCCGTTGCGCGGCCGCGGCAGCATCGGCATCGTGCGGCAGCGCCGCGACGCCGATCAGGTCGCAGCCGAGCTTGCCGGCGAGCGTGGCGGGCGACGTGTCGCCCGCTCCCGGACGGCCGCCCCCCGGATGGCCGGCCCCCGGATGGCCGGCCCCCGGATGGCCGGCCCCCGCGATCGCATGGGACAGGCCTTGCGCCCGTGCGGCGGCTTCCACTTTCGCACCGTGTTCCGGGATCCGCGCTCCGGATAAACGCGAGTCCGGTGCGGCGGCGGACAGCACGAACGTGACCCGCGCGCCGACCGCACGCGCCAGTTCGAGCGCATGGCCGATCGCGTCGATGCCGCCGGGCGCGCCGTCGACCGTCACGAGCAGATGGCGATACATCGTGGCGCTCCGCTTATCCGGCGCTCGGTGCGCCGCGTCGCGCGCCGGTCGATACGATGTTCATGGTCCCTCCTCGTTGCATTCGTCGGTTGCGTTCGTCACGCATCGGAACCCATGCTATCGACTGGTCGGCGGTGCGGCCCCACTCGTCGCGGGGGGGATTGACGCGCGAACGTGGTTCGGCCGATCCTTTCCCCCACGCTCACCCCGGACGCTGGCCCGCACGGCATCGCCGGACTCCGACTGCTGCCCCGATGCCCCACCCACCCGATCGCGCCGACGCGCCCCCCACCGAACTCGTGCTGAAGACGACCGCGCCGCGCGTGCCGGCGCAGTTGCTCGCGCGTGCGCGGCTGAGCCTTGCCGCGCCGGCCTTCGATGCGCGGCCCGTCACGCTCGTGCAGGCGCCGGCCGGCTACGGCAAGACCTCGCTGCTCGCGCAATGGCGCCGCGAATCCCTTGCGCTCGGCCGCGCGGTCGTGTGGCTGTCCGCCGACGAGCGCGACGACGCACCGCGCCTGCTGCAGGGGCTCGTGCAGGCGGTGCGCATCGGCTGCGCGCGGCCCGGCTTCGGGCGCCTGATTCCGGACGGCGCCGCCCGCGCGCTGGAAGGACTGACCGCGTGGCTGGCCGAAGTCGCGCAACTGTCGATCGACGCGCTGCTGATCGTCGACGATGCGGAGCGGCTGCCGCCCGCCGGCCTCGACGCGCTGACCTACGTGCTGCACAACGCGCCGCAGAACCTGCGAGTGGTCGTCGCGGCCCGGCGCGGACTCGATCACGCGGCCGGCGACCTGCTCGCCGGCGGGCAATGCACGCTCGTGGGCCCCGACTGGCTGCGCTTCACGCTCGACGAGACGATCGCGCTGGTCGGCGCGCGCTTTGCGCAGCGGGTCGACGCCGACGCGTGCGCGCGGCTGTTCGAGCGCGTCGACGGATGGCCGCTCGGGCTGCAGCTCGCGATGGCCGCGATGGCACGCTCGGCCGATCCGCGACAGGCCGTCGACGCACTCGCCGCGCGGATGGACGGCACCCGCGACCGGCTCGTCGAGCTGCTGCTCGCGAACCTGTCGGCCGACGACACCGCGTTCCTCACGCGCACGAGCGTCGCCGACCGCCTGCATCCGTCGCTGTGCGCCGCGCTGCTCGACGACGCGAACGCCCCCGACCGGCTCGCGCGGCTCGCGCGCGACACGCCGCTGTTCATTGCGTCCGACGATTCCGACTGGTGCCGACTGCATCCGCTGGTGCGCGATACGTTGCGCGACCGCCTTGCGGCGAGCCCGGACGCAGAGCGCAGCGCGCTGCACGCGCGCGCGGCCGCGTGGCTCGACGCGCACGGAATGACGGAGGAAGCCGCGCGCCACGCGTATGCGGCCGGCCAGTTCGACACGGCATACGCACTTGCGCAGCGCTGCCTCGAGGACGCGATCAAGCAGGGCCGCATCAACGACGTGCTCGACTGGCTCGCGCTGCTGCCCGATGCGGAACTCGACAAGCGTCCGACGCTGCGGATCGCGGTCGCCTGGGCGCTGGCACTCGGCGAGCGCCATGTCGAGGCGCAGCGCCAGATCGCCGGCATCCTGGCCGATGCCGGCACGCCGGCCGCGATGCGCTACGAATGCGCGCTGATCCTCAGCGCGGCGGCCTATTACGCGGACGAAATCGACCGTTTCGTCGAGCTGTTCGAACCGTGGGCCGAGTTCACGCCGCCCGCGGCGACGTGGCTCGCGCAGATGCACGCGAACCGCCTGGCGGCGCGCGCGATCATCGTCGGCGAGCCGGCGCAGGCACGCCGCTTCCAGCAGGCGGCGCCGCGCGGCGAGACGGCGGCCGGATTCGGCTACGTCGCGCGCTGGGGCGAACTGATCACGGGCCTGAGCTACCTGCACGAAGGCCAGATCCGGCTCGCGGATGACGCGTTGTCGCCCGCGCTCGCCCGCGCGGAAGCCGACCTCGGGCGCCGCCATCCGCTGACCTGCATGCTCGCGGCGATGTGCGCGGCCATCGCTTACGAGGCCGATCGCGTCGACCAGGCCGCCGCGCTGCTCGCGAACCGGCTCGACGTGCTCGAGCACGCGGGCACGCCGGACACCGTGCTGCTCGGCTACCGAACGGCCGCGCGTATCGCGCTGCTGCGCGGCGTCGAGCATCGCGCGATCGACCTGCTCGAGGCGCTCGACGCGATGGGTGTCGCGCGCCGGCTGCCGCGCCTGTCGGTCGCGAGTCTTGCCGAGCAGGTGCGCATTCATGCGGCGCGCTATCGCGAGGCGACCTGCCATGCGCTGGTTGAGCGGATCGACGCGATCGCCGCGGCCGAGTTCCCGTCGCACGGGCCGCTGTGGCGCCGCCCCGTCGTGCTGCTGCAGGCCACGGCGCACGCGGGCGCCGCGCTTGCCGCACGCCGCTGGGACGATGCATGCGCGGCGCTCGACGAAGCGGCGGTGCTGGCGCGCGAGATGAACATGGGACGCGAGCGCATCGAGATCATGGCGCTCAGCGCGTTCGCGCTCGAACAGTCCGGGCACGGCGGCCGGGCGCTGCTCGACGAGGCGATGAACCTCGCCGACCTGTTCGGCCTCACGCGCACGCTCGCCGATGCGCATCCAGCCGTCGCCGACTGGGCGCGCCGCATCGGCGACGAGGCGCCCTCGGGCGACGGCTCGGTCCGGCCCGCACAGCCGCAGCCGCGCATCGTGCCGCCCGCGCCGCGCAGCCCGGCCAACCCGCGCGCGGTGCCGAGCGTCGTGCTGACGCCCAAGGAACGCGTGATTCTCGAACTGCTCGCGCGCAACCTGTCGAACAAGGAAATCGCGGTGGCGCTCGCGGTCGGCGAGGAAACCGTGAAGTGGCACCTGAAGAACCTGTTCGGCAAGCTCGACGCCAGCTCGCGCAAGCACGCGGTGCGTCGCGCGCTCGTGCTCGGGCTGCTCGAAAGCGCGCCGTGAACTCCGCCTGCATGCAGCCGTAGCAGCCTTGCCGTGGCCGTTGACGGCAACCTCGTCTTCGCGCCCTTCGATTCTCCGCAACCCTGCCCCCCGCGCATGGGGGGGAGCGGCCGCGCGCCGTTGCGTAACCTTTCCGCACGGCTCGCACCGGCGTCGCATCACGCGCCTACCCGCCTGCCCCGACGCTTCCCCCGCTGCACCCGCCCGGGCTCGATCCCGTGCGGTCCATTACGATCCTGGAGACTTCGATGAAGATGAAACTGGCCGCGCTCGCGGCGCTTGCCGGCTGTTCGGCGCTCGCGCACGCGCAATCCTCCGTCACGCTCTACGGCGTGGTCGATACGGGCCTGTTGTACCAGAGCACGTCGGCTGCGTCGTTCAGCCCGAGCGCGCCGAACACCGGGAAGGTGTTCCGGATGAAGGACGGCGGCATCTATTCGAGCTTCTGGGGCATCAAGGGCAGCGAGGACCTGGGCGGCGGCTACAAGGTCAACTTCAAGTTGCAGGGTTCGTTCGACAGCGGCACCGGCAAGATGCAGCTGAGCGACACGCCGGGCGCCGTCGCGATCTTCAACCAGGTCGCGTCGCTCGGCGTGTCGGGGCCGTTCGGCACGTTCACGGCCGGCCGCCAGATCGTGCCGATGATCTATGCGATGGCCGACACCGACGTGCGCAACGCGCAGTTCTTCGGCAGCGTGCTGACCGCGTGGCTCGGCCTGAACACCGCGGCCGGCTGGCCGGGCACGAGCACCAACGGCGCGATCGGCGCGTTGTACGACAGCAATGCGCTCGTCTATCAGTCGCCGACGTTCGCGGGTGCGTCGATCGCGCTCGAATACGCGCCCGGCGGCGTCGCCGGGCAGTTCCAGGGCGGCACGCGCGAGTCGGTCGTGCTGCGGTACTCGAACTACGGGCTCAATGCGTCGGCCGTCTACTACAACGGCCACGACACGAACCCGGCGCCGGGGGTCGCGCCGACGGGCGTCGACAACAACCGCTTCGTCTACGTCGGCGCGAAATACACGATCCGCGATTTCTCGGTGTCGGCGTCGTACGGCAACGGCCGGAATCCGTCGCATGCGGACAAGGTGAACCTCGACATGCTGTCGGCCGGCATCGGCTATCGCTTCACGCCGGCGCTGCAGGTCGCCTCGGCCGTGTACTACCTGAAGGACCGCAACCGCGCCGAGAACCGGTCGACGGCCCTCGTGCTCACGGCCGACTACAGCCTGTCGAAGCGGACGATGGTGTATGCGCAGGTCGGCCACGTGAACAACCGCGGCACGATGGACCAGATGCTCGTGTACGGGCAGCCCGTCGCGCCCGGAGTCGGCACGACCGCCGCGATGCTCGGGCTGCGGCACAACTTCTGACGACGCAGCGGCGCGATGCGCGCGCGGCGGCACTCGGGCACGGCCCGCGGCCGCCGTCTGCAGCGATCGCGGGGATCGGCTACAGTGGGCGTTTTCGGCGCGCCCCGCCCGCCTGTCGATGTGTTCGTCCCGTTCCTGCCGCGGTGTCAGGGGCGCCCGCGATGCGCGGCAGGCCGGCGGAGCGCGGATCCTCCACGTTGACGAGCGAACCTCCATGCCCGATCTGTCCGCCTTCCCGATCACGAAGAAATGGCCTGCCCAGCATCCCGACCGTCTGCAGCTGTACTCGCTGCCGACGCCGAACGGCGTCAAGGTGTCGATCATGCTCGAGGAAACCGGCCTGCCGTACGAGCCGCACCTCGTGCGCTTCGACACCAACGACCAGCTGTCGCCCGAATTCCTGTCGCTGAATCCGAACAACAAGATCCCGGCGATCATCGATCCGAACGGCCCCGACGGCCGGCCGCTGCCGCTGTTCGAATCCGGCGCGATCCTGATCTATCTCGCGGACAAGACGGGCCAACTGATCCCGAAGGATCCCGCCGGCCGCTACGAGACGATCCAGTGGGTGATGTTCCAGATGGGCGGAATCGGGCCGATGTTCGGCCAGGTCGGCTTCTTCCACAAGTTCGCGGGCCGCGATTACGAGGACAAGCGTCCGCGCGATCGCTACGTCGCGGAATCGAAGCGCCTGCTCGCCGTGCTCGACGCGCATCTCGCGAATCGCAAGTGGATGATGGGCGACACGTACACGATCGCCGACATCGCGATCTTCCCGTGGGTGCGCAACCTGGTCGGCTTCTATGAAGCGGGCGACCTGGTCGGCTTCGGCGAATTCAAGCATGTCGCGCGGGCGCTCGACGCGTTCGTCGCGCGTCCGGCCGTCGCGCGCGGGCTCAACATCCCGGCACGCGACTGAGCCGCGCGGCGGGCGCGCGCGCCGTGGCCCGCCCGCTGCCTGCCCGCCGCTTCACGGCGGGCGATTCTCCGGCTTCCTTCAGGCGGTTTCGTTTCCTGCTCGTCGCGTTCATTCGACGTGACGATCCGGCGTCGCTATTTCCGGCGTCGCTATTTCTCGGCCGGCGCCGATGCCGCTCCAGCCAATCCCGCCAGCAGCTTTTCCAGCAACACCGAAAGTTGCGCCTGCTCCTCGCCCGACAGCGCGGCCAGCATCGCGCGCTGATTGTCGACGTGCGCGACCACCGCCTCGTCGATCAGTGCGCGGCCGGCGTCGGTCAGCGCGACGAGCGTGCCGCGGCCGTCGGCCGGATTCGGCCGGCGCTCGACCCACCCGGCCTTCTGCAGCCGGTCGATGCGCGCGGTCATCCCGCCCGACGACATCATCAGCGCGTCGTACAGCGCGGTCGGCGTCAGCGCGAACGGCGCGCCGCTGCGCCGCAGCGTCGCCAGCACGTCGAATTCGCCTGACTGCATCCCGTAGCGCGCGAACAACGGATTGAGACCGTCGCGTGCGATCAGGAGCGCGGCCTCCTGCAGCCGTCCCATCACGAGCATCGACGACGCATCCAGATCCGGACGCTCGATACGCCATTGCGCGAGCGCATGCGCGGCTCGATCCATTAACCCTCCTCGGCTCACCAGTTATCTTGACGTCGAGATAAATCAGCATTTATCTTGATGTCGAGACACTTTACATGAAAACGCGCGACATCCGTGATGAAGGTGTCGCGCACCGACACCGAGGGCCGTTCCATGAATCGTTTCACTTCTCCCGGATGGCGGCTTGCCGCCATCGTGCTGGTCGGACTTAACCTGCGGCCGGCGCTGGCCGCGATCGGTCCGCTGCTCGACATGATCCAGCGCGCAACCGGCATCGGCGACAGCGCGGCGAGCCTGCTGACCACGATCCCGATCCTGCTGATGGGCGCGGGTGCGCTGAGCGCGCCGCGGTTGCAGCGCGTGACGGGGATCGCGGGCGGCGTATGGCTGGGCGTCGCACTGATCGCTTTCGCCTGCGCGGCGCGCATCGGCGCGCAGTACGCGTGGCTGCTGCTCGCAAGCGCATGTTGCGCGGGCCTCGGGATTGCGATGGTGCAGGCGTTGCTGCCGGGATTCGTGAAGGCGCATTTCGCGACGCGGATCGGCGGCGCGATGGGCGTCTATTCGACGTCGATCATGGGCGGTGCGGTGCTCGCGAGCGTCGTCGCACCGTTCGCCGCGGACCGCTGGGGCTGGGTCGCCGCGCTTGCGGGCTGGTCGCTGCCGGCCGCAGTCGCGGCGCTCGCATGGCCGCTGGCCAGCCGTGGCGGCGACGCGTTGGTGTCCGGTTCGATGGCGGCGTCGGCGGTGCGGGAACGGCCGTCGCGCTCGCCGCGCGCCTGGCGGCTCGCGATGTTCTTCGGGATCGCGACGGGCGCCTACACCCTCGTACTGGCATGGCTGCCGCCGTACTACATGCGGCTCGGCTGGTCGCCGACCGCGGCCGGCGGCCTGCTCGGCGGCGTGACGCTCGCTGAAGTCGTCGCGGGGCTGGCGATCTCGGCGACGATCGACCGTCTGCCCGATCGCCGTTCGGCGCTGCACGCGGCGATCGCGTCGTTGCTCGCGGGGCTGCTGGTGATGCTGGCTGCGCCGCAGGCCCTTGCGTTGCCGGCCGCGCTGTTGATGGGTGTCGGTATTGGCGCACTGTTTCCGTTGTCGCTGATCGTCACGGTCGACCATGCGGCGACGCCGGCCGACGCGGCGTCGTTGACGGGGTTCGTGCAGGGCGTCGGCTATCTGATCGCAGGGCTGTTTCCGTTCGCGGCGGGCGTCGTGCGCCAGCGTCTCGCGGATCTGTCGCCCGCGTGGGTCGCGATGGCTTGCCTGTGCGTCGTCCTGTTCGCGCTGGCGGCGGGGTTCGCGCCGCGGTTTGCGCGGCGCGTGGCGCGTGCGTAGCGCGGGTCACACGCAGTGCGTGAAGGCGTCGGATCGATGACCGGCTCGTGACCGGCGCGCGATTGTCCGTCGTTGCTCAGTCAGGTGCGATGGCAGGGTTGGCGCCATTCGGCCAACGGCGCTGCTCAGCGGGCGGGTCGCTTCGCGAGAACATCCGTCGTCGCGATGCGTCGAAACACGACGAGCATCGCGTTCCGTGCACGCGCAATCAACTCCCGCTCGCATACAGCGTCGAATCCGCGAACCCTTCGGCATCGAGCACGCGGCCGATCAGGATCAGCGCGGTGCGCTCGATCCGCGTGCCCTGCACCTTGTCGACGATGTCGGCCAGCGTGCCGGTCACGCGTTCCTCGTCGGGCCAGCTCGCACGATAGATCACCGCGACCGGGCAGGCGGGCCCGTAATGCGGCAGCACTTCGTCGACGATCCTCGCGAGATGCCGCACGCCAAGATGGATCGCGAGCGTCGCGCGATGCGCGGCGAGCGCGCCGAGTGCTTCGCCTTCCGGCATCGTCGTCTTGCCGGCGAAGCGCGTGAGGATCACCGTCTGCGCGACACCGGGCAGCGTCAGCTCGACGCCGAGCGTTGCCGCGCACGCGGCCGTGGCGGTCACTCCGGGCACGATTTCATATGGAATCCCGAGGGCTTTCAGCCGGCGGATCTGTTCGCCGATCGCGCCGTACAGCGACGGATCGCCCGAATGCACGCGCGCGACGTCCTGGCCTTTCGCATGCGCATCGGCGAGCAACGCGACGATCGCATCGAGGTCGAGCTCGGCCGTGTTGACGACCTGCTCCGCGCGATGGCCGTCGAGCACGGCCGGCGGCACGAGCGAGCCTGCGTACAGGATCACCGGGCACGTGCGCACGAGACGCTGGCCCTTCACCGTGATCAGCTCCGGGTCGCCGGGGCCCGCGCCGATGAAATACACCGTCATCGAAAAATCTCCGTCAATTCATGGGGCAGCCGCTCGCGCAACATCACGCGCGCGCGGCCGGGTCGAGCGCATCGAGCAGCGCGGCGGCCGAGTCGAACGCGCGATCGGCGTCGGGCAGCGTTGGCCGGCGCAGCATCACGACCGGCAGCCTGCGTTCACGCGCGACGTCGAGCTTGGCCTCGGTCGCGGCGCCGCCGCTGTTCTTGCTGACGACGACGTCGATGCCGGCGAGCGCGAACAGCGCGCGCTCGCCGTCGAGCGTGAACGGCCCGCGCGCGGCGATGATCTGCGCGCGTGCGTTGCCGGGATGCGCATCGAGGCAGCGCACCAGCCAGAACTGGTGCGGCGGAATCTCGTCGAGATGCGCGAGGGGTTCGCGGCCGAGCGTGAACAGCGGCCGCCGGAACGGCGCGAGCGCGGCCTCGATGCCGGCCCAGTCGTCGACCATCCGCCAGTCGTCACCGGGTTGCGGCGCCCACGGCGCGCGACGCAGCGCCCACAGCGGCACGCCCGCGTCGCGCGCAGCGGCCGCCGCGTTCGCGCTGATTCGCGCGGCATACGGATGCGTCGCGTCGATCACGAGGCCGATGCCGGCGCCACGCAGATACGCGGCGAGCCCCGCCGCTCCGCCGAAGCCGCCGACGCGCACTTCGCAGCGCAAGTCGTCGGGCACCTTGCCGAGGCCCGCGAGGCTGTAGACGTGCAGCGAGCCGAGCGCGCGTGCGATCTTCAGCGCGTCTGCGGTGCCACCGAGCAGCAGGATGCGCGTGCTCATCGTGCGCTCCCGACGAAGCGGCCCTGCCGGTCGATCGCGAACATCTCGACCGCGACCGATGGCGGGACGATGTCGCGCGCGACCCGCAGCGCGTGCGCACAGACGATGTCGCCGAGCGGCACGCCGTCGGCCTGCGCGAGCTTCAGCGCTTCCTGGCTGGTGTTCGCCGCGCGCATCGCGGCCTGCAGCGCCGCGCTCGCGCCCGCCTCGGCCGCCCACTGCGCGAGCAGCGGCAGGTCGATGCTGGAATGGCGGCTGTGCAGGTCGAGATGGCCTGCCGCGAGTTTGCTGAGCTTGCCGAAGCCGCCGCACATCGACAGGCGGGCGACCGGCGCGCGGCGCAGGTGCTTGAGCACCGCGCCGGCGAAATCGCCCATCTCGATCAGCGCCATGTCGGGCAGGCCGTAGTGCGCGCGCATCGCATCCTCGCTCGCGTTGCCGGTGCACGCGGCGATGTGCGAGATCCCGTTCGCGCGTGCAACGTCGATGCCCTGATGGATCGACGCGATGTACGCCGAGCACGAGAACGGTCGCACGATGCCGGTCGTGCCGAGGATCGACAATCCGCCGACGATGCCCAGACGCGGGTTCATCGTCTTCAGTGCGAGCGCCTCGCCGCCTTCGACTCCGATCGTCACGTCGAAGCCGCCCGCGTAGCCGAATTCGGCCGCGAGCGCGTCGAGGTGCGTAGTCATCATCTGGCGCGGCACCGGATTGATCGCAGGTTCGCCCACCGGCAGCGTGAGCCCGGCGCGCGTGACGGTGCCGACACCCGGCCCCGCGTGAAAGCGCACGCCGGGCATCGCCGCGAGCGCGACGCGCGCGAAGACCAGCGCGCCGTGCGTGACGTCCGGATCGTCGCCGGCATCCTTGATCGTGCCGGCTTCTGCGCCGTCAGCCGTGGTCCGGCAGAACGCCAGCCGCATCATCACGCGCTGCCCCTTCGGCAGCACGATCTCGACGGCGTCGGCCGCGACGCCCGCGAGCAGCAGGCGCGCGGCCGCCAGCGACGTTGCGGTCGCGCAGCTGCCGGTCGTGTAGCCGAAGCGCAGCGGTGCCGGTTGTTCGGGGGTTTCGTCTCGCATCATGCGCGATCCGCGAGGTCCGTTGCCGTGGCATCCGGTTTGCGCGCGTCGTACAGCGTGACGGGCAACGGCTGCCGCCACGTGTCGAAGCGGCCGAGCGGTTCGGCGTGCGCGAGCGACACGCGCGTGAGCGTGCCGCCGTGCATGTCGCGCCACGCGGCGAGCGCCAGCTCGCCCTGCAGCGTGACCGCGTTCGCGACGAGCCGGCCGCCGGGCTTCAGCGCCGACCAGCACGCGTCGAGCACGCCGGGTGCGGTTGCACCGCCGCCGATGAAGATCGCGTCGGGTGTCGCGAGCCCGGCAAGCGCGTCGGGCGCGCGCCCCGCGACGAGTTGCAGCCCCGGCACGCCGAGCGCGTCGCGGTTGTGCTCGATGAAGCGCTGCCGCTCCGCATGCGACTCGATCGCGATCGCCTGGCACGACGGATGCGCGCGCATCCACTCGATGCCGATCGAGCCGCTGCCCGCGCCGACGTCCCACAGCAGTTCGCCGGGCGCGGGCGCGAGGCGCCCGAGCGTCAGCGCGCGCATGTCGCGCTTGGTGAGCTGGCCGTCGTGGCGATACGCGTCGTCGGGCAGGCCGGGCGTGAGTGCGCGGCGTGGCGCGTCGGGGCCGGCCTGGCAATCGAGCGCAACGAGATTGAGCGCGGCGGTTTCGTCGATGTTCCAGTCCTGCGCGAGGCCGTCGATGCGCCGTTCCAGCGGGCCGCCGAGGTGTTCGAACACGCTGATGCGCGTCGGGCCGAAGCCGCGCGCGGCGAGTTCGGCGGCGACCGTGGCCGGCGTGCGGCCGTCGGCGCTCAGCACGAACAGGCGCCGGCCCGGCAGCAGATGGCGCGCGAGCGTCGCGAGCGGACGGCCGACGAGCGACACCGCGCCGACGTCCTGCAGCGCCCAGCCGAGCCGCGCGGCAGCCAGCGACAGCGACGACGGCGCGGGCAGCACGCGCCATTCGCCGGCGGACAGTTCGCGTGCGAGTGTCGCGCCGACGCCGAACAGCATCGGGTCGCCGCTTGCCAGCACGCAGACGGGCGATCCGCGCCGCGCGAGCAGGCCCGACAGGTCGAACGGCGACGGCCATGCTGCGCGTTCGGCCCGCAGCCGCGCGGGCAGCATGTCGAGGTGCCGCTTCGCGCCGACCACGCGCGTCGCGTCGAGCAGCGCGCGCCGCGCGCTGCGCCCGAGCCCCGCGTAGCCGTCGTCGCCGATGCCCACTACCGTCAGCCACGCCGTCATGCACCCTTCCCCATCGTCCGGTTCCATCGAGTCGCCGCACGGCGGCCGTGAAGGCGCCGGTGCGGCCGTCCGCATTGTGAAAGTCGGCATGGTACCGTGTTCCATCGCGCGTTTCATCTGCGGGGCCGCCGGCGCCCGGCCGCATTTCGCTTCGGCCACGGCGGCCGCCCGGCGGTCGCGAAGCGCCGGTGAAATCGGGTATCCTACGGCCGTTCGTTCGCCGGTGCCCTTCGGGGCCGAAGAGGGAACACAGGGCGCAAACCGCGCCGCTGTGGCTGCCCCCGCAACTGTAGACAGCGAGCCGATCGCCCCCCTCATGCCACTGGTTTCACCGGGAAGGCCGGGAGCCGGCGCCGACCTGTCAGCCAGGAGACCTGCCGGCATGAAAGTGCGTGCGTGCCAGTCGGCGTCGGGCGGGGTGTACCGATGCGTTGGCCGCGGCGCGACACTGTCCCGGTATCCCGTTGAGTTCCGCCCCCGATTCCATTCCTGCGTCGCCCGTCGTGCGCCCGTCGGCTTGTCCGGGGCTCGTGCGCGTGGTCGCCGCCGCCGACGGCGGGCTGTGCCGGATCAAGCTGCCGGGCGGCCGGCTCGACGCACGGCAGGCGCGGGCGATCGCCGCCGCCGCGCGCGCCTGCGGCTCCGGCGCGATCGACGCAACCAATCGCGCGAATCTCCAGCTGCGCGGCGTCCGCGACGGCGCGGCCGATACGCTGACCGACGCATTGCTCGGCGCGGGCCTGGGCCCGCGCGCGAGCACGGGCGATGCCGCCGGCGACCGGGCCTCGCTCGCCGTGAGCGACGATGTCCGCAACCTGATGCTCAGCCCGCTCGCGGGGCGCGATCCTGACGCACTGCTCGACAGCCTCGCGCTCGCGCTGCCGTTGCTCGACATGTTGACGCACGAGCCGCGCCGCGGCGAGGTGTCGCCGAAATTCTCGATCCAGCTCGACGGCGGCGAATCGGTCGCGGCGCTCGATCATCCGCACGACGTCTGGCTCGCCGCGTGGCGTCGCGGCGACGGTGCGGTCCGCATCGCCGCAGGCCTGGCCGGCTGCCCGCCGGTCGCGCCCGGCGATCCGCCCGCCTGGTTCGACGTCGCGCCGGACCAGACCGTCGCGCTCGTTCGCGCACTGCTGCTCGCGTTCCTCGATCTCGCACCGGCCGACGTCACGCGGATGCGCGCGTTGCTCGCGACCGGTCGCGCAGGCGCGCTGCGCGAGCGCGCGCAGCATTACGCACCCTTCCCGCTCGAAGCCGATCCGGCATTGTCCGGCTGGCGACGCAAGCATGCGGACGCCGCGTTGCGTTTCGGTGCACGGCCATCGCGCGATGCGGATCGCTGCAGCGTCGGCGCGCAGTTCGTGCTCGGCCGGCTCGACGCAACCCAACTCGAGCGGCTTGCGGCACTCGCCGAAGCGGAAGGCGACGGCACGCTGTCGATGACCCCGTGGCAAGGCGTGTTCGTGCACGGCGTGCGGCACGATCGCACGCCAGCCGTGCTCGACGCGCTCGCGGCGCTCGGCCTCGTGTGCACGGCGTCCGACCCGCTGGCGGCGCTGGTCGCCTGCGCCGGCAGCGCGGGCTGCGCGAAGTCGCGCGCCGATACGAAACACGATGCGCTCGCGCTGGCCGCACGTATCGGCCATCCGGTCGACGCGCACCTGACCGGCTGCGAGCGCCATTGCGCACTGCCGCACCCGGCCGCGTACACCCTCGTCGCGGTCGCGCCGGCACGCTACGACCTTTACCGGCGCGACGCCGCCGCGGGCCTCGGCGCCCCGCTCGCGCGCCATCTGACGATTGACCAGGCCGCGGCCCGACTGGCGGGCGCGCGGCACAGCCAGGACACCACCGATGCTTGACTACATTCGCGACGGGCAGGAAATCTACCGCCAGTCGTTCGCGACGATCCGCGCCGAGGCCGACCTGTCGCAGGTTCCGCCCGATCTCGAGAAGCTCGCCGTGCGCGTGATCCACGCGTGCGGGATGGTCGATGTCGCCTACGACCTGCGCTTCTCGGCCGGCGCCGGCACGGCGGGCCGCGCGGCGCTCACGGCCGGCGCGCCGATCCTGTGCGATGCGCGGATGGTCGCCGAAGGCATCACGCGCGCGCGGCTGCCGGCCGGCAATCGCGTGATCTGCACGCTCGGCGAACCGGAAGTGCCGGACCTTGCGCGGCATCTCGGCAACACGCGCTCGGCCGCGGCGCTCGAACTGTGGCGCCCGCATCTGGCCGGCAGCGTCGTCGTGATCGGCAATGCGCCGACCGCGCTGTTCCACCTGCTCGACATGATCGACGCCGGTGCGCCGCGTCCCGCGTTGATTCTCGGTTTTCCGGTCGGCTTCATCGGCGCGGCCGAATCCAAGGCGGCGCTCGACGCCGACAGCCGCGGCGTGCCGTACGTCGCGCTGCTCGGCCGGCGCGGCGGCAGCGCGATGGCCGCGGCCGCCGTCAACGCACTCGCGACGGAGGCAGAATGACGGCCCCGCGCGGACGCCTGTTCGGCGTCGGCGTCGGCCCCGGCGACCCCGAACTGATGACGATCAAGGCGCTGCGCGTGCTGCAGGCCGCGCCGGTGGTCGCGTATTTCGTCGCGAAGGGCAAGAAGGGCAACGCCTACGGGATCGTCGAGGCGCACCTGCACGATGCACAGACGCAACTGCCGCTCGTCTATCCGGTGACGACCGAGGCGCTGCCGCCACCGCTCTGCTACGAGAACGTGATCGCCGATTTCTACGACACGGCCGCCGAGATCGTCGCGTCTCATCTCGACGCCGGGCGCGACGTCGCGGTGATCTGCGAAGGCGATCCGTTCTTCTACGGGTCGTACATGTACCTGCACGATCGCCTCGCGCCGCGCTACGACACCGAGGTGATCCCGGGCGTGTGCGCGATGCTTGGCGGCACCGCCGTGCTCGGCCAGCCGCTCGTCTACCGCAACCAGAGCCTGTCGGTGCTGTCCGGCGTACTGCCGAAGGACGAATTGCGCACGCGGCTCGCGCAGGCCGACGCGGCCGTCGTAATGAAACTGGGCCGCAATTTCGACAAGGTGCGGCGCGTGCTCGATGAACTGGGGCTCGCGAAGCGCGCGTTGTACGTCGAGCGCGCGACGATGGCGGCGCAGCGCATCGTGCCGCTCGACGAAGTCGATCCGATGGCGTCGCCGTACTTTTCGCTGCTCGTCGTGCCGGGGGAAAAATGGCAAGGATGACGACTCCGCCCGCGATCGTGATTCTCGGCGCGGGCGCGCTCGATACCGCGCGGCGCATCCAGGCGCGTTATCCGGGCGCCGCCGTGCATGGGCTCGCGTCGCGCGTCGAGGCCGACGTGCCGTTCGACGAACTCGGCGCGCACCTGCGCGAGCTGTACGCGCGCGGCCTGCCGATCGTCGCGCTGTGCGCGGCCGGCATCGTGATCCGTTGCGTCGCGCCGGCGCTGGCCGACAAGGGCGTCGAGCCGCCCGTGCTCGCGGTCGCGGAAGATGGTTCGGCCGTCGTGCCGCTGCTCGGCGGGCTGACGGGCGTCAACCTGATCGCGCGCGAAATCGCCGAATGCCTCGGCGTCGCACCGGCGATCACGACGAGCGGCGAGCTGCGCTTCGGCGCGTGCGTGCTCAACCCGCCCGACGGCTATGCGCTCGCCGATCTCCAGCAAGGCAAGCGTTTCGTGTCCGACCTGCTCGCGGGCGCGGCCACGCGCATCGACGGCGCGGCGCCGTGGCTCGACGACGTTGCGTTGCCGCGCGACGATGCGGCCGCGCATGCGATCCGTGTGACGCCCGATGCGTGGCGCGGCGCGCGCGACGAACTCGTGATCCATCCACGCAGCGTGGTGGTCGGCATCGACGCGAACGCCGTGCGGGCCGATGCGTCGCCGTCGCTTGCCGAGCGCATCGACGCGCTGCTCGATTTGCACGGTCTCGCGCGGCTGGCGCTTGCCGCACTCGTCGCACCGGCGACGTTGCTCGGCGATGCGCGGGTCGAAGCGGCGGCACGGACGCTGGGCGTGCCGCTGCGCTTCGCCGATGTCGAAGGCGACCGGGATGCCGCTGCCCTGCTTGGCGCCACGGTGCGCGTTGCGCATACGCTGCGCGCAACGTCCGACGGCCTCGCATGCGCGGTGGCGGCGCAGCCCGTCGACCCGGCGTCGCTCGGTCATGCTCGCGGCCGCCTGACGGTGCTCGGCCTCGGCCCGGGCGATGCGGCGTGGCTCACGCCCGCCGCGCGCACCGCGCTCGCGGAAGCCACCGACATCCTTGGCTATACGACCTACGTGACGATGGCCGGTCCGTTCCGCGCGGACCAGCGCGTGCATGGCACGGATAATCGCGAGGAAATGCAGCGCGCGCGCCATGCGTTCGAACTGGCGGCCGAAGGCCAGCGCGTCGCGGTCGTGTCGTCGGGTGACCCCGGTGTGTTCGCGATGGCCGCGGCCGTGCTCGAAGCGCTCGACGAAGCGCGGGATCCGCGATGGGCCGCGGTCGAACTGCGCGTCGAACCCGGCGTATCGGCATCGCTCGCGACCGCCGCGCAGGCCGGTGCGCCGCTCGGCCACGATTTCTGCGCGATCTCGCTGTCGGACAACCTGAAACCGTGGGACGTGATCGAAACGCGCCTGCGGCACGCGGCGCAAGCCGATCTCGTGATGGCGTTCTACAACCCGATCTCGCGTGCACGGCCGTGGCAGCTCGACCGTGCGCTCGATGCGGTGCGCGCGCATCGAGCGGCCGACACGGTCGTCGTGCTCGGCCGCGATATCGGGCGACCGGGCGCGACGCTCGCGACGACGACGCTCGGCGCGTTGCGCAGCGATCAGGTGGACATGCGCACGATGGTGATCGTCGGCTCGTCGACGACGCGGCGTTTCGCGATCGGCGACGGCCGTGAGTGGGTCTACACGCCGCGCTGGTATCGTTGAGGGCGCGCTGCGCAGTCCATCGCCGATCGCGCTTCGCGTGCCCGCGTGCCGGCCGGCGTGACCCATTCGCCGGAAGCGGTCCATCCGCATGATGGGCCGCTTCCATGCGCATCGCTTCATCGCCCCATCAGGCGACACGCAAGCGGAAAAATCTCCCGCTTCGCGTTTCGATATGCGATCGAATCGGCAAGATCGTTACGTATCGGGAATCGAATAACGAAAAGAACACCTAAGTATTCACGATTCGGCGCGAATCCTCCAAGATGAGCACGCCGCCAGGCGGACATACCCGATCGCCCGCCCGTCGGCGATGCGCGGGCCAGCGCATCCCTCTTCCACTTGGAGAACACAATGAACAACAACGTGTTGCCGCGATTCAACCCGCGCGCGCTCGCCGCGGGCTGCCTGCTCGCCATGGCGAGCGTGTCCCACGGCGCCGGTGTCTATGCGCCGTTCGTCGACGTGACGCTCTACCCGACGCCGCTCGTCGACCGGATCGGCATCCAGCAAGGCATCCAGCAGTTCACGCTTGCGTTCGTGGTCGCGGGCAGCGGCTGCGCGCCATCCTGGGGCGGCGTGCAGCCGATCGGCAACGGCGCGAGCGGCGACCTGCTCGCATCGCTGTCGACGTCGATCGCGAGCTATCGCGCGAAAGGCGGCGAGATCGCCGTCTCGTTCGGCGGCGCGAACGGCACGCCGCTGATGCAGGCATGCTCGAGCGTCCCCGCGCTGAAGTCGGCCTACCAGACCGTGATCGATACCTACGGCCTCACGCATGTCGATTTCGACATCGAAGGCGCATCGCAGCAGGACAGCGCCGCGGTTGCCCGCAACTTCCAGGCCGTCGCGCAACTGCAGTCCGACTACGCGGCGAAGGGCAAGCCGCTGCACGTCACGTTGACACTGCCGACGATGCCGACCGGGCTCACGCAGGATGGCGTGAACGTCGTCACCGCGGCAATCTCGAACAAGGTTGCGTTCGACGCGGTGAACCTGATGACGATGGATTACGGCCCCGCGAACATCGACATGGGCGCGGCCGCGATCAGCGCCGCGCAGGCGCTCTATACGCAGCTCGATACGGCGTTCAAGTCGGCGGGCCAGCCGAAAACGGGCGCGCAACTGTGGCAGATGGTGGGCGTCACGCCGATGATCGGGATGAACGACGTTCAGGGCGAAACCTTCACGCTCGCGAATGCGCAGAGCGTATTGAATGCGGCGGTCAACAACGGTTACGGATTCTTCGGCAACTGGTCGGTCGGCCGCGATCAGCCGTGCCCGAACAACGGCGCGTATGTGGCACCGACCTGCTCGGGTGTCGCGCAGCAGCCCTACGCTTTTGCGTCGATCTTCCGCAAGCTCGATGGCAAGTGGGGCGCGGGCGTCACGCAGGACCCGAACTACGGCGGCGGCTCGAACGGCGGCACGCCCCAACCCGGCGCGCCTTGGTTGGCCGGCCAGGTCTATACGGCCGGCGCGACTGTGACCTACCAGGGGACGACGTACCAGGCGCAATGGTGGACGCAGGGCGACGTGCCCGGTCAGGCAGCGGTGTGGAAGCCTGTCGGCGGCGGCACGCCCGTATGGTCGGCGACGACCGCCTACCAGGGCGGCACATGCGTCACGTACCAGGGCGCGAAATACTGTGCGAAATGGTGGACGCAGGGCGATAACCCGAGCGCGGGCGGCGTGTGGGTGAAGTCGTGACGTCGCGACGCATCGGCACGTGACGCGCCACGGCCGTTCCCGGATGCCGTCGGGCATCGCGGCGAACGGCCGCCGACGCAGATGCGCCTGCTCGGCCGGCAGCCGCGCCTTTGCGTCGACCAGCAGCGCCGCATGCGTGTCGCGATGCCGGCGGATCCGCCCGATCGGCCCGACGACCGACAGCCCATGCCAGTCGCCGTCGAGCGTGAGCGCGACCGCCGACAGCGCCGGCGCGCGCTCGCCGAGGTTCTCGGCGCAGCCGCGTTATCGAAACCGAGCGGTCTGCGCGACGAGCGCCGACAGGTCGGCCACCGTCGCATCGGGGTTTTGATGTCAAGGCGGATATGCCCGGCAGCCCAGTGGAGAACGCGGCCGCCACGCAAGTGAGGACAACACCGAACCCGGGCCGGTTGCCGCGCCCGGCCGCGGTTCGCTAAGCTGGCACAGGTGCTCATCTGAAGAAAGGCGGACCTTTCATGAAACACATGCTGCTCGCGGCCCTCATGCTGGCGTCGACGCTGGGCGTCGCCCACGCGCAAACCCAGACTTTCCATTTTGGCGAGGGACAATCACAGCCGCGCGCCGCCGCGCCGACGGCGCGGCCCGCGCCCACGCGCCCGCACGTGACACCGCCACCGCACCCGCACCGGCGTGCCGTCCACAAGCGGCGTCGCGGGCGATCCGGGAAGCCGGCGCGCACGAGGCTCTATACGCACGCGTGATGCGATGCGCGTTGCGCGCGGCAACGCACGGAACTGTCACGAACGCCCGGTATGATCGGCGCGGCGGCTTGCATGCCGTCGTACCCGACGATCGGGCGACGTGCATTTCCCTTCACGATTCAGCACCTGTTTTACCGAACATGAATACCGGGCCGGATACCGTCGCCAGCATCAAGGAGCGCGCCACGATCGTGTGCCGCCAGCGCAGCAGCGTGCTGCTGGTCGCCCGTACCGCGGCCCGCTGGTCGCTGCCGGGCGGCACGATCCGGCGCGGCGAGACGCCGCTCGAGGCCGCGCTGCGCGAGCTGGCGGAGGAAACGCAGCTGGAGGGGCTCGCGCTCGACTATGCGGTGCAGTTCGGCGGCCTTGCGAAGCTGCATCACGTGTTCGTGGCCGACGTGCCGAAACACCTGACGCCGCGCGCGAGCAACGAGATCGCGCGCTGCAAGTGGTTCGACGTCGAACGGCTCGAGACGCTACGCGCGAGCGTGCCAACCCGCAAGATCATCGAACTGCTGCACCTCGACCGCTTTCCCGCGCTCATGGACGGCCCGCTCCGCTCGCGCTGAGCCGCCTCGAGCCGGTCACGTGCGCAGCAACGGACCAGCCTTGCGCTCGAGCAGCGCGACCAGTTCGGGTTGCATGTACGCGTAGCGGTCGGGAATGTCGAGGCAGACGATCTTCTTGTGCTTCAGCCGGATGCCGAATTGGGCCAACAGCTTCGCCTTGTGCGCGCGCTCCATCACGAACACGATCTCGGCCCATTCGAGTTGTTCGGCGGATAAACGCGTGTCCGCGTCGGGCGCGAGGCCCGCGGAGTCGGTTTCGACCCCCGGCCATGCGGCGAACACCGCCTCGGCCGTCGGGCTGCGCAGCCAGTTGCGGCTGCAGACGAACAGGGCCGTGTCATGCCGGCGCATGGCGGCCGGAGTTCAACCTTGCGGAATCGTGCCGGGCCGCACGTAGGCCAGCATGTGCGGCACGTAGTCGGCCTTGCCGAGCTCGACGCCGTGATGGCGCAGGATCGCGTACGCGGCGATCGCATGAAAGTGGAACTGCGGCAGCGCCCAGTCGCGCACGTACTGCTCGCCCGTCATGTCGAACGCAATGCCGTTCGGCAGTTCGAGCGCGATCGGCAGCGCGGCCCCGCCGTCGAGTGCGTCGGGCGCGAGCTCGCCGAGAAAGGCGATCGTGCCGGCGATGATCCCTCGCGCGTCGCTCAGCGTGCCGGGCTGCGCATCGGCATGCCAGCCGGCTTCCCGCAACGCCAGCAGCGCGTCCGGCAGCGGTTCGCCGCGCAAACGGTAGACCGGTTCCATTGCCTGGAAACACGAAAAACGCACCTGGGCGGCGAGCGGGTACATATCGGGCGCGAGCTTCAGCGTCAGCAACGCATCGGGCGCGTTGCCCTCGGCCTGCACATGCGCGGCGGCCTTGTCGAGCCACGCGGATTGCGCGCGCAGCATCTGGGTGAAGGTCGGAACGAGAAGTTGGGTCGGTGACATCCATGCTCTCCGATGAGACGTTCGCGCCACGATATCAATGTCGGGGCAAATCCGTATTCTGCCGTAGCCGACGTTGCGACGCGAAACCGGTGACGTATCGCACGACCGACGCCCGGTGTCACGGTTTGCCGTGGCGTGCCAGGAACCGATCGAATTGCGATGCGAACGCCTTGCCGTCGCGTGCGCTGAACGGGGCCGGGCCGCCCGTATCGATGCCCGCGCTGCGCAGTTGTTCCATCATCGCGCGAGTCGACAGCCGTTCCTCGATGTTCTCGCGGCTGAACCAGTTGCCGCGCGGGTCGAGCGCATGCGCGCCCTTGTCGAGGACGGCGGCGGCCAGCGGGATGTCGGCGGTGATCACGAGATCGCCGGCTTGCGCGAGTTCGACGATTCGCGCATCGGCCACGTCGAAGCCGGCCGGCACCTGCAGCGCCTTGATGAACGGCGACGGCGGCGTGCGCAGGAACTGGTTCGCGACCAGCGTCACGCAGATCTCGGCACGACGCGCGGCGCGAAACAGCATGTCCTTGATGACGGCGGGACACGCGTCGGCATCGACGAGTACTTGCATGGCAGTCGTTCCGGTAAGCAGAAACGGCGATCATAGCGCAGCACCGTCGATCGCCGCGCGCGGCCGATCAGCCGGCCAGCCCCGGGCACAGTGACGCGGCCGTCATCCATTGCGCGCCCCATGCATCGGCAAGCCGCCTGCCCTGCCCGATTCGCACGGCCGCGCCGTCGAAGTCGACGAACGTGACGTGATCGGCGGCCGCCGGTCTCGGCGGCGTTTCGCGTGTGCGACCGTCGGACAGCACCCATAGCCAGCGCTGCTGGTCCGGCTTGCGACGTGCGGCGCCCGCGAGCAATTGCGCGGCCGCGGCGATGCCGTCCGCGAGCGGCGTGCCGCCGCCGCCGTCCACCGGTTCGAGCCAGCGCGCGTTCCACCAGCGCGGCACGGCCGGGCCGAAGCGCCGTGCGGCTCCGTTGCCGCCGAAGCAGATCAGCGCGGTTTCCACGCGGTCGCGCGCGGCCTGATCGAAGTACGCGACGATCATGCCTTTCGCGAGCGCGAGCCGATCGTGTGACAGCATCGACGCGGAACAGTCGAGCACGAAGCAATGGAGCGCGCTCGGTGTGCCGGCTCGCTTGCGGAAACGCAGATGGTCGGCGTGCAGCGGGCCGCCGCGCTTCGCGGCGAGCGTCGCCGGCCATGCAACGGCCGTGCCGGCACGCACCGTTCCGGCCACGCGTGCGACAGCGCCTGGCTGCCATCGAGGACCGCGAATGGCATTCGCGGCGGCGGCGGCTCGATGGCTCAGCGTTTTTTTAGCGGCAGCGGCACCACGCCCTTCACGTCACGCATTCCGGCCGGCTCGGGCGGCAGGTAGCCCCAGTCGCCTTGCGACGCCGTCGCATCGCCAAGTGCCGCGCCCGGTGGAAGGTCGGTCTGCCGGCGCGCGTCCGGCGGCGTTCGGCCGTCGCGGCTGCCGACGCCTTCGGCGTTCGGTTGCGACGCGCCCGACGACGGCGGCGCACCGGCATGACGCCGATGCCGCAGCACCGCGTCTGCCACACGCTCGACGTGTGACACCGTCACCGCATCGGCCTGCTCGAGCGCGGCGAGCGCGCGCGCCGCGCGCAGCATCACGAGGTCGGCGCGCAGGCCGTCGACGGCCGCGTCGATGCACAGCGCGCTCACGCGTGCATGAACCGCGTCGTCGAAATCCAGCACCGACAACCGTGCCCGCGCAGCGTGGATCCTGTTGCCGAGCTCGCGTTGTGCGCTCGCATGACGTGCGCGAAACGCGTCCGGATCGAGATCGAATGCGAGGCGCGCCTTCACGATCTGCTCTCGCTGCGAGGCGTCGAAACAGTTCTCGAGTTCGACCATCAGCCCGAAGCGGTCGAGCAACTGCGGACGCAGTTCGCCTTCCTCGGGATTCATCGTGCCGACCAGCACGAAACGCGCGTCGTGCGCGTGCGACACGCCATCGCGCTCGACCACGTTCACGCCGCTCGCCGCAACGTCGAGCAGCGTATCGACGAGCCCGTCGGCGAGCAGGTTCACCTCGTCGACGTACAGCACGCCGCGATGCGCGCGCGCGAGCAGGCCCGGCCGGAAGCGCACGCCGTTTTCGGCGAGCGCATGGGCGAGATCGAGCGTGCCCGTGACCTGTTCGTCGCTCGCCGACAACGGCAGCGTGACGAATGCGCCTTCGGGCAGCAGTTCGGCGAGCGCGCGTGCGGCGGTCGATTTCGCTGTACCGCGCGGCCCGCTGACGAGCACGCCGCCGAGCGACGGGTCGATCGCCGCGAGCAGCAGCGCCTGCTGCAGCGGCTGCTGCGCGACCAGCGCCGCGAACGGGAACACCGCGCGCGCGCGATGCGTCGTGGGATCGGTCATCGCCGTCCTCCTTCCTGAAATTGCTCGCTGTCGAGCCAGACCGCTTCGATCCGCTCGCGATATTCGCCCGGCTGCTGCCACAACCCGCGCTGCATCGCTTCGACGAAGCGTTCGCAGATGCCGTGCAGCGCCTTCGGGTTATGTCGTTCGAGGAACGCGCGCGTGTCGTCGTCGAACAGGTACGCGTCGGCAACGAGCGCGTACTGGTGGTCCGACAGCACGCGCGCGGTCGCGTCGTAGCCGTACAGATAGTCGACGGTCGCGGCCATCTCCGCCGCGCCCTTGTAGCCGTGGCGCTTCACGCCGTCGAGCCATTTCGGGTTGACGACGCGCGAGCGGATCACGCGCGCGATTTCCTCGCGCAGCGTGCGCATCTTCGGCGCGACCGGGTTCGCATGGTCGCCGTGATAGATGCTCGGCTGTTGCCCGGACAGGTGACGCACGGCTGCCGTCATCCCGCCCTGGAACTGGTAGTAGTCGTTCGAATCGAGGATGTCGTGTTCGCGGCTGTCCTGGTTCTGCACGACGACGTCGATCGTCGCGAGCCGTTCGCCGAACACGTCGGACGCGGCGTCGCCGGCGCTGTTCTGCGCGTACGCGTGGCCGCCCCACTGGCGGTACGCATCGGCGAGATCGGCGTCGGTCTGCCAGCGGCGCTGGTCGATCAGGTCCTGCAGGCCCGCGCCGTAGCTGCCCGGCCGCGCGCCGAACACGCGCCAGCCGGCACGACGCCGCGCTTCGTCCGGCGCCACGCCCTGCTCGATCCATTTCGCGCGTTCGCGCTCGACGCGTGCGCGGATCGGGTTCAGCGCCTCCGGCTCGTCGAGCGCGGCAACGGCCTGCACGGCCGCGTCGAACAGGTGCATCAGGTTCGGGAAGGCGTCGCGGAAGAAGCCCGACACGCGCAGCGTCACGTCGATGCGCGGCCGGTCGAAGATCTCGATCGGCAGGACCTCGAAGTCGGTCACGCGATGGCTGCCGTGCGCCCATTTCGGCCGCACGCCGAGCAGCGCGAATGCCTGCGCGATATCGTCGCCGCCAGTGCGCATCGTGGCCGTCCCCCAGACCGACAGCCCGATCGCGCGCGGATAGTCGCCGTGATCCTGCAGATGGCGTTCGATCAGCTGCTGCGCGGATTTCAGCCCGAGCGACCACGCGGCCTGCGTCGGCACCGCGCGCGTATCGACCGAATAGAAGTTGCGGCCCGTCGGCAGAACGTCGGGCCGGCCGCGCGACGGCGAACCGCTCGGCCCCGGCGGCACGAAACGGCCATCGAGCCCGCGCAGCAACTGGCGCAGTTCCTCGCCGCCGCACGCGTCGAGTGACGGCAGCAGCGTCGAGCGCACGCGTTCGAGCACGGCGAGCGTGCCGGGCCAGTCGCCCGGCGGCGCCGGGTCCGCATCGGCGTCGGTTTCGCCGGAGACAGCCGCGCACAGCCCGTCGAGCCAATGCTGCGCGAGCCGTTCGAGCCGCTCGCGCGTG
Organism: Burkholderia diffusa; assembly: GCF_001718315.1. Taxonomy (NCBI): domain Bacteria; kingdom Pseudomonadati; phylum Pseudomonadota; class Betaproteobacteria; order Burkholderiales; family Burkholderiaceae; genus Burkholderia; species Burkholderia diffusa. Next base: position 1,723,696 of record NZ_CP013362.1, on the reverse strand, counting down.
TCGCCGGCATGGCGCCACGGCGATGGGTCGAGCGCTTGCAGAACGGCCGGCCGCGGGCCCGTCCACGGCGCGGCCCAGTCGGCCGCGAGCGGATCGAAATCGTTGCCGAGCGCGAGATCGCGCGCGAGCGCGCCGATCAGCCCCGCGCGTTCGCCCTTGCCGTCGCCGACCGGAAAACGTGCGAGCGCGAGCAGCGTATCGCGCCGTTGACGGTCGGTGGGCGACACGCCGAATACATGCAGCCCGTCGCGAATTTGCGCTTCCTTCAATTCGCACAGCCACGCATCGACGCGCGTCAGCAGCGCATCCTCGTCGCCCGCATCGCGCGGCGGCGACACGCTCAGTTCGTCATGCAGACGGTGTTCGGCGATCGTCGCGAGGATCGTCTTGCGCAGCAGCTTCGCGCGCCGCGCATCGACCATCAGCGCTTCGTAGTATTCGTCGACCTGCCGTTCGAGATCCTGCAGCGGGCCGTAGTTTTCCGCACGCGTGAGCGGCGGCATCAGGTGATCGACGATCACCGCCTGCGCACGGCGCTTCGCCTGGCTGCCCTCGCCCGGATCGTTGACGATGAACGGATACAGGTGCGGCAGCGGCCCGAGCGTCAGGTCGGGCCAGCACGCGTCCGACAGCGCGACGCTCTTGCCCGGCAGCCATTCGAGGTTGCCGTGCTTGCCGAGGTGAATGACCGCGTCGATGCCGAACGCATCGCGCAGCCAGAAATAGAACGCGAGATACGCGTGCGGCGGCACGAGATCGGCATCGTGATAGCTTGCATAGTCGTTCTCGCCGCGCGAGCGCGACGGCTGGATGCCGACGAAGACGTTGCCCGCGCGCCAGCCGGCGATCGTGAAGCGCCCCTGCCGCAGCGTCGGGTCCGCTTCGGGCGGGCCCCAGCGCGCGTTCAGCGCGTCGCGCACGGCGGCCGGCAGCCGCGCGAAACGTGCGACGTAATCGGCCAGCGCGAAGCTCTGGAACGCGGGGCGCAACGCGTGCACGGCCGGATCGTTGGTCACGCCCTCGGTGAGCCGCGCGATCAGCGCGTCGCCATCGGCCGGCAGGTCGGCCACGGCGTAGCCGGCATCGCGCAGCGCCGCCAGTACGCGCAGCGCGGACGCCGGCGTGTCGAGCCCGACGCCGTTGCCGATCCGCCCTTCGCTTTGCGGATAGTTCGCGAGGATCAGCGCGATGCGCTTGTCGGCGTTGTCGAGCGTGCGCAGCCGGCACCAGCCGCGCGCGAGCGCCGCGACGAACGCGATCCGTTCGGCATCCGGCTGGTAGCGCACGACGTCGACTTCGGTGTGCGGACAACGATACGCCAGCCCCTTGAAACTGACCGCACGCGTGACGATGCGCCCGTCGACCTCGGGCAACGCGATGTGCATCGCGATGTCGCGCGCATGCAGCCCCTGGTTGTCAGCCACCCACGCGTCGCGGTTGCCGCCGGACAGGATCACCTGCAGCACCGGTGCATCGCCGGCGAGCACGTCGGGCTGCGGGCTGTCGATCGCGCCGGCCGCGAAGGCTGTGGTGTTCAGCACGAGCGCGACGCCGTGCGTGTCGCACAGCTGCGTGATGACCTCGCGGCTCACCGCATCTTTCAACGACGTGACCGCGATCGGCAGCGGATTGAGCCCCTCGCGCACGAGCGCATCGGCCAGCGCGTCGAACACGGCGGTGTTCGCGGCCTGCCAGTGCGCGCGATAGAACAGGATCGCGACGACGGGCGCGCCGGGCGTCCAGCGCGAGCGCCAATCGTCGACGCTCGCCGGGTCGCGCGCCGGGTGATACAGCGCGGCGGCCGGCAGTGGGCGCGGCGGCTCGGGTTCGTCGCCGAAACCGAGCGTATGGAATGCGATGCTGCGCAGCAACGCTTCGGCGTTGTGCATCCCGCCTTCGCGCAGATAGCGCCACCACAGCCGGCACAGATCCGGCGCGACCGTGCTTTTCGCGACGAGGTTCGGGTCTTCCTGCAGGTCGCCCGAGAACATCGCGAGCCGCTGCTTGCGTTTCGACGCGAGCGACACGGCCTGCTCGATCCCGTACGGCCAGTACGCTTCGCCGCCCAGATGGTCGATCACGACCGCCTTCGCGTGACGCAGCACGTCGTCGACGTAGAAATCGACCGACGCCGGTTGCCGCAGGAACGTGACGTTCGCAAGCCGCACGCTCGGAAAGCCGGCAGGCAGTTTCGGCACGACGCTGGCCAGCAGCGACAGCGTCGTGTCGGCCGAGCTCAGGATCACGATGTCGGCCGGCTGCTGGTCGATCCGGACGACGCCCTGCGTGTCGTCGACGAAGCCGCCCGGCGTGGTGCGCAGCAGATGCATCGCGCGTTACGCCTGTTGCAGGTCGGCCGCGCACGCGGCGTCGAACGCGCGCTGCAGCGCGGCCGCGTCGAGGTCCTCGCCGATCAGCACGAAGCGGCTCTCACGCGTTTCGCCATCCTGCCAGCGACGATCGAAGTAGCTGTCGAAGCGCCGGCCGACACCCTGGATCACGAGCCGCATCGGCGCATCGGGCAGCGCGGCGAAGCCTTTCGCGCGGTAGATCGTGTGCGTCTCGACGATACGCTGCAGCGCGGCGATCGTCGCCTCGCGCGTGCCCGCATCGCCCGACACCACCACCGAGTCGAAATCGTCGTGATGGTGGTCGTGATCGCCGTCGTCGGCCGAGCCGTGATGATCGTGCCGCAGGTGGATCGTTTCCTCCGACGCCGATTCGAGCCCAAGCAGCATCGCGACGTCCAGTTCGCCGCGGGTCGCGCGCACGATCTTCACCTGCGGCGGGATTTCCTCGCGGATCGCGGCTTCGACCTCGGCAAACTGCGCGTCGGCGACGAGGTCGGCCTTGTTCACGATCACGAGATCGGCGGACGAAAGCTGGTCGGCGAACAGTTCGTGCAGCGGCGATTCGTGGTCGAGATTCGGATCGGCGCGGCGCTGCGCGTCGACGGCCTGCGGGTTCTCGGCGAACTGTCCGCTCGCGGCGGCCGGACCGTCGACAACGGTCACGACCGCGTCGACCGTGAAGCTGTTGCGAATCGTCGGCCAGTTGAAGGCCTGCACGAGCGGCTTCGGCAGCGCGAGGCCCGACGTCTCGATCAGCACGTGGTCGATGTCGGCACGGCGCTCGACGAGCGCTTCCATCACCGGGTAGAACTCCTCCTGCACGGTGCAGCACAGGCAGCCGTTCGCGAGTTCGTACAGCTGGCCCGATGCCTCGCCCTGCGCGCCGTCCGCGTCCTCGCAGCCGATGCCGCAGCCCTTGAGGATTTCGCCGTCGATGCCGAGCTCGCCGAATTCGTTGACGATCACCGCGATGCGGCGGCCTGCGGCGTGCTGCAGGATGTGGCGCATCAGCGTGGTCTTGCCGCTGCCGAGAAAGCCCGTGACGATCGTGACGGGAAGCTTGCGTAAGGTCATGGTGGATCCTGTGTCGAAAAGGGAGTCAGGCCGAGAGCGTCACGTCGATTTCGTCGTAGCGTTTGAGGCGGTAGATCGCGGCCGACACGATCCAGCACGCGAGGAACAGGCCGATCACGACGTAGCCGAGCATCCCGAAATGCGATGCGACCATCGTCGAGAAATCCCACACGGGGCCCTGCAGCGCCAGTTTGTCCGCGAGCAGCGCGAGCACCTCGATGCCGCCGATCAGCGCGGCCACCAGCACCGACACGAACGTGATCGTCATGTTGTAGTAGATCTTGCGGATCGGCCGCACGTACGCCCAGCGGTACGCGCCCATCATCAGGATGCCGTCGGTCGTGTCGACGAGCGTCATGCCCGCGGTGAACAGCACGGGCAGCGCCATCACCGACCAGAACGACAGGCCGCCCTGCACCTGTGTGGCCGAGATGCCGAACAACGCGATTTCGGTCGCGGTATCGAAGCCGAAGCCGAACAGAAAGCCGACCGGATACAGGTGCCAGCTGCGCGACACGAGGCGGAACAACGGCCGGAACAGGCGGGCCAGCACGCCGCGCTGGTTCATCAGCATGTCGAGGTCGGCGTCGACGATCGTCTCGCCACGGCGGGCCGCGCGAAACGTCCGGTAGACGGAAATCAGGATAAGCAGGTTGGCGGCCGCGAGCACCAGCAGGAAGAATGCCGACACGCTCGTGCTGATCACGCCGCCCCAGGTCTTCATGCTCTCGAAGCGCGCGAGCGACGCCGCGGTCAGCGCGACCGCGACCGACATCACGATCACCACCGTCGAATGGCCGAGCGAGAAGAACAGGCCTGCGCCGAGCGGGCTGCGCCCCTCCTGCATCAGCTTGCGCGTGACGTTGTCGATCGCGGCGATGTGGTCGGCGTCGACCGCGTGGCGCAGGCCGAACACGTAGGCGAGCAGCGCGGTGCCCAGCAGCACGGGCTGGTGGCGAAACGCGACGAAGGCCCAGATCCACGCACCGACGTTGAATGCGACGAGCAATGAATAGATCGCGACGATTTTGCCGCGCAGCCCGGATGAGCTGTCGTTGAACAGGCGGAAGAACGAGTCGAGCATGATGCTCCTTTGCGAACGGTCGACATGATGAATGCCAACACGGCCGTCGTCGGCCCCGCCTGCGCCGCTGGCCGTTCCTCGCCCCGGGCCGCGCGCACGTGCTGCGGCTGGCGGGTCGGCGGAGGAAGCGGGCAACGTTCGGGCGTCGGGCGTGCTGCGGCCGTGGACGATGCGCCGCCTCCCCGCGGCGCTGAACCCCACGTTCTGGCCGGTATCCGGGCTGACGAACACGCCGCTTCGCCTTCCCGGATGCGCGGCATCCAGTGGCGGTCGTCCGCATGCGGCAGGCATGCGGCGAAGCGGCGCTGCATCGCACTGGGCGATGCGTTCGCTTACCGTTGCGGGGGCAGCACAGGTTGGCTCGACTGCGGTGCAGGCAGGCTCCCTGTTTCCCGTTTAACTGCACGCGCCGGAACAGCGCGCGCGAGCACCAAAACGCGTGCGAGTGTAGGCGGCGGTGCGGGGAGCGTCAAGGCAAAACGGGCCGCCACGGCGCCTGCGGCACGGCCGCGGCATCGTGCCTGGCGTGCTTGCGACGCCCGCGTGGCGGGTTCGCGCGGGCCGGGCGCTGTGCTATCGTATGCGCCGCGTTCGGTGCTCGCATGCGCATTACGCGCACGCAGTTAAACGGGAAACAGGAGGCAGAAGTCCGCCTGGCCTGTGCTGTCCCCGCAACGGTACGCCGCCCGCGCGCGCGGTTCCCCCCGCACGCGCCCAGGCCGCCCGCGATGCCACTGCCCTTCAGCGGGCGGGAAGGCTGCGGCCTGGCAAGCGGCCAGCCCGGATACCGGCCGACGCAAGGGGCGAGCCCGCCGCTCGCCGAAACGCCCGATCCGCGGGGGACGGATGAGGTGCGCTTGCCGCCCGCGCTCGCGCGGGCTTCGCCCGATCCATCATGCCTTGCCTGTCCGCCGGCCGCCGATGCGCCGCTCGCCCTCTCCTTTCCACTGCCACGACACGGTGCACGCCGTGCCGCGTCCGATGAGCCGCGCGTGGCTGGTCGGCGCCGGCCCCGGCGACGCCGAACTGCTGACGCTGAAGGCCGTGCGCGCGATCGCCGCGGCCGACGTGCTGCTCGTCGACGACCTCGTGAACCCCGACGTATTGCGCCATGCGCGCGCCGACGCGCGCATCGAGCATGTCGGCAAGCGCGGCGGCCATGCATCGACGCCGCAGGAAGCGATCGTCGCCGCGATGCTCGCGCACCTGCACGCGGGCCGCAGCGTCGCACGGCTCAAGGGCGGCGATCCGTTCGTGTTCGGCCGCGGCGGCGAGGAGCTGCTCGCACTCGGCGCGGCGGGTTTCCCGGTCGAGGTCGTAAACGGCATCACGGCCGGCATCGCGGCCCCGGCCGCGCTCGGCATTCCGGTCACGCATCGCGGCGACGCGCAGGGCGTGATCTTCGTCACGGGTCACGGCGCGGGCGCCGACGAACCCGACTGGCGCGCGCTCGCCGCGACGCGGATGACGATCGTGATCTACATGGGCATACGCCGGCTCGACGCGATCGTCGCCGCGCTGCGCGACGGCGGCGTGCCGGGCGACATGCCGTGCGCGGCGATCGAGAACGCGACGCGTGACGGGCAGCGGCACGTGCTCGCGACGCTCGACACCGTCGTCGAACGCGTGGGCGCGACCCATATCGGTTCGCCCGCGATCATCGTGATCGGCCGCGTCGCGGCGCTCGCCGACGATCCGGCCGTGCGCGCGGCGCTCGGCGGCCGCGCATGATGCGCGTCGCGCTCGGCGTCGGTTTTCGCGCGGACGTGACGGCCGCGCAACTCGATGCCGCGATCCGCGCGGCGCTGGCGCATTATCCTGGCGTCGAACCGGCCGTCGTTGCGACGCTCGCCGACAAGGCGCGCGCCCGGCCGCTGCGTACGCTATGCGCACGCCGCGGCTGGCCGCTCGTCGCGTTCGACGCGGCGCGGCTCGCGCAGTGTCCCGAAGCGGCATTGAGCGGCCCTTCGGCTGCCGCGCTCGCGCGTTTCGGCGTCGCAGGCGTGGCCGAGCCGTGCGCGCGGCTCGCGGCGCCGCAGGGCCGGTTGCTCGGCCCCAAATCCATCCTGGGCGGCGTGACGGTCGCGCTCGCCGGCCCGCTCTGAACCCATTGTTTCGCTTTCGACAGGACGATTCCCGATGAAGACCGATGCTGAATCCCACCAGCGGATGGCCGAACGCCGCCGCGCCGGCCATGAAAAGAAGCAGGCTGCCGCCACGCAGGAAAAGGGTCTGCTGATCGTCAACACCGGCAACGGCAAGGGCAAGAGCACGGCCGCGTTCGGCATGGCCGTGCGCGTGCTCGGCCACGGCATGCGGCTCGGCGTCGTGCAGTTCATCAAGGGTGCGCTGCACACGTCCGAGCGCGACTTCCTCGGCGCGGTCGCGCAATGCGACTTCGTGACGATGGGCGACGGCTACACGTGGAACACGCAGAACCGCGACGCCGACATCGCGACCGCGCGCAAGGGCTGGGACGAGGCGCGCCGGATGATCGAGAGCGGCGAGTACCGGATGGTGATCCTCGACGAGCTCAATACCGTGCTGAAGTATGAATATCTGCCGCTCGACGAAGTGCTCGCGACGCTCGTCGGGCGGCCGGATTCGGTGCACGTCGTCGTCACCGGCCGGCATGCGCCCGATGCACTGATCGATGCGGCCGATCTCGTCACCGAAATGCGGCTCGTCAAGCATCCGTACAAGGAGCAAGGCGTGAAGGCGCAGCCCGGCGTGGAGTTCTGAGCGATGCCGGCCTGCCCCGCGCTGTTCGTCAGCGCGCCTGCGTCCGGCCAGGGCAAGACGTCGGTGACGGCCGGCCTCGCACGGCTGCACCGGCGGCTCGGCCGGCGCGTGCGCGTGTTCAAGACCGGGCCCGATTTTCTCGATCCGATGTTGCTCGAACACGCGAGCGGCGCCCCCGTGCATGCGCTCGATCTCGGCATGGTCGGCGAAGCCGGCTGCCGTGAGCTGCTCGCCGATGCCGCGCGCGACGCGGACCTGATCCTGATCGAAGGCGTGATGGGATTGTTCGACGGCACGCCGAGCAGCGCCGATCTCGCGGTCGCGTTCGGCGTGCCGGTCGTCGCGGTGATTGCGGCGAAGTCGATGGCGCAGACGTTCGCGGCGATCGCGTTCGGCCTCGCGCGGTTCCGTCCGGAGGTGCCGTTTCACGGCGTGCTGGCGAACCGCGTCGGCTCGCCGCGGCACGCGGAACTGCTGCGTCAGGCGTTGCCCGACGACTTGCGCTGGCTCGGGCACGTGCCGGCCGATGCGGGCATCGCGCTGCCGGAGCGCCATCTCGGCCTGCACCAGCCGGCCGACATCGACGACCTCGACGCGCGGCTCGAGCGTGCGGCCGACGTGCTCGCGCAGACGGCGCTCGCCGAACTGCCGCCCGCCGTTTCGTTCGCGGCACCGGACGTCCGCGCCCCGCTGCCGCGTGGGCTCGCCGGCAAGCGGATCGCGATCGCGCGCGATGCGGCGTTCTCGTTCATCTACCCGGCGAATCTGGCGATGCTCGATGCGCTCGGTGCGCAGCTTCGGTTCTTTTCGCCGCTCGCCGACGAACCCGTGCCCGCCGATTGCGATGCGCTGTTCCTGCCGGGCGGCTACCCGGAGCTGCATGCGGCGACGCTCGCGGCGAATGCCGTGACCGCGCGCACGATTCGCGCGCACGCGGCAGCCGGCCGGCCGATCGTCGCGGAATGCGGCGGGATGGTGTATCTGTGCGAATCGCTGACCGATGTGGACGGCGCGACGACGCCGATGCTCGCGCTGCTGTCGGGCCATGCGACGATGCAGCGCCGGTTCGCGGCGCTCGGGATGCAGCAACTGGACACGCGCACCGGGCCGATGCGCGGTCATACGTTTCACTATTCGCGGCTCGATACGCCGCTGGCGCCGGTGGCGACCGCTGCGCGGCCCGACGGCGCGCCCGGCAGCGGCGAAGCCGTTTATCGCGCGGGCCCGATCGTCGCGACGTACATGCACATGTACTGGCCGTCGAATCCGGAGATGGCGGCCGCGCTGTTCGGCGGCACGGCATTCTGACGAAGAATCGTCGGATGCCGCGATGTCAGGGCTTTTCGCGACCCGGCGCTTCCGAGCGTGAAGTCCGGCTCACGGTGCCGTCGGGCGAGAAATGCGCGTTGAACATCGCGTCGCCCGATACGCCGCCCTCGGCCCAGTGCCAGCTCCACACTTCTTCATGACTCAACGCGTATTGCGCGACCTCGGTCGGCTTGCCGAGCAGTTGCCGCACGTCGTCCTTCGACATCCCCGGCACGACCTTCGCGATGTTCGCCGCCGTCAGTGCCTGCGTGATCGACACGAGCCGGCCGTCCGGCCCGAAATCGAGCATGTACGTGCTCGTGCCGTACGGGCCGCGCGGATATTCGAACCGCCGCGAGCCGTCCTCGCCCTGCCTGACCATCTCGGGCTTGCCAGCCTGACGCAGCACGTCCTCGGTCGTCGAGACGCCCGGCTGCAGATTGCCGAACGCCATCGGATCGGGCTTGATCGCATTCACCGCGTCGGCCACTTTCTGGTCGTCGCACCCGGCCGCCAGAACGCCGACTACGCAGGCCGTCAGCACGGTCAGAAACTGTTTTCGCATGTCGTCCACACCCGTATTCATCGAGCCGATTCGGCGTCGCGCGCAGCGTAGCACGCGGGTCGTCCCGCCGATGTCAAGGAGCGTCAAATTCGCGTGCATGCTGCGCGCCCGGTTTCACGGGCCTGTTGGCGCGTACCGGGCGGCGACCGCGCTGATGCACCGCGACGTCACACCAGGAACGTTTCGGCCAGCTTGACCCAGTAAGACGCGCCGGTCGGCAATGCGGCGTCGTTGAAGTCGTAGCCCGGGTTGTGCACCATGCAGCCGCCTTCCCCGTCGCCGTTGCCGATGATCAGGTAGCAACCCGGCCGCTGCTCGAGCAGGAACGCGAAATCTTCGCTGCCGGTGAGCGGCACCATCCCGTCGATGAGGTTCGCTTCGCCGGCCCACTCGCGCGCGACATCGCGTGCGAACGCGGTCATCGCCGCGTCGTTGACGAGCACCGGGTAGCGGCGCTGGTAGTCGATCGTCGCGGTCGCGCCGAACACCGCCGCCTGCGCATGGACGACTTCCTTGATGCGCGTTTCGAGCAGGTCGCGCACCTCCGGCTTCAGCGCGCGCACCGACAGGCGCATCTGCGCGCGGTCGGGAATCACGTTCGGCGCCTCGCCCGCATGGATCGCGCCCACCGTGACGATCGCCATGTCGAGCGGCGACACGTTGCGCGACACGATCGTCTGCAGTGCGACGACGATCTGCGCGCACACGACGACCGGGTCGATTGCCCGGTGCGGCACCGCGCCGTGGCCGCCGCGACCCTGCACGTCGACGATCACGGTATCCGACGACGCCATGAACGGCCCCGGCAGAAAGCCGAACTTGCCCGTCGGGAAACCCGGCATGTTGTGCATCGCGAAGATCGCGTCGCACGGAAACTGCTCGAACAGGCCGTCGTCGAGCATTTTCTTCGCGCCGCCGAGCCCTTCCTCGGCCGGCTGGAAAATCAGGTTCAGCGTGCCGGAAAAGCGGCGCTCGCGCGCAAGATGCTTCGCGGCCGCGAGCAGCATCGCCGTGTGGCCGTCGTGGCCGCACGCATGCATCTTGCCGGGGATCGTGCTCTGGTACGGCAGGCCGGTCGATTCGTGGATCGGCAGCGCGTCCATGTCGGCGCGCAGGCCGAGGCGCTGCTTGCCGTCGCCGACCTTCAGCTGCGCAACGACGCCCGTTCCGCCTAGCCCGCGATGCACCGTGTAGCCCCATGCCTGCAATTGCCCGGCGACGAGATCGCTCGTTGCGAATTCCTCGAAACCCAGCTCGGGGTGGGCATGAATGCGGTGCCGGATCTCGATCATTTCGTCGGCGAGGCCTGCGGGGATCACGCTGTGCGTCACGGTGTCGTCTCCTGGGTTTCCGTGGGGAATGTGCAGGCAAGGATAGTCGGTGGATCGGCAACCGAACAGACAGAAAGTCGTCATGGTGACAACCTCGGGTTGCTGGGCGATCGTCGGGCATACGACGATGCGTGCAGCGGAGGAAACCAGCCATTCGGCCGACTACCGACCGCGATCGGGATTCGCGACACTCACCGTTTGTTCGGTCTCGATTTTTCAGACGGGAGGACGCGTTGATCGCCGTTCGTCATTCCGGAATAATTCGTTCCCATCAACGGGTTGAACGCTCGTGTTCATTTTTTGACGTGTGTACATTTTTTGTGTACGCTCATAAAAAAGTGAACAAGCGATCCGTCTCGATGCCCAAAAACGCCACCCTGCCGATATCGGAACAGCACGTGCTCGACGAAGCCTGTGCCGCGTTCGAACGCGCGACCCGCCGCTTCAACGCGCGGCCCGTGCGCGTGCCGGCCGCATACAGCGCGTATGCCGACGCGATGATCCGCTTCGGCGTAGCCGGGCAGACCGTCGAGATGCCGGCTGTTGTGAGCGTCGGCGTCGAATCGCTGCAGGGCGCGCTTGCCGCGCTACACCGCCGCGCTCGTCCGGCGCGCGCCGAGCGGCCGCTGATGCTGGTCGCACCGTATTTTTCGGCCGAGCTGGCCGCTCGCCTGATCGAGCACGACATCCCGTTCATCGATACCGCCGGCAACGCGTGCCTGATCCAGCCGGAGGCGACGGTGATGATCTCCGGCCGACCGAAACCCGCACGCACGCCACGCCGGCAGACATCGCGCGCGACGACGCCCAAGGGGCTCGCCGTGATGTTCGCGCTCGCGACGCAGCCGAGCCTCGTCGCGCAACCGCTCCGGGCGATCGCCGCCGCATCGGGCGTCGCGCTCGGCACGGTCAATCTCGCGATGGACGACCTGATCGCACGCGGTCTCATCGCGCAGCGGCGCAACGGCGAGCGCTCGTTTCCAGACTGGCCACGCTTCGTGCAGGAATGGGTCGCGCTGTACCCGAGCCGCCTGCGCGCGAAATTGCCGAGCCGGCGGTTTGCCGCGCTCGCGCCCGACTGGTGGCGCGGCTTCGATTTCGCGGCATTCGACGCGCGGCTCGGCGGCGAACCCGCGGCCGACCTGCTGACGCACGACCTGAAGCCGGCCGCGATCACCGTCTATACGCACGGCGCCGTGTCGAACCGCCTGCTGCTCCAGGCGCGCCTGCGCCCGGACGAGCGCGGCGACGTCGAGCTGCTCGAAGCATTCTGGCCGCCGTCGGCGGCGCTCGACTGGCGCGAGCAGGACGTGCCGCTCGTGCCGCCGCTGCTGATCTATGCGGATCTCGTCTCGTCCGGAGACAGCCGCAATCTTGCCGCCGCCGAACACATCCATGACCGATACCTCGCCCACCCGCCCGCTTGAAGTCGACGCCCGCCGGCCGCTCGAGCCGGCGGCGGTCGCGTTGCTGCAGGCGGTCCGTGCGGCCTGCGCGCAGCTCGACGCGGCATTCGTCGTCGCCGGCGCAACCGCGCGCGACATCCTGATGTGGCATGTCCACGGCATCCGGCCCGTGCGTGCGACGCGGGACGTCGACGTCGCGGTGTGCGCGGTGAGCTGGCCGTTTCACGAACGGCTCGTCGAAGCGCTCGTCGCGACCGGGCACTTCGCGCGCGCGCCGAAGCATCAGCAGAAGCTGCTGTTCGACAGCGGCACGCAAGGCTTTCGCACGGAGCTTGATCTCGTGCCGTTCGGGCCGCTCGAAGCGCCACCCGGCGAAATCGCGTGGCCGCCGGGCGGCGATTTCGTGCTGAACGTGCTGGGCTTTCAGGAGGCGGTCGATACGGCGCTGATCGTGTCGATCGCGGCCGACATCGAGGTGCCGGTCGCGAGCCTGCCGGCCCTTGCGCTGTTGAAGTTGCTCGCGTGGAAGGACCGGCGTGCGCGCCAGAACAGCGACGCGTACGACCTGCTGTTCCTGCTCACGCATTTTCACGACGCGGGTAATCGCGAGCGCATCTGGGACATCGCGCCCGACCTGCTCGAGCAGCACGATTTCCAGCCCGAGCTGGCCGCGGCCGCGCTGCTGGCGCGCGATGCCAGGCGGATTGCTTCGCCGCAAACGCACGATGCGATCCGCGCGCTGTTATCCGATGCAGCGATCTACGCGACGCTCGGGCGGGATCTGCAGGCCCGCGCGTTCGCGCTGCTGCCGGGCGAATTCAGCGATGACGCCGACCGGTATCTCGACGCGTTCCGCGACGCCTTTCTCACGGATTCGCCCGCTCCCCGGACGTGACGCGCGGGCGGGCGACCGCAACGCCATCACGTAGTGACGGCCCTATGCCGACGCCGCCCAGTCTTCGAGCGACAACCCCGCGACGCGGCCGAATTCGCGACCATTGTTCGTGACGAGCACGGCACCGGCCGCGATCGCATGGCCGGCGATCGATGCATCGTTCGCGCCGATCGGCGTCCCGCGTGCGGCAAGGTCGGAGCGAATCGCGGCCGTTGCATCGACCGCCGCGGTATCCCACGACAACACGCCGTCCAGCCTTGCGACAAACGCCGTCACGAGTTCCGCATGCTTCGGCGATGCCTTTCTGCCGACCGCGCCGAACCGCATTTCGGCATAGGTAATCGCCGACACGACGATCCGGTGCTGCGCATTGACGCACGACTGCAGCCGGGACAACACCGCGGACGGCCGCTCGCGCATGATGAACGAACAGATGTTCGTATCGAGCATGTAGAGCGTGGTCACCGGCCCGACTCCGTCGGTGCGTCGCCATCCGTGCCGGACAGGTCGAAACGCCCCGCTTCGACGACAGTCGGTCGTTCGACGAGGAAGTCGGCATCGGCCAGCGGTTCGCTTGCCAACGACAGCCATGTCGGCCGCACCGGACGCAGCAGCAGCGTGTCGCCCTCGCGGCGGATTTCGAGTTCCGTCACCCCCTCGAACTCCATGTCCTTCGGGATGCGGATTGCCTGGTTACGGGCGTTCTTGAAAATGGAAACGGTGCGCATGAGCCACTCCACGGGAGTACGATGCGCCCATTCTAGGCATATGCCGGCATATGTCAACATCGAAGCATGCGAGCCGGGGAGCGCGCTCGATGCTGTTGCGGATCTGCTTGCCATGTCGTCACGACCTGTGTGCGTTGAGGGAGCGGTCCATTCTTCCTCATGCCGCCCGCCCGATCCATATCCCGAACGGCCGATGTGCGCCCGCTTCCAGTCGCGCGAAACATCGACGCCGGCGAATCGACGCATCGACGCTTCGCGCCCGCATCCGGTCACGGCAACCGGAAAGTGTCGAAGAATGTCTCGCGCTCCATCACGGTGAGCGCAGCCCGCTTGTGCGGGAAGTCGAACTCCTTCAGCGTGTAGAACCCGAGCCGGTGCATGTATGCGATATGCCGCACGTGATCGATGCGCGGCTCGCCGACGAGACGCTGCGTGCGCGGCTCGTCGACGAACATGTAGTGCAGCACCCCGCTCCACCACGCATGCAGCTTGCCCGCGCTCTGGAAGCGCGAGTCGCCGATCAGCAGGTGCAGCCCGCGATCGTAGTCGTGCGCGTCGTAGAACGGCGCAAGGCGGTCCTCCTTCGCCCAGTAGAACTCGAAATAGCCGAACGGCGTGTCGTCGAAATAGCCGATCATCGGATGCATGTGCGGATCGGCGAGCCGCTCCGCGAGATAGGCGACGTGCTCGTCGAGCGTGCCGCGCTGGTCCCAGAAATGCGCGACGCGATCGAGGTTCATCCAGTCGCTGAACAGCTGCGCATGCGCATCGATGTCGACGGTGCGCAGGCTGAACGTCATCCCGACCTGCGGCATGTAGCGCGCATAGATCTCGCCGGCCGGCGACGGCGGCCGCAGCGGATGCCGGTGGCCGTTCGTGAGCGTGTAGCGCAGCGGCATCCCGCCCGATGCGGGCGCCTTCAGCCACGGCCGAGGGTTCTGCCAGAACGTCGCGCGCGATGCTGTGAGGCGCAGCCTGTCGCCCGCGATTCGCGCGTCGTCGATCACGCCGTCGCGCACCGCGCGCGCGACGTATGACGCGATAGCCGCCGGATCGGCGCCGCCGAGCGGCACCGACACCGTCGCCGCCTCGTGCCGCGCATCCGTGTTGAACAGCGCGACGAACGCCGCGAGCAGCGCGGCCGGCGCATCGTCGGGCCGCCACGCGTCGCATGCGCGCTCGACGGTGGGCGTCGGTTGCATCTGCGCCCGAGCGGCGCCATCGAGTGCCGCGGCCACCTCGCCTTCGGCGTCCGCCGTGCCTGCCGGTTTCGTCAGCGTGTCGTCCATCACAGTGCTCCCGCGTCGTGGCGGTCGGCGAGGATGTGCAGCCCCCGCTCGAGTGCCGGAAACAGGCTGCGCTGGAAGTTGTTCCAGCGCAGCTCGAGAATCGTGTCGCCCGGCGCGATCGGCGTGTCGAGCACGTCGCAGATCACTTCACCGGAATCGATGCCGTTGTCGACGTAGTGGAACGAAGCGCCCGTCATCGTCACGGGTTCGACGCGCGAGGTCGTGCCGGTCGCCCAGTCGACCCGTTCGCCGCGCGCGCCGTGCAGCGCGTCGAGCGTCGCCCACGCACCGCGCCGCTGAAACGGCGAATCGTCGGCCGTGATGCCGGGGTGGATGTTCGCGATGCGGCGATGAAAGCGCGCGCCGGGGCGCACCAGTTCGTCGAGGATCACGAGCAGCCCGTCGAGCACGACCACGTCGGCGTCGAGCTCGAGCAGGCGTTCGAGCAGGCGGCGCTCGAACGCCTGCTTGCCCGTCACGCGCTCGCGCGCGTCGCGCGGCAGCCGGCGGTACGTCGACGCAATCGTGCAGAACAGTTCGTCGACGGGCCGGCCCTGGACGGTCAGCCCGTCGGGCAGTATCCACGGGCGGCCGGGCGTGCGGGCGAAGCCGTAGTCGGCGAGCTTCGCACGGTCGGCCGGCGAGCCTTCGTCGTCGTCGACGATCACGCCCTGGAGCGCGTAGCGCTCGCCGAGCGGCGAGCCGTTCAGGCGCTCGACGAGGAATTCGAGCGGCGCCTTCATGTAGCGCGTGCCGCCCTGGTAAGCGACCGGCTGGCCGGCGCGATCGGCCGCGCCGTTGCGCAGCGACTGGATGTAGACGAGATTTTTCTTCGGCATGGAGCGTCGTGGAAAAAGCGGACGGCGGCGCCGCGGCCCGCCAGCGCCGGCTCGAAGGCCGGCCGGCGCGCCGTGGCGCGCGGCGTCACCAGTTGTATTTCGCGGTGGCGATCACCGTGCGGTCGGTACCGAAAATGCACACGCTCGTCGACTGGCAACCGCTGATGTAGTGGCGGTTGAACAGGTTCGTCCCGTTCACGGCAAAGCGCCAGTTGCGCGTGTCGTAATGCACGCCCGCGTCGAACAGCGTGTAGCTCGATACCGTCAGCGAGTTGTCCGCCGCACCGGCCGACGCGCTCTGGTAGCGCACGCCGCCGCCCAGGCCGAAGCCCGTGAGCGGCCCCGTGTGCCACGTCCAGTCGGCCCACAGCGACGCCATCTGACGCGGCCGCGGAATGTCGACCGGCCAGTTGTTCAGCGACGCGTCGTTCGCCTTCACGTTCTTCACGTCCTGGTAGACGTAGGACGCGATCAGCGACAGGTTGCGCGTGAGCTTGCCGGTCGCGTTCAGCTCGATCCCGCGCGAACGCACTTCGCCGGTCTGGACCGACGTGGTGCCCGACGGATCGAGAGCGAGCGGCGTCGACGTG
This sequence comes from Burkholderia diffusa, assembly GCF_001718315.1. NCBI lineage: Bacteria > Pseudomonadati > Pseudomonadota > Betaproteobacteria > Burkholderiales > Burkholderiaceae > Burkholderia > Burkholderia diffusa. Next base: position 1,707,494 of record NZ_CP013362.1, on the reverse strand, counting down.
AGCACGTTGGTCTGGTTGATCTGGTAGATCGCCGCGCTCAGCATCAGGTTCTTGCCGGGCGGCTGCCAGCGCAGGCCGGCTTCGATCTGCTTGCCGCGCGTCGGCTGCGGCAGCCCGCCGCCGTAGAGGTTCACGCCGATCAGCGGGTTGAACGACGTCGCGTAGCTGACATACGGCGACAGCCCGTAGTCGCCCTGGTACGTGAGGCCCACGCGGCCGGTGAACGCGGTGATGTCGGCCTTCGACTGCGTGCCGCCCTCGCGGTCGTCCATCCGCTGGTTGACCCAGTCCTCGCGGCCGCCGAGCGTCAGCGTCCAGCGGTTCCACTTGACCTGGTCCTGCACGTACAGTCCGAACGTGTTCATCGTCGTGTACGTGTTGGTACGGTACGTCGTGTTCGGCGGCGAGAACACCGACAGCGTGACCGGCGTGTAGACCGGGTTGTAGATGTTCAGCGTCGGCGCGGCGGCCAGCCACTCGCTGTCGGTCGCGGTCTGCCGGTTGTACTGGAAGCCGAGCAGCAGCGTGTGCTCGAGCGGCCCCGTGCCGAAGCGGCCCTGCAGGTTGTTGTCGATGTCGAAGCGGCTGTAGTTCGTCTGGAACACGCCGGCCCAGCGGTTGATGTCGGTCAGGCTGCCGTCGGCGAAGCCCGCGCCGAACACCGAGCCGTTGTCGAGCGACAGGTGCATCCAGCGCGCGTTCTGCCGGAACGTCCACATCGAGTTCAGGTTCCGCTCGAACTGGTAGCCGAGCGACCACTGCTTCTTGCGGTAGTAGTTGAAGTTCGGGTCGCCGCCGTAGACGTCCTTGTCGAGTTGCCCGTTCGGGTTCGGCAGCACCGTGCCTTGCGCCGGCAGGAAGTTCGACGAGATGTCGCCCCAGTCCTGCAGGTACGTGGCGGACAGCGTCAGCGACGTATCCGCGTCCGGGCGCCAGCGGAACGACGGCGCGAGCGCGACGCGCTGGTCGGCGTTCGGGCCCGTCAGCGCATTGCCGTCGCGCGCGACGCCGACGAACCGATACGCGTACTTGCCGTCCGCGTCGAGCTTGTCGCCGACGTCGATCATGAACTGCTTGCGCGCGTAGTTGCCGAACTGCACGCCGGCTTCGCGCACGCGCTCGCCGTCGGCCGTCTTGGTCTGCACATCGATGATCGCGCCCGGGTCGCCGGCGCCGTACAGCACCGACGTCGGCCCGCGCAGCACGGTGATGCTGTCGATCATGTACGGATCGACGCGCCAGCTCGACAGGTTCAGCGTGTTCGGTACCTGCAGGCCGTTCACGTACGCGGTCGGTGTGAAGCCGCGCAGCGCCGCGTACCAGTCGGACCGGTTGTCCGAGCCGTACGACGAGAAGCCCGGCACGTAGCGCAGCGCCGCGTTCACGTCGGTCGCGCCGGTCATCTCGATCTGCTGCGCGGTGACGACGTTGATCGTCTGCGGGATTTCATTGATCGACGTGTCGGTCTTGGTGCCGGTCCTGCTGCGCTTCGCGACGAGCCCGACCGTGCCGTCGCCTTCCGAGCCCGCGTTGACGTTGATCGCCGGCAGCGTGCCCGCGGCCGAGCCGTTCTGCGCGCCGGCCGGCGCACTGGCCGACGCACCGTTATGCGCATTGTCGACCGACGCCGCGGCGCCCGCGCTCACGGCCGGCGCCGTCTGGGCATATGCATGACCTGCCGCCATCCCGAACGCCACGCTCGCCGCGGCTGCGATCGCACGCACACGCGTGCCTGTTGCCCACTCCATCTTTCTCTGCTCCACTTTTTCGATGCGGTCTCCGACCGCCTTTGTCAAAGAGCGAAAGCCATGCGGCCCGCGCTCGCCCCGTCTTGATGTCGTTGTTCATGCAGCGCCCCGGTCGGGCCGTCGTGCTCGGCAGGCGCGGCCCCTTCCTCGAGCGACGCGCAGATCTCGTCCGCGCGCCGCGCCAGGACCGACAGCAGCGTGTCGGACAGGCCGTGACTGTCTTCGCAGCAGCCTTGCAGGTAGATGCGCGGCGCGAAGTGCCCGGGCGTCGCGAGCTGGTAGTCGCGCGTGACGTCGCCGCGCGCGAGCGCATCGCCCAGATGCGGCGCGAGCCCTTCGAGCAGCGCCGAATGCGTGTCGCGCCGATAGCCGGTCGCGAGCACGAGCGCGTCGAATCGCTCGACGCGCGTCGCGCCGTTCATCCGGTCGCGCAGCGTCAGCTCGATGCGGCCGTCGGCGGTGCGCACTGCGGCCTCGATCGCGCGGTTCGCGAGCAGCGCGTGGCGCGGCGTGCCGTCGATGCGCTGCAGGTACAGCATTTCGTAGATCTGCTCGATCAGCGGCCGGTCGACCACCGCGTAGTTGGTGTCGCGATAGCGCTCGAGCAGCGCGCGGCGCGCGTCGTGCGGCTGTGCGTAGACGACGTCGGTGAACTCGGGGCTGAAGATCTCGTTGACGAACGGGCTGTCGTCGGCCGGTTTCAATGCACCCGCGCGCATCACGAGGCTCGCGTCGACGTGCGGGAAACGGCGCGCGAGGTCGATGAACACCTCGGCCGCGCTCTGTCCCGCGCCGATCACCGCGATACGGCGGCGCTCGCCATGCGGCGCCGCGACCAGCCGGTCGATGTCGGTCAGGTAGGAAGACGAATGAATCACGAGATCGCGGCCGAGCGCGGCGAACGCGTCTGGCACCGCCGGCGTGCCGCCGACGCCGACCGACAGCGCGCGCGTCACGCGCTGGCGCTCGTGGCCGGCCGCATCGCGCGACAGCACGCGCAGCGCGTCGATCCGCGCGCCATCGCCGCGCACGGGCTCGATCGCCGTGACGGTTTCGCTGTAATGGACATGCTCGTCGAATGCATCGGCAACCCAGCTCAGGTAGTCGTGGAATTCGACGCGGGTCGGATAGAAGTTCTTCAGGTTGACGAATTCGTTCAGCCGTCCGCGTTCGAACAGGTAGTTGATGAACGTGTAGCGGCTCTTGGGATCGCGCATCGTGACGAGATCCTTCAGAAACGAGATCTGCATCCGGCAGTCGTCGAGCAGCATCCCGCGATGCCAGCCGAATTCCGGCTGGCGTTCGACGAAGCAATGCGCGAACGGACGCGTGCCGTTTCGTTCCGCGAGGCGCACGGCCAGCGCCAGGTTCGACGGCCCGAAGCCGACGCCGATCAGGTCGAATACGGTTTCTCTCTGCATGTCTCTCAGCTCCCTTGTCGGTGAAACCGGCCCGTCACACGTGACGGCCGGAGAAGAAGGTCTCGCGCAACGTGCGCATCCACAGCGGCTGCCCGTCGGCGAGCGCCAGGCGGCGCTGCCGCGCGAAGCCGTGCCGCGCGAGGGTGTCGACGACCCGCGCGCGGCCGCCCGGGACCGCGCAGCCGACCGCTTCGGTGCGCGCATCGTCGAGAAACAGGTAATGCACGACCGACGGCAGCCAGCCCGCGACGCACTGCGGGCCGCGCCAGCGCGATTCGCCAACCAGCATCCGCAACCCGCGGTCGTAATCGCGCGCGCCGACGTGCGGCGCGAGCGGGTCTTCCTTCAGCCAGAACGCCTCGACGTACGCGAACGGTTCGCCGTCGAAGCAGCCGACGAGCGGGGTCACGTGCGGATCGGCATCGGGCGCCGTGCCGTCCGCGCCGGGCTGCGTGCCCGGCCAGCCGTCGCGCACGCGCGGCGCGTCGAACCAGTGCGCGAGGCGCACGGCGTCCTCGCCCGGCTGCCAGCCGCGCAGCGTAAAGCGCACGCCGAGCGCCGGCAGATCGCGCGCATACACGTCGCCACGCGGCGCGGGGGGCCGGCGCGGATGCCGCCGGCCGTCGGTCAGCATCGGCAGCGTCGCGCATGGCAGCGGCGTGCCGACGCGCCACAGATCGGCCTGCTGCGCCCAGCCTTCACGCATGCACAAACCGCCGTCGGCGAGCACGCCGCTCGCGCGCAGCGCATCGAGCGCGACCGCCGGCCACGCGGCCGGGTCGAGCCGGATCGCCGCACGGCGCGCATCGTCGGCAAACGCGGCGGCGAGCGCGGCCAGCAGCGCGCGGCGCTGGTCGCCCGGCGCCGCACGATGGTTGTACGCGACGAGGCGCAGCGTGCCGTCGTCCGCGAGTTGCGCGCGCAGCAACTGCGCGCCGATACCGTCGCCCTGCGCGACGCGGATCTCCGCATCGTCGCGCACGGCGAACAGGCCGTCCGCGAATGCGAGACGGCAGGTATCCGGCATCGTGAATCCGTCCGGACGCACTTCAGCCAGCATCGCGCACCTCCTCCGTTTCAGCCGACGCATCGATACGCGCACCGAGCGCCGCGAGCGTCGGCGACGCGAATACGTCGGCCACCGTCAGTGCATGCCCGGCGCGGCAGGCCGCATCGACGAAGCGCACGACGTCGAAGGAAGTCGCGCCGGCTTCGAACAGGTCGGCGTCGGCTGCGGGCGCGGCCGTCGCGAACGTGTCGGACCACAGCGCGGCGAGCGCGGCTGCCGCTTGCGGCGCGCGCGATGACGGCGCGACGTGCGCCGCCGGACTGCCCGACGCTCCGTCCGCGACCGCCGCCGACGAGGCGAACAGCGCATCGGGCGCGCCGAGCGCCACTTGCTGCGCACCCGCGAAACGCGCGACTTCGTCGTGGTAAAGCCCGACGAGCGCGTCGACGAATGCGCCGTCGAGCAGTTCGTTCGCATACGAGAACGCGGCGCTCACGCGGCCGTCCGGATGTTCGACGACGTCCAGCTCCAGCGTGAACACGACGCGATGACGCACGTCGTCGAACTCGGCAAGCGACAGGCCGGCCCAGTCGCGCGCGGCGGCACCGGCCGGACGCAGGTAGTTGAACATCACCTGGAACAGCGAATTGGCGTGCGCGGCACGCGGCGCGCGCAGCGCGGCGACGACGTCGGCGAACGGCACGTCGGCATGCGCATACGCGGCGAGCGCCGTATCGCGCACCTGCGCGAGCACGTCAGCGCGGCATGCCGCCGAGTCGAGCCGCGTGCGCACGACCACGGAATTGATGAAAAGACCGAGCGCGTCGCGCGCTGCGTCGCCCGTCAGCTCGCGCGTCGATGCCAGCACGCCGACCGGCTGGTCGGCCGCACCGGTCAGACGGAACAGCGCGGTGTTGAGCGCCGCATGCAGCAGCATCGGCAGCGTCGCGTGCGCGGCCGACGCCGCGTCGCGCGCGGCACGGATCAGCGATGCGTCGAATTCGAACGCGATGCGCGTCGCGCGCCATTGCGGGACGGCCGGCGCATTCGCGCGCTGCGGCAGCACGGGCGGCGGCAGGTCGGCCAGCGCGTCGCACCAGTACGCGACGCGCGCCGGCCGGCACGGCGCGGGCAGCACGAGCGACGTGTTTTCTGCCGTCGTCGACGTCGATGCCGAAGTGGCTGACGCGGCTTCGCCGCGCACGAACGCGACATAGCGTGCGCGCACCGCGTCGAGCCACAGTTCGATCGATTCGCCATCCGACACGATGTGATGGATCGTCACCGACAGCACGTGATCTTCGTCGCCGACACGCAGCACGCGGGCTCGCCACAGCGGCGCATCGGCCGCGAGATCGAACGGCGTGAGCGCATCGGCGTCGGTCAGCGCCGCCGCCCGGGCAAGCGCATCGGGCCGTGCCGACAAGTCGACGAGCGGCAACGCAACGGGCGTCGCGGCGACGATCCGCTGGCCCGGCAGCATGCCGTCGCGCGCGACGAGCCGCGTGCGCAGCGCCGGGTGCGCGGCCGTCGTGGACGAGAACGCCGCGCGCAGTGCGTCGACGTCGAGCGGACCGCGCACGCGCAGCGTGACCGGAATGTTGTACGCGGCGCTGTCCGGCTGCGCGCGCCACAGGAACCACAGGCCGAGTTGCGCGGGCGACAGCGGCCATACGCCGTGCGCATCGGGTTTGACCATCGCGATACCCGGCGCCGCGGCGCCGCCGTGCGCGGCGCGCGGCGCGTCGGCCATCTGGCGCGCGTATTGCGCGAGCACCGGCGCTTCGAACAGCGCACGCACGGGCACGTCGCGGCCGAGCCGCTCGGCGACGCGCGTGGCGACGCGCACTGCCGCCAGCGAATGGCCGCCGAGTTCGAAGAAGTGATCGCCACGGCCAACGCGTTCGACGTTCAGCACGTCGCGCCAGATCGCCGCGAGCGCGGCTTCGTCGCCGTCGTGCGGTGCTTCATATGCGCGTTCGACGCGCACCCGCGCCGGCAACCGCGCGCGGTCGACCTTGCTGTTCGCGTTGCGCGGCAGCGCGTCGAGCACGATCAATTGGGCGGGCACCATGTAGTCGGGCAGCGTGCGGCGCAGGTGCGCGTCGAGCGTCGCGGCCTCGACCGGTTGCGCGGCCGCCTGCGCGTCGGCGGTCAGTTCGACGTAGGCGACGAGCTGCGCCTGCGCGCCCTGCCCGTGCACGATCGCACATGCTTCGCGCACCGCATCGTGCGCGGCCAGCTGCGCCTCGATCTCGCCGAGCTCGATGCGCAGCCCGCGCAGCTTCACTTGATGATCGACGCGGCCGATGAAGTCGAACACGCCGTCCGCGCGGCGCCGCACGAGGTCGCCCGTGCGGTACAGGCGCGCGCCCGGCGCGCCGTACGGATCGGGCACGAAGCGCTCGGCCGTCAGCGCGGGACGATCGAGATAGCCACGCGCGACGCCAATCCCCTCGCCGCCCAGGTACAGCTCGCCGATCACGCCGACCGGCAACGGATGCAGCCGCGCGTCCAGCACGTGCGCGGTGCGCGCGCCGACCAGCGTGCCGATCGGCAGATACGCGGCGTCGCCCAGTTTCGCGAGATCGTCGCCGGGGCGGAACATCCACAGCGTCGGCGTAATCACGGTTTCGGTCGGGCCATAGCCGTTGACCACGCGCACGTTCGGCATCGCGCGACGCAGCATCGCGAACGCTTCGCGCGACGTCGCTTCGCCGCCGACGGTCAGCGAGCGCAGCGTCGGCGGCGCGCCGTGCGCGAGCGCCCATTCGGCGAGCTGCGCGGCGCAGCCGGGCGGCACATAGGTCATCGTCACGCCGTCGCGAATCATCATCGCGCAAGTCTGCGCGGGCGGCCACAGCACGTCGGCCGTCACCGACACGGCGGCGCCCGACAGGTATTGCGAAAACCAGCCTTCGTGCGCGCCGTCGAAGTTGACCGACTGGAACAGCAGGAACACGTCGTTCTCGCCCGCGCCGTAGCGCTCGACGATCGCCGCGCAATGCCGCGCGAACGCCGCGTGATCGACGATCACGCCCTTCGGCTTGCCGGTCGAGCCGGACGTGTAGATCACGTAGGCCGCATGGCCGGGCAGCACGTCCGGCAGCGCGACGTTCGCGGCTTCGTCGAGTCCGTCGACTTCGTCCGCGCGCCAGATGCGCAGTGCCGGCAGCTGCGGCAGCGATGCGGCGCTCGCGCCGTCGGTCAGCACGTGCGCGATGCCCGCGTCGCCGACGATCTGCGCGAGGCGTTCACGCGGATGGGCCGGATCGAGCGGCACGAACGCGGCGCCCGACTTCAGCACCGCGATCAGCGCGACCAGCAGGTCGACCGAGCGCTGCAGTGCGACGCCGACGCGCATTTCAGGTCGCACGCCCGCCGCGACGAGGTTGCGCGCGATGCGTGCCGCGCGCGCGTCGACCTCGCCGCGCGTCAGCGCGCGATCGATGTCGGCCACACCGCGTGCGTCGGGCCGTGCCTGCGCATGCGCGGCGATCCGTGCGTGCACGGGAACGAACGGTTCGGCTTCGTCCGCGCCTGCCGGCGCGTTCCACGCGAACAGTTGCGCGCGTTCGTCGGCCGGCAGCCAGTCGAGATCGCCGACCGGCATATGCGGGCGCGCGAGCGCATCGTCGAGCAGCGCGACGAAACGTGCGGCCAGCCGCGCGATCGCGTCGCCGTCGAACAGGTCGAGCGCGTAGATGAACGCGGCGTCGAACGTGCCGTCGGGCGTCGCCTCGACGGAAAGCGTCAGGTCGAATTTCGCGGACGGCGTGCCGGACGGCAGCAAGGCAGCTGCCGCCGTGCCCAGCGCCGGCAGCGCGCGGCGCTCGCCGTATGCGGCCATCACCTGGAACAGCGGATGATGACTCGCGCTGCGCGGCACGCCGAGCGCGTCGACGACCTGCTCGAAGGGCACGTCCTGGTGCATCTGCGCATCGACAAGCGCGCGCTGCGTGCGCGCGACCAGCGACGCGAAATCGCCGTGCGCGGGCACGTCGACGTCGATCGCGAGCGTGTTGACGAAGAAACCGATCAGGCCGGCCGTTTCCGCGCGTTCGCGGTTCGCGGCCGGCACGCCGACGCAGATCCGCGCATCGCCGGTCGCGCGTGCGAGCAGCACGTCGAGCGCCGCGAGCAGCACCGCGAACGGCGTCGCGCCCGACGCGGCCGCGAACGCCCGCAGCGTCGCACCGGTGCGTGCATCGAGCGAAAACACGTGACGCCCGCCGCGTGCGCTGCGGCGAGCAGGCCGGGCGGCCGCGCCCGGCAGCGTCAGCACGCCGCGCTGCGGGTCGAGCCGCTCGCGCCAGAACGCCAGCTGCCGGTCGCGCTCGCCGGCTTCAAGCCAACGGCGTTGCCACAGCGCATAGTCCGCATACTGGATCGGCAGCGGCGCGAGCGGCACCGGCGCGCCCGACGCATACGCGCGGTAGAACGCCGCGAGCTCGTCCAGCATCACGCCCGACGACCAGCCGTCCGACACGATGTGGTGAACGGTCAGCGCGAGCCAGTGATGCGTCGCGTCGAAGCGGATCAGGTGCGCCCGCACGAGCGGCGCCACGCCGAGATCGAACGCGCCGGCTTCATCGGCCATTGCGACGCTTTCGGCGCGCGCGACGCGCTGCGCGTCGGGCAACGCTTCGAGATCCGTCTCGCGCCACGGGCAGCGCAGCGGCGGATGGATCGTCTGCGCGACGCCGTCCTCCGCTTCGTCGAAGGTCGTGCGCAGTGCTTCATGGCGCGCGATCAGCGCATCGCACGCAAGCCGCAGCGCATGCGCGTCGAGCCGTCCCGTCAGCGCTAGCCGTTCGGTGATGTGATACGCGTGCGGCGCGTCGATCAGCCGCGCGTGCAGCCACAGTCGCGTCTGCGCGAACGATGCCGGCACGCGGTCGCGGCGCGGCGTGCGCGGCGGGATCGGCAGCATGCGGAAGTCGATGCCTGCCGCGCCGAGCTTGTCGATGAACACCGCGCGCTGCGCATCAGGCAGTTGCGCGAAGCGCGTCGCAAGCGCGAGCCAGTCGGGTTGAGCCTTCGTCATCCGTCGTCCTTATTGAATTTCCAGTTCGCCGAGCAACGCATCGATCGCGCTCGCGGCGTCGGTCTCGCCGCGAGCCGCACAGGCCGCGTCGATCACCTCCGCGCAGCGGGCGAGCGTACGGGTGTCGAACAGCGTGCGCAGCGGCAGCGCGAGGCCCCAGTGCAGGTTCGCCTGCGCATGGGCTTGTGCCGCGAGCAGCGAGTGGCCGCCGAGCTGGAAGAAATCGTCGTCGCGGCCGATCGCGTCCACGTGCAGCACGCGCTGCCAGATCGCCGCGAGCGCGCGCTGCGTGTCGGTCGCTAGTTCGACGGCCGCGGCCGCCTCGCGCACCGGCGCGGGCAGCGCATGGCGATCGCACTTGCCGTTCGGCGTGACCGGCAGCGCGTCGAGCTCGATCAGCTGCGACGGCACCATGTAGGCCGGCAACTGCGCGCGCAGCGAATCCAGCAACGCGGCGCGGTCGAGCGAACCCGCGTCGCCACACGCGACATAGCCGACCAGTTGCTCGTCGCGCACGATCACGACGGCGTCATGCACGCCGGGCGCGGCCCGCAGCAGCGCCTCGATCTCGCCCGGCTCGATTCGCTGGCCACGCAGCTTCACCTGCGTGTCGACGCGGCCGAGGTAGTCGAGCGCGCCGTCGGCGCGACGCCGCGCGAGGTCGCCGGTGCGATACATGCGTGCGCCCGGCGTGAACGGATCGGGCACGAAACGCTCGGCGGTCAGCCCCGGGCGGCCGAGATAGCCGCGCGCGAGGCCCGCGCCCGCCAGATACAGTTCACCCGTCGCGCCGGCCGGCACCGGTTGCCAGGCCGCGTCGAGCACGTGCAGTTGCAGGTTCGCGATCGGATGGCCGATCGGCACAGCGACGGCGCTCGCGTCGTCGGGGCCGCAGGTCCAGTGCGACACGTCGATCGCGGCTTCGGTCGGCCCGTACAGGTTCACGAGCGTCGCGCTTGGCAGGAGGCGCGCCACCTTCGCGACGAGTTCGGGCGCGAGCGCCTCGCCGCTCGCGACGATCAGGCGCACGCTGTCGCATTGCGCGGCGGCCGAAAAATCGTCGAGATACGCGGCGAACGCCGCCAGCATCGACGGCACGAAGTGCAGCACCGTCACGCCGTGCGCATGGATCGCGGCCGCGAGGCGGGCCGGATCGCGGTGGTCGCCCGGCGCGGCGATCGCGAGCTTCGCGCCAATCGCGAGCGGCCACACGAATTCCCACACCGACACGTCGAAGCCGAACGGCGTCTTGTGCAGTACGACGTCGTCGCGAGTCAGCCGGTATGCGTGCTGCATCCACGCTATCCGGTTCGCGAGCGCGCCGTGCGAGTTGCCGGCGCCCTTCGGCTTGCCGGTCGAGCCGGACGTGTAGATCAGGTATGCGAGCTGTGCATCGTGGATGTTGGTTGCAAGGTCGGTGGCGACATCGCCCGCTTCGTCCGCGAGCAGATCGGCCACCGTCAGAAGCCGGGGCGACGCGTCGTTGCCGAGCGCGACCTCGACCTGCTCGCGCAGATGCGCCTGCGTGATCACGACCGCGGGCCGCGCGTCGCACAGCAGGTACGCGATGCGCTCGGCCGGATAGTCGGGATCGATCGGCAGGTAAGCGGCGCCGGCCTTCAGCACGCCGACGAGCGCCGTCACCATGTCGAATGAACGCTCGACACACAACGCAACCGGCGTGTCGGGTCGCACGCCGCGCCGGCGCAATGCAGCGGCGACGCGCGTCGTGTTCAGGTCGAGCTCGCGATAGGTCGCGCGCTGCACGCCGCCGTCGGCATCCGCGTATTCGAGCGCGATCGCGTCGGGCATCGCGCGTGCGGCGGCCGCGAACTGCAGATGCAGCGGCTGCCGTTGCGCATCCGGCCACGCCCGTGCGGTGTCCTGTGCGAGCGCCAGAGCGGCGCGCGTCTCGCCGTCGGCGATCGACAGCGTGCCGAGCAGCGCATCCGGCGTGCGCGCCAGCGCGTCGAGCGCGCACGCGAACGCGCGGTGCCAGCGTTCGACCTGGTGTGTATCGATGCGCGCGGCGTCGTAGCCATAGTCGATCGTGAGCTCGGCGCCGCTCTCGATCACGAGCGTCAGCGCGAAATCCGTGGACTCGATGCTGCGCACGCCGCTCAGTGCGAGTGCGCGCGGATCGGCGTCGCGCGCCGTGTCGTCGACCGGATAGTTCTCGAACACGACCAGCGTGTCGAACAGCGCACCGCCGGCGCCGCGCGCCCAGCGCTGGATGTCGGCGAGCGGCGTATGCGCGTGCTCGGCAGCAGCCGCGTTGTCGCGCTGCAGCGCCTGCAGCCAGTCAGACGCGCGCTGGTGCGACTCGGGTGCCGTGATGACCGGCAGCGTGTTGATGAAGAGGCCGAGTACCGTGTCGACGTCCGCGAGCGCATCGGGACGGCCCGCGACGGTCGCACCGAACGCGACGGCCGGCTGGTGCGTCATGCGCTGCAGCGCGAGCGCCCACGCGCCCTGCACCAGCGTGTTGACGGTCAGCTTCAGCGCACGCGCCGTTTGTGCGACACGCGTCGCCGCCGTCGTATCGATCGTCGCGCGCCATGTGACCATTTCGGCGTGCGCACGATCGGCAACGCGCTCGGCGATCAGTGTCGGCGCGTCGAGACGCGCGAGTCGCGCAGTCCAGAAGCGCTCGTCGGCCGCGCGGTCGCGGGTGCCGAGCCACGCGATGAAGTCGCGATAGCGCAGTGCCGGGCGGCGCTCGAACGGCGACACCGCATCGGGATCGCGATAGTCGCGCAACACGTCCGCGAGCAGGCGCGCGGTGCTCCACCCGTCGAGCAGCACGTGATGACGCGTCCATACGACGCGCCACGCATCGTCGGCGACGCGGATCAGCGTGAGCCGCATCAGCGGCGGCTCCCGCCAGTCGAAGCCGCGTGTGCGGTCGGCCGCGAGCCACGCATCGAAATCGGTGTCGAGCGTGTCGCCGCGCGTCCGCCAGTCGAGCTGCTCGACCGGCATCCGCGCATCGCGATGCACGCATTGCAGCGGCGCGGCCTCGTCGGGCATCACGCTGGTGCGCAGGATGTCGTGGCGTGCGACGGATGCGGCGAACGCGGCCGCGAGCCGATCGGCGTCGAGCGCCGTCGCGGTCGCGACGAGCTGGTTCACGTAGCTTGCATGACCGGGCGCGAACAGCGCATGGAACAGGATCCCCTGCTGCATCGGAGACAGCGGATACACGTCGTCGATCGTGCGCCAGTCGAGCGGTGCGCGCTCGATCGCGGCCTGCGTGAGGCCGCCGGCCTGGGCAAGCGGGAAGTCGCCCGGCGTCGCACCGCCGCCGCGATGCGCGACACGCGATGCGCATGCGTCGGCGAGTTCGCGCAGCGCGGCGGCGAAGCGATTCGCGAATGCATCGATCGTTGCGCGCTCAAACTGCGGCGCACCGTATACCCAGTGAACCTTCAGCGTGCGTGCGCCGTCGCGGTCGGTATCGAGGTACGCGTGAATCGCGAGCGTATTGCCGAGCGGCCCCTGCGGGTCACGCTCGATGCCGGTGCCGCCGAAGCGCCGCACGAGCGTTGCGTCGCGCGGTGCATCGAACTGGCCGAGATAGTTGAACGTGACGCGCGGACGCGGCACGGCGGCCAGCGCCGCACGCGTTGCCGCGTCGCCGTGGTGTGCGAGCACGCCGAAGCCGAGGCCCTTGTTCGGCACCGCGCGAAGCGTGTCCTTGACCGCGCACAGCGTGTCGCGCGCGGTGGCCTCGACCGGCAGCGTGACCGGAAAGTGGCTCGTCAGCCAGCCGATCGTGCGGCTCGCGTCCGCATCGTCGAACAGCGCCTCGCGGCCATGCCCCTCGAGCTCGACGCGGCACGAGGCGGCGCCATCGGCGCCCGCCAGCGCCAGTGCGAGCGCCGCGCCCAGCAGTTCGATCGTCTGCGTGCGATACGCGGCGTGCGCGTCGGTCAGCGCGGCGCGAGTCAACGCTGCGTCGATCGTCTGCACGACGACGGCCGCGTCGGCGTTCGTCGCCGGTGCGTCGGGATGATCGGGCACGAGGTCGTCGCCCTGTGCCATCCGGGTCCAGTAAGCGGTTTCGGCGGCGAACGGCGAGACCGGCTCCGTCGCGGCACGCGCGAGGCGTGCGGCCCAGGCATCCGCACGCATGCCCGGCTGCGACAGGCGAACCGGCGCGCGTTCGCATGCGGCGCGATACGCGGCGTCCAGATCGTCGAGCAGGATGCGCCACGACACGCCGTCGACGATCGCATGATGAATCGCCAGATACAACTGCGTCGCGCCGTCCGGCAGCCGCGCGGCGCATGCGCACGCGAGCGGCCCGCGGCCGAGATCGAGACGGCGCTGCAAGGCGTCGAAGCGCGCCAGCGCGTCGGCTTCGTCGCGGGCGGCGACCTCGACGAACGGCAGCGCATCGTACGGTTTCGCCGCATCACTCGCGTGCCAGTGGCCGTCCGCGCCGCGTGCGAAGCGCTGGCGGAACGCGTCGTGATGCGTGAGCAATGCGTCGAACGCGCGCGCGAATGCATCGGCGTCGAATGGACCGCGCACGTCGAACGCGACCGACTGGTTCCAGTGGCCCGGATGCGGCACGTCGAGCGCGAAGAAGCGCTGCTGTGCGGGCGTCAGGATCGCCGCCGCGGCAGCCGTTGCGGCCTGAACCGACGTCTGCGCCGGCGCTGCCGATGTCGTTGCCGGCGTTGCGGCGGCGACGTCTTCGGTCTTTGCGATGCGCGCGAGTTCGGCGACCGTCGGGCCGTCGAACAGCTGCTTCGGCGTGAAGCGCACGCCGCGCTTGCGCGCGCGTGCGATCACCTGCAGCACCAGAATCGAATCGCCGCCGAGCTCGAAGAAGTTATCGTCTCGGCCGACGTGCGGCGCTTTCAGCACCGCCTGCCAGACTTCGGCGAGCGCCGTTTCGACCGGACCCCGCGGCGCGTCGCCGACGGCCACCGCCAGCGGCGCGGCGGCCAGTTCGCGCAGCGCCGTGCGATCGATCTTGCCGTTCGCGGTCACCGGCAGACGCGCGAGCGCGACGAACTGTGCGGGCACCATGAAGTCGGGCAGCGTCGCGCCGAGTGCCGCGCGCGTGGCAGCCTCGTCGAATGCCGCGCCGTCGCGCATCACGACGAACGTCGCGAGCCGCAGGCGGCCGTCATGCTCGATCGCGAGCGTCTCGGCCTGCACGACCGGGCCGGCCGCGCGCACCGCCGCGCTCACCTCGCCCGGCTCGACGCGATAGCCGCGAATCTTCACCTGGTCGTCGATGCGGCCGAGGAACGCGAGATGGCCGTCCGCGCGCAAGCGCACGCGGTCGCCCGTGCGATACAGGCGCGCACCGGCTGTAAACGGATCGGGCACGAAGCGCTCGGCGGTCTGTGCGGGCCGGTTCAGGTAGCCGCGCGCCACGCCCGGCCCGCCCAGATACAACTCGCCCGTTGCACCGGCCGGCACGCACGCGCCGAACGCGTCGAGCACCAGCGCGCGCGCATTCGGCAGCGGCAGGCCGAGCGGCACGCCGCTCGCGGGATCGCGCGCATCGGCGCCGATCGACGCGGTGTCGCACGCGATCGCACCCACGGTCGCTTCGGTCGGCCCGTAATGGTTGATCACGCGACAGGCCGGCGCGAGCGCGGCCAAGCGCGCGACGAGCGCCCACGTCAACGTTTCGCCGCCGGTCACGAGCGCGTGGCGCGGCAGCACGTCGGACGGCACGCGCGCGTCGAGCAGCGCCTGCAGGTGGTTCGGCACGATCTTCAGCACGCCGACGTCGCGGCGGCGCATCTCGTGTGCGAAGAGGTCCGGATCGAACGCGCACGCGGGCGGCAGCAGGTGAAGCGTGCGGCCCGCGCACAGCGCGCCGAACAGCGTCGTGTGGCCGAGGTCGGCGGCGACGGTCGACACCATCGCGAACGACGCGTCCGGTGCGAATGCGAGTTCGTCGAGCATCCCCTGCACGTAGTCGGCCAGTGCGCCGTGCGACACGACGACGCCCTTCGGCGCGCCGGTCGAACCCGACGTGTAGATCAGATAGGCGCCCTGTTCGGGATGCGGCGCGACGCGTACGCCGTCCGCATGCGCAAGCGTCGCGTCATGCACGAGTGTGTCGACATCGAGCGGCTGTGCGGTGCTGGCTGCCGGCCACGCGGCCGCATCGCGACCATGCGCGACGAGCGCCCAGCGCGCGCCGCAATCGGCAGCCGCCGCCGCGATGCGTGCGGCCGGCTGGGCCGGGTCGAGCAGCACCGCCAGCGCGCCGGCCTTCAGTGCGCCAAGCAGGCCGACGACGAAGCGGGCCGAGCGCTCGATGCAGACGATGACGGGTGCGTCGGCCATCACGCCTCGCAGCGTCAACGCACGCGCGATATGGTTCGACGCATCGTCGAGTTCGGCGAACGTCAGCGACGCCGACGCATCGGCAAGCGCGACGCGATGCGGATACGCGGCAGCCTGCCGCGCGAAGGCGGCGACGATGTCCGCGTGTTCGATGTCCAGCGCACGGCCGTCGCGCGGCTGGCGCAGCGCCGGCGATGCGTCGCACGGCAGCGCGGCCGTGGTGCGGTGCGGTTCATGGGCGGCGGCGGCGACGAGCGCTGCATAGCTGTCGAGCCACGCGCGCGCGGTGTCGGCATCGATGCAGTCGGTCGCATAGGCGGCGACCAGTTCGATTCCGCGCGCGTCGTCGGTGAAATCCAGCGCGAAGTCGAAGCGCGCGGCGAGATCCGGCCCTGGCGTCGCGACCGCGGTCGCGCCCGGCAGCACGCTGTCGTGCCGTGCATCGAACTGCTGCGCGAATTTCACGCGCAGCCATTCGTCGCCGCGCTTGACGGGCGGTTTCACCGCATCGACGACACGCTCGAATGGGACGTCCTGGTGCGCGACCGCATCGAGCGCCGCCGTGCGCGCCGCGTCGACCAGCGCGCGGAACGGCAGCGTCGGCGCCACCCGCACGCGCAGCGCGACCGTATTCAGGAACAGGCCGAGCAATGCACGCGTTTCCGGGCGCTGGCGATGCGCGACCGGCACCGCGACGACCACGTCGGTCTCGCCGGTCAGGCGCGACAGCCATGCGTCGAGCGCGGCCAGCAGCACCGTGAAGACCGTGGCCTGCGCATCGCGCGCGAGACGCCGGATGTCGGTGACGACCGCGTCGGGCAGGCGGACCGATACGCGTGCGCCGTGCAGCGTGCGCGTCGCGCCCGGTTGACGGTCGACCGGCAGCGCGAGCGGGCCCGGCACGTCGCGCAATGCATCGCGCCAGTAGTCGAGCTGACGCTCGCCCTCGCCGCCGGCGAGCATGTCGCGCTGCCAGTCCGCATAGTCGGCGTACTGGATCGGCAGTGCCGGCAACGACGGATCGCAGCCTTCCGCATACGCGCGATACGCGGCCGACAGTTCGTCGAATGCGCAGCGCGAGCTCCAGCCATCGCTGATCGCATGGTGCGCGGTCAGCAGCAGCCGGTGACGATCGTCGGCAAGCGCGATGAGCGTCGCGCGCAGCAGCGGCCCGTTCGACAGATCGAACGGCGTGCCTGCGTCGCGCTCGGCCATGCGCGCGGCTTGCGCGTCGCGTGCGGCAGGCGCTTGCCCGCGCAGGTCGATCGTCCCGATCGTAACCGGCAGATGGGCATGGATGCGCTGCATCACGATGCCGTCGTCGTTGTCGACGAGCGTCGTGCGCCACGCGTCGTGCCGCTCGATCACGTGATCGAGCGCGCGCTGCAATGCGGCGTGGTCAAGCGCACCGTCGATCGTCCAGTGTGCGGCGATGTGATACGCGGCGCCGGCGTCGCGCGTTTGCGCGAGCACCCAGAAACGCTGCTGGGCGAGCGAAGCGGTGCGATCGACGTACGGGACATCCGATGCGGCGGCATCGGCCGGCGCGCGGCGTGCGGCAATCGCGGCCAGCGGCTCGCCCGTTTCGCGTTCCGCGCGATCGACGTGCGCGGCCAGTTCCGCCAGCGCCGGATCGGCGAACAGCGTGTCGAGCCGCAGGTTCACGCGCAACGCGGCGCGGATCGCGGCCTGCAGTTGCATCGCGGCGAGTGAGTCGGCACCCAGCATGAAGAAGCGCTCGTCGCGCGACGGCGTCGCGTCGAGGCCAAGCAGCGTTTGCCAGAGGCCGGCGATCTGCTGTTCGGTCGGCGTGCGCGGCGCGTCGCCCGCGGGTCGTTCCGTGTCGCGGGCGGCCGCGATGCGCTCGCGTAGCGCGGCACGGTCGATCTTGCCGTTCAGCGTGTACGGCAGCGCATCGCAGCGCACGAACCGATGCGGCTGCCACGCGGCGGGCAACTGCGCGCCCACGTGCGCCTTCAGCGTCGCATCGTCGGCCGCCGCGCGCAGCGCGACGCACGCGATCAGCCGCGTGGGCCCATTGCCGGTTTCGGCGATGACGGCTGCGTCGGCCACCGCCGGATGCGCGCGCAGGCACGCGGCGATTTCCGCAGGCTCCACACGCACGCCGCGCACCTGGACCTGGTCGTCGAGGCGGCCGAGATAGTCGAACGTGCCGTCGGCGCGCAGGCGCGCGAGGTCGCCGGTTCGGTACACGCGGGCACCGGGTTCGCCGTGCGCATCGGGAATGAAGCGTTCGGCCGTCAGCGCCGGGCGGCCGTGGTAGCCGCGCGCCAGACATACGCCGCCGAGCAGCAGTTCGCCGCCCTCGCCCGGGTCGCCCTGCTCGTCGGCCCCGTCGCCGTCGATGCGCGCGACGCGCGGGCCGATCGCGCGACCGATCGGCAGCGCCGCATAGGCATCACCCGTCGCCAACGCCGGCGCGTCGCCTGGCTCGACCGGCCACAGCATCGGGGAGATCACGGCCTCGGTGGGCCCGTAGCCATTGATCAGCCGAACCGACGGGAACGTGCGGCGCACGAATTCGAATGCCTGTTGCGGCAGCGCTTCGCCGCCGAACGCGAGCACGCGCAACGCCGACGGGACGCCGTCGCGCGCGGCGACGGCCGCGAACTCGCGCAGATACGCAGGCGGAAACGCGGCGACGCTGATCGATTCCGTCACCATCAGCGCATGGGCGGCGTCCGGAGCGAACGGCTGCGGCGGCGCAATCGTCACGCTCGCGCCGACCGCGAGCGGCGCGAGCCAGCACTCGTGCGCGGCATCGAAATTGACCGACGCGAAATGCAGCAGGCGGTCGCCGCCCTCGATCGGCAGCGCGGCCGCGAGCGCGTCGCAATGCGCGGCGAGCGGCCCGTGCTCGACGACCACCGCCTTCGGCGTGCCGGTCGAGCCCGACGTGTAGATCATGTAGGCCGCCGAGCGCGGATGTACCGGCACGTCCTCGTCGTCGACGAAGGCGGCGGCACCCGCATCCGCGGACATCGCGTCGAACGCGTGTTCGAACGGCGCGCCGAGCGCCGCGCGGCCGGCCGCGTCGACGATCCCGTGGCGCAGTTGCGCGTCGCGCACGATCCAGTCCAGCCGCGCGGCCGGATGACGCGGATCGAGCGGCACGAATACGCCACCCGCCTTCAGCACGGCGAGCAACGCGATGAACAGCTCGCACGAGCGTTCCACGCAGACGCCCACCCGCACTTCCGCGCCGACACCGGCCGCGCGCAATTGGCGGGCAAGGTACGACGCGCGCGCGTCGAGCGCGCCGCGCGACAGGCGCAGGTCGCTCTGGAAAGGCGCGGCGAGCGCGGGCGCGTCTGGCGCACGGCGCGCCAGTTCGCGAATTCGGTGATGCAGCGCAGTCGGGAAACTCGTCATGTGCGTGAAGTCCTTCGGTCCGGCCGCTTCGGCCAAGTCTCGGGGCCGCATGGGGCGGCTTCACTGGTGTGACGAACGGCGCAGCCGATTTTTTACCGTCTTGCGCGCAAAGTCGGAACGAATGCACTTTTTGAACGCATGGCTAAATATTTGCGCGGCCCGTTCGTCTATCAGGGAGGAACGCCGCGACCGGGCCTGTGCCGTGCGCTGCTTTCGCACCAGTCCTGCCGTTTCCGCAAGGTTTGCCCGCCCTTCATTTACCGACGTTGCCGATGACCGCTGCCCACGAGCCTTCTTCCCCGCCGTCCCTCGACGCCTCCCCCGGCCGCCCAGCGGCCCGCCTGATCCTCGCGCTGCTGCGCGAAAGCCGCGCGTCGCTCGCGCTGGCGCTCGTTGCCTGCGTGCTCAACGGCGTCGCGAGCGTGCTGCTCGTCGCGACGCTGAACCGCGCGCTCGCGACGCCCGGCGCGGCCGATGCGTCGCTCGCATGGCGCTTCGCGCTGTGCGCGGTGATCGCGCTCGTCACGCGCATCGTGTCGGGCACGCTGTTCGCCCGGCTGTCGCAGGACACGATGGCACGGCTGCGCGTGCATCTCGCGCGGCGCGTCGGCGCGGCCGAGCTGCGGGACATCGAGCGGATCGGCGCGGCGCCCGTACAGTCGGTGCTCACCGACGACGCGACCAACGTGTCGATGCTGTTCTTCGCGCTGCCGAACCTGGTGATGCACGGCTCGATCGTGTTCGGCTGCCTCGGCTATCTCGCGTGGCTGTCGTGGCCCGTGTGCCTGCTCGCGCTGACCGCGATCGTCGCGGGCTCGCTCGGCTATCACACCGGCGATCGCCGCGCGATCGCGTCGCTCGAGGCGGCCGGCCACGCGCAGGACCGCCTGTTCGGCTATCTCGGTTCGCTGTTCTCCGGCGCGAAGGAACTGAAGCTGCACGACGCGCGCGCACGCCAGTTCGTCGACGGCCAGCTCGGCGCCGCGATCGGCGAGGTGCGCGACCACCGCCGCCGCGCGTTCAGCGCGTATGCAGTCGGCGTCGGCTGGATCATCTTCCTGTTCTATGCGTTCCTCGGCGCGGCCGCATTCTGGCCGCAGCTCGGCGTGCATGCCGATGCAGGCACGGCGGCCGGCTACGTCGTCGTGTTCCTGTTCATGCTGGTGCCGCTCGACGGACTGCTGAACAATCTGCCGACCGTCAATGCGGCACGTGTGTCGCTTGCGCGCATCGAAGGCGTGATGGCCGAATTCGGCGCGCTGCGCACGGTGCCGCCAGCCAGCGATGCGCCCGACGTGCCGGCGGCCGGCGCCGTCACGCTGCGCGGGGTCACGCACGCGTATTTCCATGAACGCGACGAACGCATGTTCCGGATCGGGCCGATCGACCTGACGATCCGGCCGGGCGAGCTCGTGTTCATCGTCGGCGGCAACGGCAGCGGCAAGACGACGCTTGCGAAGGTGCTGACAGGGCTCTACGAGCCGGAGGAAGGCGCGATCGAGGTCGACGGCCGGACGATCGGCTGGCGCGAGCGTGCCGCGTACCGGCAGCGCTTCAGCGCCGTGTTCAACGATTTCCACCTGTTCGATGCGTTGCTCGGCATCGTCGATCCCGACGATCCGGCGCGTGCGCAGGCCGACGCGCGCGCGAACGCGCTGGTCGCGAAGCTCGCGCTCGATCACAAGGTGAAGGTCGTCGACGGCGCGTTCTCGAACCGCGCGCTGTCGACCGGGCAACGCAAGCGGCTCGCGCTCGTCGTCGCGTATCTGGAGGACCGGCCGTTCTACCTGTTCGACGAATGGGCGGCCGACCAGGATCCGTCGTTCAAGGCGGTGTTCTACGAGCAGTTGTTGCCCGAACTGCGCGCGCGCGGCAAGGCCGTGATCGTGATCACGCACGACGATCGCTATTTCGGTCTCGCCGATCGGCTGCTGAAGCTCGACAACGGGCAGATCGTCAGCGACACGACGCCCGCGCGGTCACGCGCACGGGATGGCGCCGACGCGCTGAGCGCGTAAGCACGCATGAACACCGACCGCCTGCGCGCCGCAATCGGCGCGTGCAGGCGGCCGGTTTTCGGTTCGGCCAAGCGGAAAGGATCCGAAAAAGCGGAAGGAAATATCGTTCGGTGTACTGGTGTATTCGTGATGCCATCGGCATGCGGAGACTTGCGAATGCCTGTGCGACTCTCGTTTCCCCACCCACGAACGACAATCCGCGCGTTCAGCGCACGGCCGGCAGCCTCAGCAGCGTATCGGCCATCACGTCGGCGAGCTTCAACGCGGACATCGGCCCGCCAAACCCCCAGATGTTCCGCTCGACGAGTGCGATCCTGCGTTCGCGCAACGCGGGCACGAAACGCCACACCGGCGAGTCGAGCTTCGACGACAGCGGCACGTCCATCCCCGTCGCGGTGACGAACAGCACGGCCAGATCGCGTTGCCGCAGCAGATCGGCGGACGTCACGTAAAGCGTGCCTTCCCGCGTCGGCTTCTTCGGCCACGGGTCGAGCCCGAGCGCGCGCGCGAGGCCGGCCGACGTGCTGTTGCCCGTATAGGCCCAGTAGCGATCGGGCAACCCGAGATCCTGCAGCAGTGCGATGCGTTCGCCACCGCGGCCCGCGGCCTTGAGCCGTGTCGCGTTGCGCGCGATCCCTGCATCGAGCTTCCCTTCGATCGCCTTCGCACGCGCATCGCACCCGGTCACGGCACCGATCGTTCGGAAGATCTGCCGCATCCAGTCGAGCTGCGTGACGGGAACGCCGTCTTCCGACACGTTCGGACTGAACTGGAACAGGATCGTCGGCGCGATCCGGTCGAGCGCGGCAAAGATCGGCGCATGCCGGAAGCCGACGCCGATGATGAGGTCGGGCTTCACCGCGGCGATCGCCTCGAGCCCCGGCTCCTGACGCGAGCCGATGTCGGTCACGTGCGCGAGCCGCTCGCTTTCGTAGCCGAGCCAGCCCGGATAGAACGCGGTATCGGCCATGCCGACCGGCACGATGTCGAGAGCGATCACGCTTTCGGCAAACATGAAGTCGAGCGCGACCACGCGTTGCGGGCGCACGGGCATCGTCGCGCTCGCCTGCGATACGACGGGATTGCCGGCAAGCGAGCGGCCCAACTGGGGGGCGGTGCCGCCCTGCCCGCCGCGCGCGTCGTCCGCGACAGCGGCGGACGGTACAGCCAGCGCACCGCAGCATGCGGCGCCGAGCGCGGCCAGTGCGCCGAGCGCATGGCGGCGGCCGGCGTGTGGCAACCCAGTCACCGGATCGCATCCTGCTCGGCCAGCGCCGCGTCGTCCATCGTCAATAGCAGCGGGCAGCTTCCACACAGTTGCGTTTCTCCAGGAATTTCATAGCGCAGGCAGCACACGCGGCGCGCGCGGAATGGCGTCGGCAACAGCGGCGAGCGCGGCACCGCGTCGCGCACCGGCTGGCGCAGCGGATTTGGCTCGCCTTCGACACGACACGCGCCGAACAGCCAGTCGGCATCGCGCGCGGGATCGGCGGCGCACGGCAGCGAACGGTATGTGCCGAACAGATAGTCGAGCAGGTTGCCCGCGTTGCTCCACAGTACGCGCGGCGTGACGCGGCCCATCGCCGCGAGCAGGTCGATCACCGCGCCAAGATGCGCGAGCAGCCCCGCATAGCGCGGCGCAGGTGCGTCGCACGGCGCGCCGAGCGCGTCCGGCGCGAAATACAGCGCGGCCGGCATCCCGTCGTCGAGTGCGACGAACGTGCGGCCAGGCGCCATGTCGAGCGGCCGGCCGAGCGTCAGCGCGGCGACCACGCCGGCAGGCGCTGCACGGCCGAAGTAATACTTGCTCCATTGCGACATCAGCGCACGCGCATGCAGCGCCGGATCGCCGCCGTAGTGGCGGGCCATCGCATCGAGCAGCGCATCGCGATGATCGGGCAGCGCGTCGACCGGCACGACGATCCGGCCAAGTGCGTGCGCATCGTCGGGCATTCCGAGCCATACCGTGTCGAGATGCTCGGCGAACGGTTCGGGGGCGAACGCGGAGAAGCGCGTGGCGCGTGCGCCGTCGAGCGCCTGGGTCATCGCCCCGCGCGCCGGGCGCGGCGCCCCTCGAGAACCAGCAGCCCGAGCAGGTACGGCGCGCCGATCAGCGCGGTCAGGACACCTGCCGGCACTTCGCGCGGCGCGACGACCGTGCGGGCCGCCAGGTCGGCACATCCGAGAATCAGCGCGCCGCATGCGGCCGCGAGCCACAGCCGCGTGCGGTGCCGGCGCGCGCCGAGCATCGTCGCGACATGCGGCGCCATCAGTCCGATGAAGCCGACCGGCCCGACCGCCGCGACGGCCGCACAGGCGGCGAGCGTCGCAATCGTCAGCGCGAGCGGCCGCAGCGCCGCGACCGGCAGGCCGAGCGCAGTCGCCTGGTCGTCTCCGAGCGCGAGCATGTCGAGCGGCCCGGCGAGCCATGCGAATACCGGCACCGCGAGCACGCACCACGGCAGCAGCATCGACACCTCGCCCCAGCTGCGACCGTAGGTGCCGCCGACGAGCCACACGACGAAGCGCGCGGGCTGCACGCTTTCCTGCGTGATCAGCCACTGCGCGAGCGTCGTCCATAGCGCGCCGATCACGATGCCGGTCAGCGCGACCGCGAGCGGCGCGTAGCGGTGCCGGTGATTCAGCGCGAGCGTGATCGCGAGCGACAGCGCGCCTCCGGTCAACGCGGCGCCGGCGAGCGTCGCGTGCCCCATCAGCGGCCACGTCGACAGCGCAAAAAGCGTGACGAGCCCCGCGCCCTGCGTGACGCCGAGCACTTCGGGGCCCGCGAGCGGGTTGCGCACCACGCTCTGCATCGCGACGCCGCTCACGGCCAGCAGCGCACCCGCGAGAAGCGCGCACAGCAGCCGCGGCATACGCAGGTCGAT
Organism: Burkholderia diffusa; assembly: GCF_001718315.1. NCBI lineage: Bacteria > Pseudomonadati > Pseudomonadota > Betaproteobacteria > Burkholderiales > Burkholderiaceae > Burkholderia > Burkholderia diffusa. The sequence continues at coordinate 1,683,649 of NZ_CP013362.1, read as the reverse complement.
CAGCATCCGTGCGACGGCATCGTGACCCGACAGCGCGGCGGACCAGCGTGCCGGCGACAGCCATTCGGGGCCGGCCGACACGCCGACGAACACGACGAGGACGCCGGCCGCGACGAACAGCGCGGCGCGCAACGGCCAGCCGAGCTGCTCGAGCCAGGCGACCACCCGCGTCGAGCCGCTGCCGACCGCGCGTTCGGCTTGCGCGTGCAGCACGCCCGACCATGCAGCGCCGCGCCGGATCATCGCGAGCATCAGCGGCGTGCCGACGAGCGCGATTGCGACGCCGGTCGACAACGTCGCGTCGAGGCCCGACGCGAGCACCGCACTGTCGGTGACGAGCACGAGCGCGCCGCCCGCGAGCGCCGACAGCGGCACCAGCACGCCGAGCCGGGCCGCGCGTGCGCCGCGCACCTGGCGCAGCAGATTCGGCGCGACGAGCCCGACGTACGACAGCGGGCCGGCGATGCTGACGGCCACGCTCGTGAACGCGACTGCGACGATCGTCGCGGCGAGTCGCGACGCGTCGACGCGCACGCCGGCGGCCGCCGCCGCCTCGTCGCCGAGCGCAAGCGGATTCAGCGGCCGGATCACGAACGGCAGTGCCAGCAGCGGCACGACGAGCCAGCGTGCGGCGAGCGCGAGCCCGGTCGCGCCCGGCTGATAGAGACTGCCGTTGGTCCACAGCGCGGCGCCCGCGATGTTCTGCTCGAAGAACGCGAGCACGAGCGTCGACAGTGCCGCGAACAGCAGCATGCAGACGCTGCCCGCGAGCACGAGCCGCAGCGGCGTCGCGCGCCAGCCGCCGGCCGCGGCGATCGCGCACGCGGCGGCGATCAGTCCGCAGACGAACAACAGCGGCACCGACGCGACGCCGGCGAGCGCCGGCACCAGCATTGCCGCGAGCAGGCCGAGCTGGGCGCCGCCCGTCACGCCGAGCAGGTCGGGCGACGCGAGCGGGTTGCGCGTGAGCGACTGGAACAGCGCGCCCGCGATGCCGAGGCAGCCGCCGGCGACCAGCGCGGCCGCGACGCGCGGCAGGTTGAGATCGAACAGGAACACGCCCGCGAGCGCGGCAGCGTCGCTGCCCGGCGCTGCGTGCCACCACGCGCGCACGTCCGGCGCGATGCGCAGCACCGCCAGCACGGCGATCAGCACGACGAGGCCGAGCGCGAGCGCGCCGGCACGGCGGCCGGATGCGGCACCCTGCCCGCTCGCGGCGAGCCGCTTGCGCATCGCGAACGTCGTCATACGGCGATATCCCGGTGAATTGCGCGATCGAACGCGTCCGCCGTGCCGGATGTCGGCGGCCCGTAGGCCGGCACGCACATCGGCGCGCCGGTCTGCGGATGCGCGAGCTTCAGCATGTCGACGCCGAACGCCGCGCGCAGCCGCGCCGGCTCCAGCATCGCGTCGGGCGAGCCCTGCGCGACGAGGCGGCCGGCACGCATCAGCACGATCTCGTCGCTGTACGCCGCTGCCTGGTTCAGGTCGTGCAGCACCCACACGATCGTCAGCCCGCGCGCGCGGTTCAGCGCGCGCAGCGCATCCAGGATGTCGAGCTGGTGATGGATGTCGAGATAGGTCGTCGGCTCGTCGAGCAGCACGATCGGCGCCTGCTGCGCGAGCGCCATCGCGATCCACGCGCGCTGCCGCTCGCCGCCCGACAGCGCGCCGACGTCACGCTCGGCATCGCCGGCGAGGCCGCTGGTGTCGAGCGCCTCGTCGATCGCCGCATGGTCGGCGCGCGACAATCCGCGCAGGAATCCGCCATACGCGTAGCGCCCATACGCGACCAGCTCGCGCACGGTGAGCCCCGACGGAATCTGGTTGAACTGCGCGAGCATCGTCAGCTCGCGCGCGAGCGCGCGACGGCGAAACGACGCGAGCGGCTTGCCGTTCACGTCGACGTGGCCCGCACGCGTAGGCTGCAGACCCGCGAGCGTGCGCAGCAGCGTGCTCTTGCCGCAGCCGTTCGGGCCGCACAGCGCGGTAACGCGGCCGGCCGCGATCGACAGGTCCAGCCCGTCGATCACGACATGGTCGCGATAACCCACCGTCAATCCGCGCGCGGCAAGCGCGGCGATACTACGCGCCATCGGCCCTCCGTTCGGTTGCGCGCGCAACCGTATGGCTCTGCGCCATCGCGACGACCACCTTGCGCGGCCCTTCGAACGGGTCGCGTGCATGCGCGCTCAGCATGTTGTCGAGCATCAGCACGTCGCCGGTCCGCCACGGAAACACGATGCGCTGGCGGTCGAGCACGCCGCGAATTTCCGCGAGCGCGTCCGCCTCGAGCGGCTCGCCGTCGCCGTAGTACACGTTGCGCGGCACGTTCTCGAGCCCGACCGCGTCGACGAGCGCTTCCTGCATGTCTTCGTCGAGCGCGGACAGATGAAACAGGTTCGCCTGGTTGAACCACACGCGCTCGCCGGTGCGTGGATGGCGCGCGACGGCCTGACAACGTTCGCGCGTGCGCAACAGCAATTCGCCATCGTCGCCGGTGCGCCATGCGCATTCGATTCCGCGCGCCGCGCACATCCGCTCGACCTCGGCCGGCTCGTCCGTGCCGAACGACTGCTGCCACGGCAGGTCGAGCCCCTGGCCGAAGTTGCGCACGTACAGCAGCTCGCGCTGCTCGAAGCGCGCGACCAGCGCCGGATCGAGCGCGCGATACACGGCGCGGCTGTCCGCGATCGGCGTCGCACCGCCCTTCGGCGCCGCGAGCGCGCAATGGAACCAGATCCGCAGCGGCCACTCGCGCGTGTACGACTGCTCGTTGTGCAGCGGAATGGCGCGATGCGGCGGGTATTCGGTCGACGTGTAGACGGCGCCTTCGACCTGGCTGCGCGGCGTCGACGCGTATTCATAGCCGATCAGCGGATCGCCGAACGACGCCGCGAACTGCTGGAACGCATCGATCGACGGCACGCGAAAGCCCGTGAACAGCACACCGCCCGCCCGTTCGAGCGTATCGGCCGCGATCGCATGCGCGAGCGGCGCGATCTCGTCGATCGACATGCCGTCGGCGCCGCGCGGCGACACGACGGTGGGCAGCCCCGGCTCGATACGCAGGTCGTCGAGCGTCGGCAACGAAAGCAGGGTCATGCAACGTCCTCTTCAGGTGGCGCGCCGCACACGCGGCGCAGCGGGTCACGACGCGCGCGTCGCGCGATCGCCGTCCATCGCGCGGCGCAGGCTCGCGGGGCGCATGTCGGTCCAGACCTTCTCGATGTGCGCGAGGCAGTCTGCTTTCGGGCCGCTCACGCCGACCTCGCGCCAGCCGGCCGGCACGGGCCGGAACGTCGGCCAGATCGAATACTGTTCTTCGTCGTTGATGACGACCGTGTACAGGGGATCGTCGGTGTCGGCGGAAGGCGTCGTGGCTTGCGTCATGATCGAAAAAAGCGGGAGGAGGTTGAAGGAAGCGAAGCGGCGAAGTGTCGAATCGGCCGCTCCTGTCTTGAAGACGATTGGGCGGCGCGACTTTTTACCGCCGGCGCGCGCGGCCGCCGAGGAACACCGGGCATGCGTCGCCGCGATGGCACGCGTCGAGGCATTCCGCGCAGTGCCGTTCCGCGTCGCGCACCATGAAATGCACGAGGGTTTGCGACACGTTCAGCGCGCGCGCAGCCGTCTGCAGCGTCTCCTCGCGCAGCCGCACCATCTCGAACGCCGCGCGGCTGCGCGCCGGCAGGTCGTCGAGCGCGGCCCACACGCGGCGCAGCGTGTCGCGCGTCATCAGCGCGGCTTCCGGCGTCGGTTCCGGCGACGGCACGTCGAAGCCGTCGTCCTCTTCCGTGTGATAGACGTTCTCGAGGCTTTGCCGGCGGCAAGCATCGATCGATGCGTTGCGCACCATTCGCGTCACGTATGCGATCGGCTGGCGCACCGCGTCCTGGTTCGGGAATTCGACCAGTTTCACGAACACGTCATGCACGACGTCCTCGGCCCGGCTCGCACAACCGACGAAGCCGCGCGCGACGTTGACGAGCATCGCGCGATGGGAAATCAGCACGTCGAGCAGCGCGCCCTGCGCATGCGGCTCCTCGGTACGGCGTGCGCGCGGCGCGGGACGCGACGGCCGGTCCGGATAACTGCCGAGGAACGGGTTCGCCGTAGCCGCTGCCGGCCGTTCGAGCACTTCCGCCATAGCCATCGATCTGCTCCGTCAGATTTCGGGAAAGCGCAATTTAACGTAAACGCAAATCATTCTCAATACGATTACGAGATACCCCTTCCAGTCGTCAGGATTTGTCTGATTAATTGATGTAGTTCGCGTTGTGGCGAACGGAGCGGAGGTCGTGGATCCGCGGCGGGCTAAATGCCTTCGGAATGAAAGGAATCAGCGCGGCGCGGAAACGGCCCGCGGCCCATGATGGGCATGCCACCGCAGCGAATTCGCATGACGTACGCCGCTGGCGTGGCGCCGGCGCGGTCTTTCACCGTCCTGACGAAACGCATACGGTCGTCATTTACGGTAGCAACTTCTTACCACGTGAAATTTTAGGGGCCCGTACGATCGACCCGCTGCTTCCAAGGGAGAACGACATGAAATCCATTGTGGTATCCGCCGCCGTGGTTGGCGCGCTGTCGAGTGTGATGCTGGCCGGATGCGTCGCATACCCGGCCCCGACCGAAGTGACGATCGGCTGGCATGGAGACCGCTATTGGGACGGACATCGCTACTGGGAACGTCACGACTGGGAAGCGCAGCATCCTCGTGGTTATGACGACCGCCGGGACGACCGCCGCGACGATCGCCGTGACGACCAGCGCCCGCAGTGGTAATGCCCTTCTCCTCCCATGACCCGATACCGAACGACAGGACCTCGACATGAATACGCTACTGAAAACCCTGACCGCCGCCGCCGTTGCCGCCGCCGTGCTCGTGCCGGCCATCGCCGAAGCCCATCCGCACCGCGTGTGCCACTTCGAGCATCACCATCACAAGGTGTGCCGCTGGGTGCGTTGAGCAGCGCGCCGCGAGTCTGAAAACAAGCGCCGGCATGCCGGCGCTTGTTTCATCAGATGCGTATGGCGAATTCGTGGACGCCCGCGTCAGTAGATGAACAACCGAATCGTCGCCGTGCCGTTGAACGGGCCGGTCTTCGGCGGCCCGAACGCCTTCAGCACCGCATCGAGCATCACGCTCTGGTAGTTCACGTTACCGGGCATCTGCGCAAGCACGAACTGCTGGTTGAACGGGATGGCCGTGCCGTTTCTGTCCTCGATTCCGATCCCGAAATTGCTCTTCGCGTCCGGCACGAGCAGCCCGTTCTGCACGGTCTGCGAGGTCTCGAAGTAACCGTCCACGCGTACCGGCACGCTGCACTGCTTGGTCAGCGCGAGACTGAACGACTTGCGCGGCACCGCCGGCGAAAAGCCGTTCCCCGTCGCCTGAACCTGGCCGAACTTCACGATGCCCGGCTCCGGCGTGACCTTCACGTCGACCATGCAGGGCGTCGGCTTCAGGTTCTGCAGGCCGCTCAGCTTGTAGCGGAAACTCCCCTTGCTGTTCAGGCCGCGCTCGCCGTCGAACTGGAACACCGCGTAGATGTCCGACGGCGGCCGCACCCAGGTCCCCTTCTTGCGCACGACAACTTGATACGTAATGCTGATCGGCCATTTCGGACACATCCCGGCATTGACCTGGCGGTCGCTCATCTCGCAGATCTGCACGTAGCGATGCGTGTCGATACCGTTGCCCGGCTGGCTGCTGCGCCCGTAGTAGTCGGTTCCCTCGAAGCGAATGCCGATTTCAAGACCCCACGCGGCCGGATTCTGCCGCTCAGGGTTCGCGTAGAAATAGATCTGTTCGGGGAAGTTCTGCAGCCCGCCGATGTCCTTGTAGCAATAGCCGGTCGTCGTGCGCGGCGGCGACACCCAGATCACATAGCCGTCCGGTGCGTCGGTCGGATACGACGCGACGTTGCCGATTGCTTCGGTTAACGACATTCCGCCATTGTCCGCGATGCATTTGAGCGCCCACGCCGGCTGCGCCAATGCGACGAACAGCGCGAACATGCTCCACCGGAGCCACGCAGGCAACCGCGCCGCGATGGCATTGCGTCGCACGCCGCTCATTTCTTCACGCTCTTGCACGCACCGGCATCGCATGCGTACTCGACCGCCACCTGGCCGCCGTAATCGTCGATGTGCGTGACGAACAGCGTCGACGGCGTCGCGGCCTTGAACGGCACGTCGGCCGTGCTCATCGGGCTCACCATCACCGGCTCGATCGGCACCGGCGTCTTCTGCGCGCCTGCCGTCACCTCGACCACCGTCACGTGGTATGGCGTCGGGTTGTCGAACACGAGCTTGTGCGCCCCCGCGTCGACGCGCAGCGTCATCGGTAGCGTCCAGTCCTCGTCGCGTGCCGGCTGCACGGCCTTCGGCCGGTAGAACAACTTCATCTGCGTATGCAGCGCGATCTGCAGCGTGTTCGGCGTATCGGATTTCGGCGGCACTTCGCGGATGTTCAGGTAGAACACCGATTCGCGATCGGCCGGCAGCGCCGTGCCCGGCAGCTTCGCGATCCGCAGCACGTTGCGCTCGTTCGCCTCGACGCGCTGCAGCGGCGGCACGACCATCAGCGGCGACGTAACCCTGTTGCCCTTCGTGTCCTCGAGCCACGACTGCACGAGATACGGATACGTGGTGCTCTTGTTCGAGATGGTGACGATCGCGGCCTGTTCGCCTTCGTTGAAGATCACACGCGTGCGGTCGGGCACGATCGCCGCATGCGCGGCGCCGGCGAGCAGGACGCCGGCCGCGGCCAGCGCGCACGTCGCGCGGCGCGGGAAGGAATGAGAAAAAGCAGTAGTCATCGCTGGATCCGTGAAATCATCGTTCGGCCCGTGCGGCCGCTGCGTGCGGCTGGCCGGGCGTCTGGCACGTCACCGGAATCGGCGTGCCTTCGAGTTGAAGCTGGTTGGGCAATGCGTCCACCGTGCAGAGCGTGCGTTCGCCCGCGCGCACCGCGAGCGCGGATTTCGGCTGAACCTGCGTCAGGAACGCCGCCCCGCCCTCGCCGACGATACCGAGCTCCTTGCCGTTCGCCGCGTCCTGCACCGATGCGCCGAACGGCAGCGGCTTGCCGGCCGTGTCGGTCAGCGTCAGGTACAGGTTGCTGCCGCGCGCGGCGGAGAACTTCGCGAAACCGATCGCGCCGTCGGTCAATACCATGCGCTGAATCGGGTTCGACACCTGCACTTCGAGCGGCAGCTTCTCGACGTTGACGGTCGCGTCGTACACGTTGTACGGCGAGATGCCGTCGAGCACCGCATAGCCGCGCGAGTCGGTATGCGTGAGCGTGCCGGACAGCGGCACGTCGGGCACGCCGTCGGTCGATACCAGGAGGCGCGTATCGCCGGCGTTGCCGTTCGCGTGCGCGGACACGCCGTACCGGGTCGCGACGAACGAGCCGTCGACTTCGAGTGACGCGGCCGCATACGCGTTGGCGAGCGTCGATGCCTGCGCGGTCAGCTGATAGGTCGACGTGCGCTGGCGGAAGCTCGCGTTCGCCGCCGCGCGGCCGTCGGTCGCGCCTGCGTTGATCTGGTAGGTGCGGCCGTCCGGATCGTCGTAGATGTAACCCGCGTTCACGCTCGTGCTGCCGCTGCCCGTCGTCAGGTTCGACGTGACGGTGTGGCGGCCGCCGATCGGCAGCGTCGCGGTCACCGAAAACTGATTGCCGCTCGCGCCCGCGCTCTGCGTCCGGAAGGCCGACACGCTGACGTTCAGGTTGCGCAGCGCGCCGATCGAGAACGCGCGCGTCAGCGTGAGGCCCACGCGCTGCTCGGACGAACGTGCCCAATAGGTCGTCTGGTCGTACGAGAAATAGGTCGACGTGTCGCCGAAGCGCTTCGACATCGTCGCGGAGTAGCGTTGCTTGCTGTTCGCGAGGCCGTACGCGGTCGGGTCGCCGGAGAATTGCGCGAAGTTGGTGTACTCGCGCTCGGAGAAGCGATAGCCGAAGAAGCGCACGTCCGCATCGAGCCCGTCGAAGTGCTTCGAATAGTTGATGCGGTACGAGTTGCCGTTGCGCGTCGCGCCGTTCCACCACAGCCGCGCACGCGCGTGCGTGACGTCGGCCGACACCGCGCCGAACGTGCCGAAATCGCGGCCGACGCCGAGCGCGATCGACGTATAGCCCGATGCCGCGATGAAGCCGCCGTACACCGTGACATCGAACGGCAAGCCGTAGGCTGCTTCGCCGAAGCCGAAGAACGGCGTGATGCCCGCGCCGCCGAACTGTCGCGGCTTGCCGACCGCGGCCTTGTAGCGCAGTTGTCCGGTGCGCGCGAGGAACGGCACGGCGGCCGTCGTCACCTGGAAGCGCTGCACGCTGCCGTCCTCTTCCTCGACCGCGACGTCGAGCGTGCCCTGCACGCTCGTGTTGATGTTCTGCAGCGCGAATGCGCCCGGCGACACGCGCGTCACGTACAGCACGCGGCCCGCCTGCGACACGGTCACGGTCGCGTTGGTGCGCGCGACGCCCGAGATCAGCGGCGCATAGCCGCGCAGCGAAGGCGGCAGCATGCGGTCGTCGCTGCGGATCGACGCGCCGGTCAGCGCGAACGTGTCGAAAATGTCCGAGCTCAGGTAGTCGTCGCCGAACGTCACCGTCGACTGGATCGACGGCAGCGCGCGAAATGCGTAAAGCCGGCTGAAGCGGAACGTCCGGTCCGCGTACGCCGTGTTGCCCACGTTCGACTGCGCCTGGTAGTCGCCGCGAAAGCGCCATGCATCCCAGTTCGCGCCGATCGTGCCGTAGGCCTGGACCGAATTCGTCTGTGCGCCGCCCGAGCCGAAACTGCGGTTCGTATTCGCGATCACGCGATAGTCGAGCATCGCGCCCGGAATCCCCTCCGACCAGCGCGCCGGCGGCAGGTAGGTCGAATCGGTGAACTCGAGCGCAGCCTGCGGAATCGTGATCTTGAGCCGTCCGTCGCTCTTCAGGTAACGCACGGTCGCCCCCTCGATCGCGCCGAGATCGACGCAACGCCCCCCCTGGAAACGCGGCAGATCCTTCGCCAGCGACGGCTTCAAGCCGAACTGCGCGACGAGTTCCGGCGGCAGGCACGGCTTGCCGGCGCCGGACGCGTCGAGCGCGATGAACTGGATCGCCTGCAGCCCGTAGAACAGGTCGTTGACCTGCACGTCGAGCATGTATTCGCCCGGCAGCGTGAAATCGGCCTGCGAGAACTGCGACAGGTCGACGTTGTTCGTGCCGTCGATGTCGAGGAACGACGAATTGAATTCCGTCGCATGGCTCTGGCTGCCGACCACCAGCACGGAGACGCAAAGGAAGGAATGTCTGATTCGCACGCGGCGCTACCGAAAGTCCGAGGAAGAAGAAACGGGAAGGAAACGAGGATGGAGAAAGGGTGCGGACACCCCTTCTCCGTTACGGACGCTTACTGGTAGCGAACCGTGAAGTTCGCGACGCCGTCGGCGGTACCCGGCGTCACGCCGGCTGCCGTCGCTTCGTACATGGCCGCGAAGCGTGCGATGTTCGTGCCGTTCTGCAGCACGGTCGGCGCCTTTTGCTCCGCGCCGTTGTCGAGGTATTCACCCGACGCTGCCTGCAGGCGGATGCCGACGTTGGTTGCCGAGCCGATCGTGGCGAGCAGCTTGGGCTGGCCGGCGCTCGACGTGCCCGTGAACGTGAAGTACGCGTTCTGCGCGATGCTCGTGTCGCAGTCGGTCAGCTTGATGTCGAAGTTGGTCGGCGTGGACTTGTCGCCGGCCTGCTTGAACGTGTGGGTCGGCACCTTGCCGAGGTTCACGGTCTGGTTGACCGAGCCCGAATCGATGCCGCATGCGCCTGCGACGATCTCGCCCGTGAAGTTGATCGTGCCGGAGCCATCTGCGAAGGCCGAGGTGGACAGGGCTGCGAGTGCGACAGCGGTCAGGAGAGATTTTTTCATGACGTTTTCCGTGTGAATTGCAAAGGAATGGACGACGTGGCGGATACAAAAGGCAGCGTGTGGTTGGCTCCCGTCCGTCACGAGGCGGCATTATCGAGATATGAGTGAAAGAATTCTGTAAAGCATTGTTAAATCGTCAATGACAATCTTCGTTTTACGAACTTCCCAATGCACTCTTTCCCTGAAATTCTCAATTCGGATGCTTTATTCCGAAGTCCTTTTTAATTCCATCGAACTGACTGAAAATTAAAGAAATTTCGTTTCCGGAATTTCAACAGCTCCGCGCTTCCTTGCTGCGCAAGGCTTTCCGACATAACCGCCTCGGAAAGACAAAATTCTGTCCAATACCGCCACCGTTGTCCGACCACAACGAAAACAATCGCCGATTTTCAACTGACAGGAAATTAACGGCCGATTTTCGCCGGCCTGAATTTCTCGCGCAAACGATTGCGCAATCAGCACAAACGTTTCGCCGCGACATTTTGTCGCCCGCATTACTCTCAATATCTGAATTAATCGACTCGTCAATTCCGGATTAAATATCGCGCGCCGCCGCCACATTCGGCGCACGTTCGCGACGATGCATGCGCGGCGTTTCGACGCACTGAACGGAATCGAAAAGAAGGAAGTCCGGCACGATCGAGGGCCGGGATGCGTGTCGAGCTGAGGGTGGCCCTCCAGTTCGACAGCCAGGAGAAAAACATTGACGACGGAGCGCGGATCCACGCGCCGCCGATCTCTGTCGATGCGCGACAGAAGCAATGCCGACCGGGAGCGACGGCGCCTCGCCATGCGCCTTCGCCACCCGGCACGGCCACGGAATCACACGGCAGCCGCCCCTGCCGATGCAGGCGCCCAACCGCCGCCCAATGCGCGATATAGCGCAATTGCGTTCGCGAGCCTGCGCTCCTTGAGCCGGATCAGTTCCTGCCCCGACTCGTACGTGCTGCGCTGCGCATCGAGCAGTTCGAGATACGTCGCGACACCGCCCGCATAGCGGCGCTCGGCGAGCTTCAGCCGCGCGCCGTCGGCCGCATGGACGTCCTGCTGCGCGGCGAGCTGGCGATCGATCCAGTCGCGCGCGGCGAACGCGTCGGCCACTTCGCGGAATGCGGTCTGCACCGTCTTCTCGTACTCGGCGACCGCGATGTGCTTGCGTGCGTTCGCGACGTCGAGATTCGCGCGATTGCGGCCGCCCGCGAAGATCGGCAGCGTGATGCGCGGCGCGAACGTCCACACGCTCGTGCCGCCCGCGAACAGGCTCGAGAACGCGTCGCTGACCGAGCCATAGTCGGTCGTCAGCGCGATGCGTGGAAAGAACGCCGCGCGCGCGGCGCCGATCTGCGCGTTCGCGGCCTTGAGCCGCGACTCGGCCTGCCGGATGTCCGGCCGCCGTTCGAGCAACTCGCTCGGCGCGCCGGGCGCCACCGGCGCGATCGCGAGCGTGTCGAACGCGGCGCCGTCGGCCGGCACGGTGCGTGCAAAATCGCCGGCGAGCAATTGCAGCGCGCGCACCGACTGCGCGTGTTCGCGCTGCAGCGCGGCCTGCGACGCACGCGCGGACGCGACCAGCATCTCGGCCGAGCGCAACTCGATCGCGTCGCTCGTGCCGGCCGCGTAGCGGCGCTGCGTGAGCGCGGCGATGCGCTCGCGCGCGTCGAGCGTGCGCTGCGCGAGCGCCAGTTGCTCGCGCAACGACCGTTCGGAAACGTACGCGCCGGCGACTTCGGCGATCACGCCGATCCGCACCGTGCGCTGCGCGTCGGCCGTCGCGAAATACTCGGCGAGCGCCGCGTCGGACAGGTTGCGCACGCGGCCGAACAGGTCGAGCTCGTACGCGCTGATGCCCACGCCCGCACGATACAGCCCGCTCACGGCGCTCTCGCGCACGACCGGGTCGTACTGGCGCGTGCGCTCGTAGCCGAGATTCGCGTCGACCGACGGCATCAGGTCCGCGCGCTGCACGCCGTACAGTGCACGCGCTTCGTCGAGCCGGCCGGCCGCGATCCGCAGGTCGCGGTTGTTCGCGAGCGCGGCGTCGATCCACGCCTGCAGCCCCGGATCGGTGAAATACGCGCGCCAGTCGTCGAGCAGCGCGGCATCGGCGGACGCGGCCGCCTCGACCGCCTGCCGCGTGTCGCCATCGATTGGCGTGTAGCTGGCCGGCACCGGCGCCGCCGGCCGCTCGTAACGCGGGGCGAGCGAGCACCCGGCAAGCGCGAACGCAAGCGCGGCGGTCAGCGCGAGCCGAGCCCGCGGCCGCGCGCACGCCTTCAGGTAAAACGTCATTGAGAACCCTCCATCGTGGCCGGCTGCACGCCGCCTCGCCGGCGCGGGCCGACGCCGAACAGGCGGCCGACGATCACGAAAAACAGCGGGACGAGGAACACCGCGAGCACCGTCGCCGTGATCACGCCGCCGAGCACGCCGGTGCCGATCGCCATCTGCGCGCCGGACGCAGCGCCCGATGCGAATGCGAGCGGCAGCACGCCGACGCCGAATGCGAGCGACGTCATCACGATCGGCCGCAGCCGCAGGCGCGCGGCCTCCAGCGCGGCGTCGACGAGCGACATGCGCTGCGCGACCAGGTCCTTCGCGACTTCGACGATCAGGATCGCGTTCTTCGCGGACAACCCGATCGTCGCGATCAGCCCCACCTTGAAATAGATGTCGTTCGGCATCGCGCGCAGCGTGACGCCGAGCACCGCGCCGATCACGCCGAGCGGCACGACCAGCATCACCGCGAACGGGATCGACCAGCTCTCGTACAGCGCCGCGAGCGCGAGGAACACGACGAGCACCGACAACGCGAACAGCATCGGCGCCTGCGAGCCCGACAGCCGCTCCTCGAACGACTGCCCCGACCATGCATGGCCGATGCCGGCCGGCAGCTTCGCGGCGAGCCGTTCGATCGCGGCCATCGCCTCGCCGCTGCTGTGCCCCGGCGCGGCCGAGCCGTTGATCGTGAACGACGGAAAGCCGTTGTAGCGCGTGAGCTGCGGCGGCCCCAGCGTCCAGTGCAGCGTCGCGAACGCCGCAAGCGGCACCATCTCGCCGCGCGCGTTGCGCACGCGCAGCTTCTTCACGTCGTCCGGATCGAGCCGGTGCAGCCCGTCGGCCTGCACGATCACGCGGCGCACCTGCGTGCCGTGCATGAAATCGCCGATGTAGTCGGAGCCGAACATCACCGCGAGCGTCGTGTTGATCTCTTCCATCGATACACCGAGCGCCGATGCCTTCGCGCGATCGATGTCGAGCTTCAGTTGCGGTGCGTCCTGCGTGCCGGCGAACATCAGGTCGGTGAGCGCCGGATCCTTGCCGCCCGCCGCGAGCAGTTGCTCGCGCGCGGCGCTGAACGCCGCGTAGTCGAGCCCGCTGCGGTTCTGCAACCGGAAGTCGAAGCCGCTCGTCGAGCCGAGATCGGGCAGCGCCGGCGAGTTCATCGCGAACACCGTGGTGTTCGCCGCACCCGCGAAGCGCTCGTTGATGCGCGCGACGATCGCCTGCACGTGATCGCGCGCGGCCTTGCGTTCCTTCCAGTTCTTCAGGGTGACGAAGATCATCCCGCCGTTCGGTCCTTCGCCGTACAGGTTGAAGCCGCCGAGCGCGAACGTGTACGCCGCCGGTTCGTCGCGACGAATGTACGACTCGACCTCGCGCACGCTCTGCATCGTTTCCGCGAGCGGCGTGCCTTGCGGCCGGATCACCATCACCATGAAGTTGCCCTGGTCCTCGTCGGGCAGGAACGCGGTCGGCAGTTGCGTGAGCATCAGCGCGGCCGCCGCGCTCAGCGCGCCGTATACGACGAGCCAGCGCACCGGCTTCTTCAGCATCGCGCCGACGCGCGTCGCGTAACGCTGCGTCGCACGCGCGACGAAGCGGTTGAACCAGCCGAAGAAGCCGCGCTTCTCGTGATGGTCGCCGGCCACAGGCTTGAGCAGCGTCGCGCACAGCGCGGGCGTCAGCGACAGCGCGAGAAACGCCGAGAAACCGATCGATACCGCGAGCGCGAGCGCGAACTGCCGGTAGATGTTGCCCACCGCGCCGCCGAAGAATGCCATCGGCACGAACACCGACGTCAGCACGACCGTGATGCCGACGATCGCGCCGCTGATCTGCGTCATCGCCTTCACGGTCGCGTCGTACGGCCCGAGTCCCTCCTCGACCATCAAGCGCTCGACGTTCTCGACGACGACGATCGCATCGTCGACCAGAATGCCGATCGCGAGCACCATCCCGAACATCGTCAGCACGTTGATCGAGAAGCCGGCCGCATACATCACGCCGAACGTGCCCGCGAGCGCGACCGGCACGACCAGCGTCGGGATCAGCGTCGCGCGCAGGTTCTGCATGAACAGGAACATCACGAGGAACACCAGCACGCCGGCCTCGATCAATGTCGTGACGACCTTGTTCATCGACACGCGCACGAACGACGACGTCTCGTACGGAATCTGGTATTTCACACCCGGCGGGAAGTACGCGGACAGTGCGTCCATCGTCGCGCGCACGCGCTTCTCGGTGGCCACCGCGTTCGAGCCCGGCGCGAGCTTGATGCCCATCCCGGTCGCCACCTTGCCGTTCACGTACGACGGATAGTTGTAGTCGTTGCCGCCGAACTCGATGCGCGCGACGTCGCGCAGGGTGAGCGCGGAGCCGTCCGGCAGCGTGCGCAGCGCGATCGCGCCGAAATCGGCCGGCGTCTTCAGCGGCGCGTCGGCGAACACCGTCGCGGCGATCGGCGCGGTGTCCGGCACCGCGCTGCGCCCGATGTCGCCGATCGTCACGCGCGCGTTGTGCGCACGCACGGCCGACGAGATGTCCGACGCGGTGAGGCCGTGCCCGGCCATCTTCACCGGGTCGGGCCAGATCCGCATCGCATATTCGGCGCCCCAGAACTGCACGCGGCCGACGCCGTCGACGCGGCGCAGCGCCTGCACGACGTTCGCCGATGCGTATTCGCCGAGCTGCACGTCGGTCATCCGGCCGTCGTCCGACGTCAGCGACACGACGAGCTGGATGTTGTCGGCGGCCTTCTCGACCTGGATGCCGTCGCGCCGCACCGGCTCGGGCAGCCGCGCCTCGACCGTCTTCAGCCGGTTCTGCACTTCGACGGCCGCGAGATCAGCGTTGACGCCCTGCTTGAACGTCAGGTACAGCGACGCCGCGCCGGCGCTGCTCGTCGCTGACGTATACAGCAGTCCCGGCGCGCCGTTCATCTCGCGCTCGATCAGCGCGGTCACCGATTCCTCGACGACTTGCGCGGATGCGCCCGGGTACGTCGCATAAATGCTGACGACGGGTGGCGCGATGTCCGGATACTGCGCGACGGGCAGCGCGCGTATCGCGAACGCACCGCCGAGCAGGATGAAGAGTGCGATCACCCATGCGAAGACGGGGCGATCGATGAAGAAACGTGCCATGTTGGTCTATGTGAACCGGTCAGGTTTGACGGGCGGCCGCCTGCGACGCGGCCTTCGTCGGCGTTGCCTGCTCGACGGGCTTGACGGCCGTATCCGGCGCGAACTGCGCGGCGTTGTCGACGATCACGCGCTCGCCGCCCGCGAGGCCGCGCGTGATGCGCCAGTCGCGTCCGCTCATCCGGTCGGCGACGACCTCGACGTCCTTCACCTTGCCGTTCGCGTCGACCACGCGCACCGACGTGCGCTCGGCCGTGCGCAGCAACGCATCGCGCGGCACGAGGATCGCACGCTGATCGACGGCCGCGTCGAGCGCGATCCGCACGTACGCGCCCGGCAGCAGTTCGCGCTCGGGATTCGGAAACAGCGCGCGCATCGCGACGGTATCGGTGGTCGGGTCGACCGCGAGATCGCTGAACAGCAGCTTCCCCTTGAGCGGATACGCCGTCCCGTCGGCGCGCAGCAGCGTCACCGTGACGTCGTGCTGCGCGATGCCCGTCGCGCGGCCGCTCTTCACCGCGCGGCGCAACGCATCGACGTCGGCCGCCGGCTGCGAGAAATTCACGTAGATCGGATCGAGCTGCTCGACGGTCGTGAGCGGCGTGGCCTGGTCCTGGCCGACGAGCGCGCCTTCGGTGACGAGCGCGCGCCGTGCGCGGCCCGAAATCGGCGCGGTGACGGTCGCATAGTCGAGCTGCAGTTGCGCCCGGGCGAGTTCGGCCTTCGCCGAAGCGACGCCGGCCTTCGCCTGCGTATCGTCGGCAACGGCTTCCGTGTGATCGCGCTCGCTGACCGCGCGGTCGCGCACTAGGTCGTCGTAACGGCGGCGCTTGTCGCTCGCCGCGAGTGCCGCGGCCTGCGCCTTCGCGAGCGCCCCCTGTGCGGCGTCGCGTGCGGCCTTCAGCGGTGCCGGGTCGATGCGGAACAGCACCGCGCCCTGCTTCACTTCCTGACCTTCTTCGTAAGTCCGCGCGGTGACGATGCCCGCAACCCGCGCGCGCACTTCCGCTTGCCGATATGCGTCGAGCCGGCCGGGCAATTCGACGGTCATCGGCACGGCCGTCGGACGCACCGTCACGACCGTCGCGTGCTGAACGGCCTCCGGCGCCTTGTCTTGTTCGCCCTTTCCGCATCCGCTCACGAGCAGCATGGCCGCGAGCGCGAACGGCGCCAGCCGAAGGCGGCGCCCCAGGGAGCGTTTGTTATTCATGTATGACCTCGGATCGTTCGCCGCCGATACAATGCGGCGGCTCAGGGTGGCCGATTATAATCAGTCACGACTGATTAAATACAGGCGGTTTAAATCCGGCCGCCATACTGTCTCAATTAAACGACAGCGAACTGTAAGGAAATTCACCACATGGCCCGCAAGACCCGGGAAGAATCGCTCGCCATCAAGCACCGGATCCTCGACGCCGCCGAGCTCGTCCTGCTCGAAAAAGGCGTCGCGCAAACCGCGATGGCGGACCTCGCCGAGGCCGCCGGCATGTCGCGGGGCGCCGTATACGGCCACTACCGCAACAAGATGGAAGTGTGTCTTGCCATGTGCGATCGCGCGTTCGCGCGCACCTCGGAAGGTTTCGACGCGGTCGACGGACTGCCCGCGTTCGCCACGCTGCGCCGCGCGGCGTCGCACTACCTGCAGCAATGCGGCGAGCCGGGCGCAATGCAGCGCGTGCTCGTGATTCTCTATACGAAGTGCGAACAAAGCGAGGAGAACGGCGCGCTGCAGCGGCGCCGCATGCTGCTCGAGCTGCAGATGCTGCGCATCACCAAGGCGCTGCTGCGCCGCGCGATCGCGGCGGGCGAACTCGCCGCCGACCTCGACGTGCATCTCGCGGCCGTCTATCTCGTGTCGCTGCTCGAAGGCGTGTTCGCGTCGATGATCTGGACCAACCGGTTGCGCGGCAATCTGTGGAACGACGCGGAAGCGATGCTCAACGCCGGCTTCGACGCAGTGCGCACGTCTGCCGCGCTGCGCGTGCGCGCGCAAAAATTGCCCGCTTGACGAAAAGCCACGCAATAAATGCTGATTTAACCCGATTTACCGCACTGTGAAACGAATGAGCTGACCCTCTTTAAAATTTTTAACGTTTCGCGGAACATCGGTAGACTGACGCTGTCATCTTTCTTTAGCGTCTTCGTGATAATCCGGGTGCGACCCGGAAAGCTCACGCCGCCGTTCGAAGCGGGCCTGCCCGCGAGTTGGGTCGAACGGAAACGATACAGGCCCCTGGCGGGGCCTGTTTTGTTGCACGCCCGTCGCCCGCCCCGTCGCCACCCGACGGACATGCCGCCGATGGCTCCCGCCCACACCTCTTTGAACCGCTTTCCTGGATGTGGACACCTTTGGTCAAGCCTGCTGCTACCCCTGATGCCTTCGCGCGCGGCCGCGCGCAGCGCCTCGTGCGCGCGCTCGTACCCGCCGCCGTGCTCGGCGCCCTCGCCGCCTTCGGTCTCGCCGCCGCGCTGCCGGCCGTCTCGCAACTGCCCGGCGCTGTCGATTCGGGCACGGCCGCGCTGCCGCAGCGCGTGCTGTCCGACACGCCGTTTCCCACCGCGCAGCATTTCGTGACGAGCGAGCTCGCGCGCACGATCGGCGAGCGCAACGAACTCAATGAACATGGCGAGCGCAGCCTGCAGCCCGGCCTGTTCGCGCCGCTCAGTGCGCACCGCAACGACATGCTCGGCTATACGAGCCTGTTCCAGTTCGCACCGCCCGAACAGCAGCACGGGATGCGCGCGGGCGACATCGAGCTCACGCTGTCCGATACGCTGAACCGTCTCGACGTGCCGCCCGAGGTGCGCATCCAGCTCGGCGATCTCGTCACCGGCAAGGTTGCGATGCGCGCCAGCGCACAACGCGGCGACTACTATCGCCTCGCGTACGACACCAACAACGGCACGCCGCACCTCACCGCGCTCGAGCTGCGGGTCGCGGGCCGCACGTTCGGCGCGATCTGGTTCCACGCGCCGGGCGCCGACCACGGCGCGTACTACACGCTCGACGGCGCGCCGCTCGAAGCGGCCGCGTTCACGATGCCCGTCAAATGGACGCGCATCAGCTCGTTCTTCGGCGAACGCATCCACCCGCTGTCGCAGGCGATGGCGTTCCATACCGGCGTCGACCTCGCCGCGCCGTCTGGCACGCCCGTCAATGCGGCGGCCGACGGCGTCGTGTCGTTCGTCGGCACGGATCCGGGCGGCTATGGCCACTACGTGATCGTCGATCACGCGGACGGCTATTCGACCTACTACGCGCATTTGTCCGCATTCGCGCGCGGGCTCAAGACCGGCGAAACCGTGAAGCAGGGGCAGCGCCTCGGCTCGGTCGGGATGACCGGTGCCGCCACCGGCCCGCACCTGCACTTCGAGGTGCGCGTCGCGAACGATCCGGTCGATCCGCTCGTCACGCTTGCGAGCGCGCAGACGGGGCTGTCCGACATGCAGCTCACCGCGTTCCGCCAGGAAGCGGCGCAATGGCGCTTGCGCCTCGCGTCGATCAGTACGACGCCGTTCGCATTCGCGCAGACTGACGGCCCGCTCTGGGGCGACTTCGCGACCGGTCCGTCGACGCTGCGCGCGGTGTTCGATACGCACTACAGCGCGTCCTGACGCCGACGCACCGAGGCGCCCACCGCCTCGTCACGCCCGTCGCCGCTCGAGCAGCGGCGACGAGGCCCGCAGCGGACTTCCGCACGCGACCGATCTTCATCACCGGCAATGCGCCGCATGTTTCGCACGCGACGCGCGGTCCGCGCCGTCACCGCGCCGGCTCGGTGCGCTCGGCCGCCTGCGCAATGCGCTCCGCACGCGGGCGACGCGACAGCAGCCAGCGCGCCGCGCCGTCGAGCGACGTGCACAACACGAGATAGATCGCCGCGACGAACAGGAAGATCGGCGCCGGATACACCATCAGCCGGTTGTTCACCTGCGTCGCGACGAACGACAGTTCTGGCACGCCGACGACATACGCGAGCGACGTGTCCTTCACGAGCGCGACCCACTGGTTGACGAACGACGGCGTCATGATCCGGATCGCCTGCGGCAGCAGCACGTAGCGCACCGTCTGCCAGCGCGTGAGCCCGAGCGACAGCCCTGCCTGCCACTGCCCGTCGCCGGCCGCGACGATGCCCGCGTGCACCGCATGCGCGAGATACGCGCCGCCGATCAGCGCCAGCGCGCACACGACCGTCGCGAGCCCCGGCACGTCCATGTGCAGCAGCATCGGCATCAGGAAATACGTCCAGAAGATCAGCATCAGCACCGGAATCGCTCGGAAGAAGCCGATGAACCCGAGCAGCAGCACGCGCAGCGGGCCGCGCGCGAGCGCCATCGCGACACCGAGCGCTACGCCCAGCACGGCGGACGCGAGCGCCGACGCGATCGCGAGCACGAGCGACAGCGCGGCGCCGCCAAGCGGGCCATCCGGGAACGCACCGACGAGCAGATACGGCAGGTTGTCGAGCAGCAGCGGGATGTCCATCGTCAGCGCCCCGCCCCGAGCCGGTCGCGCCATTGCGCGGCCGCGTATGCGCCGGCCTCGATCGCCGCCACCGCGACGATGTACAGCACGGTCGCGACACCGAACGCGGCGAAGGTCCTGAACGTCTCCGTCTCGACCTGCCGCGACGCATACGACAGCTCGGCGACGCCGATCGCCATCGTGAGCGACGAGTTCTTCACGAGATTCATGTATTGGCCGAACAACGGCGGCAGCGCGATGCGCACGGCCTGCGGCAGTACGACGTAGCGCAGCGATTGCATCGGCGTGAGGCCGAGCGCCGCGGCCGCATCATGCTGCGCGCGGCGCACGCCGCGCAGTCCCGCCTCGCATTCCTCGGCGACGAACGCGGCCGTGTATGCGCTCAGCCCGAACCAGCCCGCGACGAACTCGAACGACGGCCACGCGAGCGTGAACAGGCCCGTGCCCAGTTGATGGCGCGCGTTCAACCACGCGACCCATGGATCGGGCAGCAACGACGCGACGCCGAAATACCAGAACAACAACTGCACGAGCAGCGGCGTGTTGCGGAACGCGACGACGTAACCGGCCGCCAGCGTGCGCGGCACCGTGCCGCGCGCATGCCCCATGACGGCCAGCAGCAGCCCGCCGGCGGTCGCGGCGAGCGCCGCCGCGGCCGCGAGGCCGAGCGTCAGCAGGAAGCCCTGCCAGAGCCAGGACAGATATTTGGGAGCCAACCCGAGCATGCGTTGGTGCGGGCGCGGAGCGCGCGATCGAAAAGAAACGGAAAGCGCCGCGCTCCGTGCGCACCGGCGTGGCCGGCGGCGGAACGCGGCGCACGTGGCCTGCGGCTCAGGTCTTGTCGCCGATGCGGAAGATGCGTGTGAGCGGCGTCTTCGTCGTCGGCCCGAACCACGCGTCATAGATCTGCCCCGCACGGCCACTCGCCTCGAGACCCTTCAGCGTGTCGTTGACGAAGCCAAGCAGGCGCGCCTCGCCCTTCGGCACGCCGACGCCCATGTAGTCATTCGAGATCGTGAACGCCGGAATCTCGTAGTTCTGCTTGTCGGGCACGTTCGCGAGCAGACCGATCAGCTTCGGCCCGTCCTGCGTGATTGCCTGCACGTTGCCGGCGCGCAGTGCGGCGAACGCGAACGGCGTGTCGTCGTACGCGACGATCGTCGCCTTCGGGAATTTCTCGCGCAGCGTGATCTCGTTCGTCGTGCCCTTGTCGGCGCCGACGCGCAGGCCGTTCAGTTGGTCGGCCGATTTCAGCACGCCCTTCTTCGCGAGAAACTGCTGGCCCGACGAGAAATACGGGACGCTGAAGTCGACCTGCTTCGCGCGCTCGTCGGTGATCGTGAAATTCGCGAGCACCAGATCGACCTTGCCGGAAGTCAGGAACGGAATGCGGTTCGCGGGATTGGTCGGTTGCAGCTGCAGCTTCACGCCGAGCTTGTCAGCCAGTGCCTTCGCATAGTCGACGTCGAGGCCGACGATGTGATTGCTCTTGGCGTCGACATAACCGAACGGCGGGTTGCTGTCGAAGGTCGCGACGCGCAGCACGCCGGCCTTCCTGATGTCGTCGAGGCGGTCCGCGTGCGCGACCGTGCCGGCAGTGACGAGCGCGACCCCGACGAGCCACATGGCGAGAGTGTGGATTTTCATGAGCACGACCTGATTTGTTATCAAGGCCGCCGCGGATCGCGCGGCGGCCGGTTCGAGGAACATCGCGACGCTGTGTGTCGTCGCGAAGCCGCTAACGTATCAGCGCGTGCGGCGATTCCGAACCAACAATTGCTGCTTTGCTCTGCGGGTTTCGTGATGATGCTCGCAGACGGCGGGCGCGACGGCATGCTTCAAAAAAAACGCCCGCTGCACGCAGCGGGCGCGAATCCCAGTCAAGGAGGTGTCACACGAACTACGGGTTCAGAATAAAAGCATCGCCCGTGGCGGACAACGAAGCGATTCCGATATCGATATCGCGCGTCCCGCGATGAGCTTGCACGCGTCCACCGATAACGCCGCGCATGAAAAAACGGCGCGCCGCCTGCGTGGCGGAGCGCCGTCCTCCTGCATGTTGCCGGTCGGTGCGGGCAGCGTCGTGAGGCTGCCCCGCGATCACGGTTCGTGACGCAGATACCCTTCCTTGCTCGGATCGCGCATCCGCCACGACACGATCAGCGAGATCGCGCACAGCACCGTCACGTACCAGTAGAAGGTTTCCTCGCTGCCGACCGACTTGAACCACAGTGCGACATACTCGGCCGAGCCGCCGAAGATCGCGTTCGCGACCGCATACGACAGGCCGACGCCCATCGCGCGCACTTCGGGCGGGAACATCTCTGCCTTGATGAGGCCGCTGATCGACGTGTAGAAGCTGACGATCGCGAGCGCGATCGTGATCAGCACGAACGCGGCCGTCGGGCTCGTCACGGTTTTCAGCGCGTGCATCAACGGCACGGTGCCGATCACCGCGAACGCGCCGAACAGGATCATCGACGTGCGGCGGCCGATCTTGTCGGACAGCGCGCCAAACACCGGCTGCATCAGCATGTAGACGAGCAGCGCGACGGTCATCACGTTGCTGGCCGTCTTCGCATGCATGCCGGCCGTGTTCACCAGGTACTTCTGCATGTACGTGGTGAACGTATAGAAGATCAGCGAGCCGCCGGCAGTGAAGCCGACCACCGTGAAGAACGCGCCCTTGTGCTGCCACACGCCGCGGATCGTGCCCGCATCCTTCTTGTCGCGCGATGCGCTCGTCGACGTCTCGTCGAGCGATTTGCGCAGGTACAGCGAGATCAGCGCGGCCGCCGCGCCGCAGACGAACGGAATGCGCCAGCCCCACGCCTTCAGTTCGTCGTTCGACAGCGCCTGCTGCAGGATCACCAGCACCAGCAGCGCGCACAGCTGGCCGCCGATCAGCGTCACGTACTGGAACGACGCGAAGAAGCCGCGCCGGCCCTTGAGCGCGACCTCACTCATGTAGGTCGCGCTCGTCCCGTATTCGCCGCCCACCGACAGGCCCTGGAACAGACGCGCGACCAGCAGCAGCGCCGGCGCGAGCGCGCCGATCTGCGCATAGGTCGGCAGCACCGCGATCACGAGCGAGCCGCCGCACATCATCAGCACCGAGATCATCATCGCCGTGCGGCGGCCATGACGGTCGGCGATGCGGCCGAACAGCCAGCCGCCGATCGGACGCATCAGGAAGCCGGCCGCGAACACGCCGGCCGTGTTCAGCAGCTGCGTCGTCGTGTTGCCGCTCGGGAAGAACGCCGGTGCGAAGTACAGCGCGCAGAACGAGTAGATGTAGAAGTCGAACCACTCGACAAGGTTGCCCGACGAGGCGCCGACGATGGCGAACACGCGTCGCCGGGTGTCATGCGCGGACAGCGCAGCTTGGTCGGTCTGGACGTCCATGGGTTGGTCTGTTCCTTTTAGTGCTTTCTGGGCGAGACGGCTGCGGGCCGCCGCGTGCGGTCGCACGTGGCACCGGTTCCGGCGCACGGCGCTACGGGATTTTAGCGAAATGTAAAGTAAGAGGCTTTCCGGGTTCGTCCGGATGTAGAAAAATTTTCTCTTGCCGCGCGTTCGTCATATGAAAACGCCAGCCGCGAGGCTGGCGTCCGATGCAAACTTTTCCCGGTGGTCGATGCTTAGACCCGCACCTCCGGCGGCACGTAGCGGCACTCGTAGCGTTTGCGCACGGTACCGGCCTCGTCGACGCTTTCCAGGAACACGTCGAACTGCCAGAGCCGCGCCATGTGCTTGAGCACCTCCTCGCTGTCGTTCGACAGATGGCGGTTGTCGGTCATGAAGTGGCGCAGCGTGAGGCTGCGGTCGCCGCGCGTGTTCACCGCCCATACCTGGATGTTCGGCTCGCGGTGATGTATGTCGTACTGCCGTGACAGCGCCTGCCGCACGTACTGGTAGCCGGACTCGTCGTGGATCGCCGATACCTCGAGCGAATCGCGCATGTCGTCGTCGAGCACGGAGAACAGGCGCATCTCGCGGATCAGATTCGGCGACAGATACTGCGCGATGAAGCTCTCGTCCTTGAAATTGCGCATCGCGTAGTGCATCGCCGGCAGCCACGGGGTGCCCGCGATCTCCGGAAACCACTTGTAGTCCTCTTCGGTCGGCGCCTCGCAGATCCGCCGAATGTCGCTCATCATCGAAAAGCCGAGCGCATACGGGTTGATCCCGCTGTAGTACGGCTTCGTGACGGGCGGCTGGTAGACCACGTTGCTGTGCGAATGCAGGAACTCCATCATGAAGCCGTCTTCCAGCTTGCCCTGGTTGTACAGCGTATTGAGCAGCGTGTAGTGCCAGAATGTCGCCCAGCCTTCGTTCATCACCTGCGTCTGCCGCTGCGGATAGAAGTACTGGCCGATCTTGCGCACGATGCGGATCACTTCGCGCTCCCACGGCTCGAGCAGCGGCGCGTTCTTCTCCGCGAAATACAGCAGGTTCTCCTGCGGCTCCGGCGGATAGCGTTCCTCCTGCTCCTCCATCTGCTCGGGCTTCTTGCCCGGCAGCGTGCGCCACAGCTCGTTGACCTGCGACTGCAGATACGCCTCGCGCTCGCGCCGCAGCGCGGCCTCCTTCGACAGCGACGGCTTCTGCGGCCGCTTGTAGCGGTCGACGCCGTAGTTCATCAGCGCATGGCACGAATCGAGCAATTCCTCGACGCGATCGAGACCGTAGCGCTCCTCGCATTCGGCGACGTAGTTCTTCGCATACACGAGATAGTCGATGATCGCGTGCGCGTCGGTCCACAGCCGGAACAGGTAGTTGCCCTTGAAGAACGAGTTGTGCCCGTACGCCGCGTGCGCGATGACGAGCGCCTGCATCGTCATCGTGTTCTCTTCCATCAGATACGCGATGCACGGGTTCGAGTTGATGACGATCTCGTAGGCAAGCCCCATCTGGCCGCGGCGATAGCTTTTCTCGGTCGCGAGGAAGTGCTTGCCGAACGACCAGTGGCGATAGTTGACCGGCATCCCCACCGACGCGTACGCGTCCATCATCTGCTCGGCGCTGATCAGTTCGAGCTGGATCGGGTAGATGTCGAGCTCATATTGCTCCGCGACCTGCGAGATGTGCGTGTCGTATTCCTCGAGCAGTTCGAACGTCCAGTCGGACGGGCACGGCAGCGGCTTGCGTTCGGCAACGTTCATACGCGCTTCCTTCTGCCCGCCAGCGGGCAAGTCGGCGGCCGGCGGCGCCGGCTCGGTCCGGCCGCTTTGCTGCGATGCGGCAGGGCCGGCGGTGGTGTCGCCGGAGGGGCGCGGCGCGTAGCCGCGCGATTCGTTGTGCAGATGGCGGGTCGTCATGACATTTCCACCTGCTTTTCGAACAATTCGCGAAACACCGGGTAAATATCAGCAGCCGATTCGACTTTCTTCATCGCGAGATGCGGTTGCGACAGCGCGAGCTGCGCGTATTCAAGCCACAGGTTCTGCTCTTCGGGCGCGACCTGGATATACGCGAAGTAACGCGTCTTGGTGAGGATATCCTCTTCCAGGATTTTGCGACACTTCGGCGAATCGTCGGTCCAGTTGTCGCCGTCGGACGCCTGCGCGCCGTAGATGTTCCATTCCGTCGGCGAATAGCGCTCGTTCATCACCTTGCGCATCAGTTCGAGCGCGCTCGACACGACGGTGCCGCCGCTTTCGGTCGAATGGAAGAAGGTGTCCTCGTCGACTTCCTCCGCGCGCGTGTGATGGCGAATGAACACCACCTCGATGCGCTCGTAGTTGCGCTTCAGAAACAGGTACAGGAGGATGAAGAAGCGCTTCGCGAGATCCTTGCGCTGCTCGTCCATCGAGCCCGATACGTCCATCAGGCAGAACATCACGGCCTGGCTGGACGGCTGAGGCTGCTTTACGCGATTGATGTAGCGCAGGTCGAACGGATCGATGAACGGGATCCGCCAGATGCGCCCTTTCAGATGATGAATCTCGGCCTCGAGCGTCGCGATTTCCGCGCGGCGGTCTTCCGGATCGCTCTTCAACGCCTCGAGTTGCGCTTCGAGTTCGCGCAGCTCGTTGACGAGCGGCGAGCCAAGCGCGATGCGCCGGCCGAGCGCGCTGCGCAGCGAGCGCACGACGTCGATGTTGTTCGGCGTGCCTTCCGCCGACCAGCCCGCGCGCACGTTCTTCCAGCTCGGCACCGTCAACAGGTGCGTCTTCACGAGGCGCGGCAGTTCGAGATCGTCGAAGAAATACTGCATGAATTCGTCGCGCGACAACTCGAACACGAAGTCGTCCTGCCCTTCGCCCTCGTTGCTTGCCTGACTGCCGCCGCCACCCGAGCCGCCCTGCGGGCGCGGGATCTTGTCGCCGCGCACGTAGTCTTCGTTGCCCGGGTGCACGTATTCACGGCGCCCGCCAGGCGCGTGCCGGAAATTCGGCTCGGCGATGTCCTTGCGCGGAATCGTGATGCTTTGCGTGCTCTGGATATCCTTGATGCTACGGTCGCGCACCGCATCGGACACGGCACGACGAATGTAGTTCTTGACGCGACGCAGAAAGCGTTCGCGGTTGGCGATGCTCTTGTTCTTGCCGGCCAGCCTGCGGTCGATGATTTGATGAAGCACTCCCGGTCTCCCGCTCGAAAGTCGATCTGCCGGGGCACTCGCCGCGCATGCCGTGTGCCGTCATGCGGGCGGCGCCTCTGAAAGTGCCCGTACGGACTCGCCGTACGGGCGCGGTACCGCGCGCGTCATGACGACTTGCGCACGCGCAGGTACCAGTCGCAAAGCAGCCTCACCTGCTTCGGCGTATAGCCCTTCGCGACCATCCGGTTCACAAAGTCCTCATGCTTGCGTTGCTCCTCCGCCGAACCCTTCGCGTTGAACGAAATGACCGGTAACAGTTCCTCGGTATTCGAGAACATCTTCTTCTCGATCACGACGCGCAACTTCTCGTAGCTCGTCCACACGGGGTTCTTCCCGGCGTTCGCCGCCCGCGCGCGCAACACGAAGTTCACGATCTCGTTGCGGAAATCCTTCGGATTGCTGATTCCGGCGGGCTTCTCGATCTTCTCGAGTTCCGCATTCAGCGCCGCGCGATCGAAGCTCTCGCCCGTGTCGTGATCGCGGAATTCCTGATCCTGGATCCAGAAGTCCGCATACGTGACGTAGCGATCGAAGATGTTCTGCCCGTACTCC
Source organism: Burkholderia diffusa (assembly GCF_001718315.1). Lineage (NCBI taxonomy): Bacteria > Pseudomonadati > Pseudomonadota > Betaproteobacteria > Burkholderiales > Burkholderiaceae > Burkholderia > Burkholderia diffusa. Next base: position 1,656,652 of record NZ_CP013362.1, on the reverse strand, counting down.
GAATACGACTCGAGATACGCCGTCTGGATCTCCTTGCCGATGAACTCCGCGTAGCGCGACGCCAGGACGTCCTTCACGAACGACAGGTACTTCTGCTCCGTCTCCGGCGGAAACTGCTCGCGTTCGATCTGCTGCTCGAGCACGTACATCAGATGCACGGGGTTCGCCGCGACCTCGCTCGTATCGAAGTTGAATACGCGCGACAGGATCTTGAACGCGAAGCGTGTCGACACGCCCGTCATCCCTTCGTCCACACCCGCGTAGTCGCGATACTCCTGGTACGACTTCGCCTTCGGATCGGTGTCCTTCAGGTTTTCGCCGTCGTACACCTGCATCTTCGAGAACAGGCTCGAATTCTCCGGCTCGTGCAGACGCGACAGCACCGAGAACTGCGACATCATCTTCAGCGTGCCCGGCGCGCACACGGCCTCGGCGAGCGACGAATTGCGGATCAGCTTCTCGTAGATCTTGATTTCTTCCGACACGCGCAGGCAGTACGGCACCTTCACGACGAAGATACGGTCGAGCAGTGCCTCGTTATTGCGGTTGTTGCGGAATGCCTTCCACTCCGACTCGTTCGAGTGCGCGAGGATCACCCCGTCGAACGGAATCGCGCCGAATCCTTCGGTACCCTTGAAGTTGCCTTCCTGCGTCGCGGTCAACAGCGGGTGCAGCACCTTGATCGGCGCCTTGAACATTTCGACGAATTCGAGCAGCCCCTGGTTCGCGAGACACAGGCCGCCCGAGTAGCTGTACGCATCGGCATCGTCCTGCGCGTACTGTTCGAGCTTGCGGATGTCGACCTTGCCGACGAGCGACGAGATGTCCTGGTTGTTCTCGTCGCCAGGCTCCGTCTTCGCGATGCCGATCTGCCGAAGGATCGACGGATAGCGGCGCACCACGCGGAACTGGCGGATGTCACCGTTGTATTCGTGCAGGCGCTTGACGGCCCACGGACTCAGGATGCTCTTCAGGTAGCGGCGCGGAATGCCGTATTGCTCTTCGAGGATCGGGCCGTCTTCGTCGTAGTCGAACAGCCCGAGCGGCGATTCGTTGACGGGCGAACCCTTGAGCGCATAGAACGGCACGCGCTCCATCAGTTGCTTCAGGCGCTCGGCGATCGACGACTTGCCGCCGCCCACCGGCCCGAGCAGGTAGAGGATCTGCTTCTTCTCTTCGAGCCCTTGCGCAGCGTGGCGGAAGTACGCGACCACCTGCTCGATCACTTCCTCCATTCCGTAGAACTCACGGAACGCGGGATAAACCTTGATAACCTTGTTCGCGAAGATCCGCGACAGGCGCGGGTCGTTGCGGGTATCGATTTGTTCTGGTTCCCCGATTGCAGCCAGCATGCGTTCGCCTGCCGTGGCGTACGCTGACGGATCGTTCTTGCAGAGCGCGAGGTACTCCTCCAGCGAGAACTCTTCCTCTCGCGTTTTTTCGAAGCGGTTCGCGAAGCTGCTGTAAATATCCATGCTACCTCCTCGCCTGAGTCTGAAGACGCACCTGCCTTCTATGACTGCACAGAAGCAAGCGCGTTCGAATTCATCCTAAACCCTTTCTTATTTTTTTTCACGAACTCTTCGTATGAAGTTCGTCATTCTCGACAACACCGCTTGGACAACGCATTTCGACGCTTTACAATCGATCTCCCGAGCCGCAGAAATTGCATCCGCCGCGTCTCGTCGAGCATCGGAACGTCTCGTGCGTTGGATACCTCCGCGCGTTGCGCCGCACCCTTCACTCTCCCCTTCATCCGTAGACGTTCGAGCAGACGTTTTCGACGACACGCCGCGCGCACCGTTACAAATTTTTCTCGCATCGTCCGGAGATACCCGTAGCACCGATGTGCACATCCAACGCGCGGCGATGCACGAACGTTCACGCGCGCTGTCACATTCCGTCGGTCGCCGAAACGACAACGCCCGCATGTCGCGGGCGTCGTGTGCTGCCAAATGGGGATAGATGCGCGGCGTGCGCGACTCAGAACGTTTCCCAGTCGTCGGCGCCGGCAGACGCAAGCGCCGGTGCGGGTACGGCGGCCGCGGCCGCCGGCTTGCGTGCCGGCGCGGCGCGCTTCGGCGCAGCGTCGCGATCGTTGCGCGCCCCGGCGGGAGCGGGCGGCGAAACCGGCACGACAGCCGGGGCGGCCACCGCGCGCGGCGCTTGACGCACCGAGGTGGCTGCCGGCCCCGCCGCGTCGTCGTCGATCCGGAACACCGACGCCGTTTCGCGCAGGCGCGCAGCCTGCTCATCGAGCGATTGCGCGGCCGCCGCCGCTTCCTCGACGAGCGCGGCATTCTGCTGCGTGACCTCGTCCATCTGCGCGACCGCACGCGCGACCTGATCGATGCCGCCGCTCTGCTCCTCGGATGCCGCCGCGATCTCGCCCATGATGTCCGTCACGCGCTGCACCGCACTGATCACGTCGCTCATCGTGCGGCCGGCTTCGTCGACCAGCGTCGAGCCCGTCCGGATGCGCTCCACCGACGCGTCGATCAGCGCCTTGATCTCCTTGGCCGCGCTCGACGAACGCTGCGCGAGGCTGCGCACCTCGCCCGCGACGACCGCGAAGCCGCGGCCTTCCTCGCCGGCACGCGCGGCTTCGACGGCCGCGTTCAGCGCCAGGATGTTGGTCTGGAACGCGATTCCCTCGATGATTGCGATGATGTCCGCGATCTTCGCCGAGCTGGCGTTGATCTCACCCATCGTGCCAACCACCTGGCCGACCACCGTGTTGCCCTTGTTTGCAATTTCCGACGCGTTGGCGGCCAGCGAGCTTGCCTGCCGCGCATTGTCCGCGTTCTGCTTCACCGTGCCGGTCAGCTGCTCCATGCTCGATGCGGTTTCCTGCAGCGCGGACGCCTGCTCTTCCGTGCGCGACGACAGGTCGATGTTGCCGGCGGCGATCTGTCGGGCCGCGGTCGCGATCGACTCACTGCCGCCGCGCACGGTGCGCACCGTGTCGACCAGCCCGCGTTGCATCTTCGCGAGACCGTCGAGGAGCTGGCCCATTTCGTCGCGCCGCTGCACCACGATCGAGCGGCGCAGGTCGCCGGCGGCGATCGCGTCGAAATGCGCGAGCGCGTCCGCGAGCGGACGGCCGATCGCACGGCTGAGCGTCAGCCACGACAGCACCGCAGCGACCAGACCAGCCAACAGCAGAACGATCGACAGCACGCGCAACGTGTCGAACGTCGATTCCGACTGATCGAAGCCCGCCTGCGCGGCGGTGAACTGGAAACTGCGCAGCGCCTCGCTCGCCACCGCGAGATCGTTGTAAAGCACCTGGATCTGCTTGGCGCCTTCGCCGATCCGGTCGCGATCGCCTGTCACGACAAGGCCTCCGAACGTGTCGCACCCGCGCTGTAGCGCCTGCCGCTTCGCGGCGACGTCCTGCGCGAGTCGGTCCTCCTCCGCATCGCGCGGCAGCGCGAGGTACTTTTTCCACCACGAATCGGACTGCGCGCGCATCGCGCGGCTACGCTCCACTGCGACAGCCGATTCGGGTGTCCCCGCCAGCAACGCGGCGCGATCGAGCGCCAGGCGCTCACGCGCCGCGTACATTTCGGCAGCGGCCACATCGACCGCGCTCGGCATCTGGTTCGTGAAAATCTCGCGCGTCGCGTCGTTCGAGCGCGTCATCCCGTACACGCCCAGCACGCCGATCACCCCCAGCAGGACCGCGAGAAACGCCATCGTCAAACCGATGCGTGCACGTATCGTCAGGTTTCCGATCACCATCATCCTTCCCGTATTGCGTCATCATGAACGGGCCGAGGCCCGTTTTTCGAAACAGTGTTTCGCCCTGTGCATTTACGACCGGTTGTTGCACAACTTGATGCCATTGGCGTCATTTTTTTCATCAATTCCTTGGTTCATTACATATTGATGAATAATAGGGGCGAAGCATTGCGGGCCGCCACGCGACAGCGCGTGGCGAGCAGCACGGCGAGGCAATTGGAGGAAGATGGCCGGCCGCCTGCTGTAGCACGCGCCGGCCGAGATACGCTACCCAGGGCCTGTTCACGCTAATAGCGGGCTTGCGAACGTGCGTTGCCGGTCGTAGCGCAAGAAGCAAGGAGCGCCGTTTGGTCGAGCCAGACGCCCCGCAGGAAGTCCCCTTGGAGAACAAGCGACGCGCGACGCTGCAATACGGGCGGCGACGCACGTTCCCGTGTTTTGAAAAATTCGTTCGTGGGACCGGCCCGTTATTAGGGTGAACGGGCTCTAGCCCTATTCGGCCAGTTCGGCGAGGGTGGGAATCGACGGTTGCGCGCCTGCGCGCGTGACCGACAACGCCGCCGCGCGTTGCGCGAAGCGGATGGCCGTGTCGACGGCTTCGCCTGCCGCAAGGCGCGCGGCGAAACCGCCGATGAAGGTATCGCCGGCCGCAGTCGTGTCGACGGCCTTGACGACGGGCGCCGGATAGTGGCGCGCCGCGCCGTCGGCCGTCAGCGCGAACACGCCCCGCGCGCCGAGCGTGATCAGCACGTTGCGCGCGCCGGCCGCGTGCAGCGCACGCGCCGCGGCTTCCGCCTCGGCCGGATTGCGCACCGGCAGCCCGGTCAGCGCCGCCGCTTCCACTTCATTTGGAATCAGGTAGTCGACCAGCGGCAGCCAGCCGTCCGGCAGCGGCGCGACGGCCGGCGCCGGATTGAGCACCACGGTACGGCCAAGCCGCCGCCCGGCCGACAGCGCCGCGAACACGGCGTCGGGCGGCGTCTCGAGCTGGCAGATCAGCACGTCGGTCGCGGCGAGAATAGCCTCGTGCTGCGCAACCATCTCGGCCGTCACTTCGCCATTGCTCCCTGCGACGATCACGATCGCGTTCTGGCTCGCATCGTCGACGACGATCAGCGCGACACCGGTCGACGCCGTCGCGCTCGTCGCGAGCCGCGAGCAGTCGATGCCTTCGGTCTCGAGGCCGGCCCGCAGCGCGATACCGTGCGCATCCGCGCCAACGCAGCCGATCATCGCGACCTGCGCGCCGAGCCGCGCGGCCGCGACGGCCTGGTTGCCGCCCTTGCCGCCTGCGGCCTGCGCGTACGCATGGCCGGCGAGCGTTTCGCCCGGCAACGGCAGCCGCGGCGCCCGTACGACGAGATCCATGTTGAGGCTTCCGACCACCGTCACGCGGCCGGCGCCCACCGCACGCGCCGTCATGCGCAAGCACCCGGCGCGGCCGGCTCGCGGTAGACCGCGGTCGATTCGCGCAGCACGAGGCGCGGCGACACGACGCGACGACGGCTCGGCGCGGCCGTCGAACCGCCGCCGATCCGCTCGATCAGCGTTTGCGCGGCCATTTCGCCGAGCGCGCGCACCGACTGGCCGACCGTCGACAGCGCCGGATACGTGTAACGGGAGAATTCGATGTCGTCGAAGCCGATGATCGAGCAGTCGTCCGGCACGCGCATGCCGCGCTCGGCCGCCGCGCGCAGCGCGCCGACGCCCATCAGGTCGTTGCCCGCGAAAATCGCGCTGGGATGCACCGACTCGAACAGCCGCGACGCCGCGTGGTAGCCGCCGAGGCACGAAAAATCGCTTTCCGCGATCGCGCCCGGCACGATGTCGATCCCGCGCTCGGCCATCGCACGGATGAAGCCGTGCACGCGCATCGCACTGACTGCCGTGTCGGTCGGCCCGGTGATGCAGCCGATCTTCGCATGCCCGAGTTCGAGCAGGTGACGCGTCGCCAGATAGGCGCCGCGTTCGTGGTCGATCTGCACGAGGTCGGCCGCGAGCCCCTCGATATTGCGGTCGACGACGACGAGCGGCGCATGCGCGTCCGCAAGCGTCTGCGCGAGCACCGTATCCTCGCCGGCCGACGCGACGATCAGCCCATCGATGCGCTTTTCCTGCAGCACGCGCAGGTAGTTGCGCTGCTTCACGGGGTCGTCGTCCGAGTTGCAGAAGAACACGCAATAGCCGTTGGCCGCGCACTGGTCCTCGATGCCGCGCGCAAGCTCCGCGAAGTACGGATTCGTGCTGTTCGGCACGACGAGGCCGATGGTCGCCGTCGCGCGCGCCTTCAGCGAGCGCGCCACGGCCGATGGCACGTAATTCAGCTCGCGGATCGCGCCCTCGACCTTCGCACGCACATCCGCGGACACCGGCCGCGAATTGTTCACCACGTGCGAGACGGTCGTAAACGACACGCCCGCCATGGCCGCCACATCCTTGATCGTCGCCATTTCCCGTTTCTCTCTGGTCTGCTTTCCGTATAGTTCTACCGGGCGCGCGCGCGCCGGCTGCGATAGGTGTCGAGCACGACCGCGACCACGATCACCGCCCCGGTGATGATCCGTTTGGTCGGCTCGTTCGCGCCAATCTGAGCGAGCCCGGCGGCCAGCACCGAGATGATCAACACGCCGAAGAACGTGCTGATCACCGAGCCGCGCCCGCCCATCAGGCTCGTGCCGCCGATCACGACGGCTGCGATCACCTGCAGCTCGACGCCCGCGCCCGCGTTCGGATCGGCGGCCTCGAGCCGCGAGATCTGGAACAGCGAAGCGAGCCCCGCGAGCGCGCCCATCAATGCGAATACGAGGATTTTATACGGACGCGGGTTAACCCCGGCAAGCCGTACCGCCTCTTCGTTCGTGCCGATCCCGACGAGATAGCGTCCGAATACGGTGCGCGTGAGCACGAACTGTGCCGCGATCATCACCGCGACCGCGATCAGGAACGCCGGCGAGATGCCGAGCGCGATCGGGTTCGACAGGAAATCGAACGCGTCGCCGATGTAGGCCGTGCGCGAATTCGTCAGCTGGTACGCGACGCCGCGCGCGGCCTCGAGCACACCGAGCGACACGATGAACGACGGAATCCGCCAGCCGACCGTGATCGCGCCGGTCAGCGAGCCCGTCGCGGTCGCGACCGCGATCCCGATCAGCGCGGCCGGCAACGGCGCCCACTGCCACTTCAGCGAAGCCACGCTGACCATCGACGCGGCCAGCGCGAGCACCGAGCCGACCGACAGGTCGATGCCGGCGATGATCAGCACGAAGGTCATCCCGACCGACATCACGACGAGATCGGGGATCTGGTTCGCGATCGTACTGAACGTATCGTAGGTCAGGAAATGCGAACTCAGCGCCGAGAACAGCGCGATCATCGCGGCGAGCGCGCCGGCGAGCCCGAGGTAGTTCGACACGCCGAGCCGCGTGCCGGACAGCGTGCGCGCGCGACGCCCCGTCACGGTCTGCTGCGCACCTGCGTCGCTCGGGGATACGGGAGGCTGGGTCATTGCTGTGGTCCTGTCGTCGAAGTGCCGGAAGCCGCGCGCGGCGCGCCTTCCGGATGCCGGGCGCCGTCCGGCAGCGCGTCGCGGCCGAAGCCGGCGAACGCCGCGGCCAGCAGCGCATCCTGGGTCCAGTTGCCGCGCTCGAACACGGCGGTCATGCGGCCGGCCGACATCACGCCGATCCGGTCGCAGATCAGCATCAGCTCGCGCAGGTCGCTCGATACGACCACCAGCGCACGCCCCTCGCGCGCGAGCGCGCCCATCAGTGTGTAGATCTCGAACTTGGCGCCGACGTCGATCCCGCGGGTCGGCTCGTCGAACAGCAGCACGCCCATGTCGCGCGCGAGCCAGCGGCCGATCACGACCTTCTGCTGGTTGCCGCCCGACAGTTCGCCGACCGCCTGCGCGGCGCCGTGCGTGCGGATCCGCAACGCGTCGATCTGCTGCTCGGCGAGCGCCGTCTCGCGCGTCGCGTCGACGATGCCGCCGCGCGAGAGCCGGTCGAGCTGGCCGAGCGACACGTTCGACGTGACCGACTGCGACAACAGCAGCCCTTCACCCTTGCGGTCCTCGGTGATCAGCGCGATGCCGTGCTTCACCGCGTCGACGGGCGAGCCGATGCGCGCCGGTTTTACCGGATCGCCGACCGCGATCATCCCGGCGTCCGGCGTATCCGCGCCGTAGATCAACCGCAGCAGCTCGGTGCGCCCTGCGCCGATCAGCCCCGAGATGCCGAAGATTTCGCCCGAGCGCACTTCGAGCGACACGTCCTGCACGGCCGTGCCGCGCGTCATGCCCGACACGACGAGCCGCGGCGCGCCGATATGACGCGCGCCGAGATCGATGTGCTCGCCGAGCTCGCGCCCGACCATCAGCGTGACGAGCCCGTCGGACGTCGTCGCGGCCATGTCGCCGACATGCACGAGCCGGCCGTCGCGCAGCACCGCGACGCGCTCGGCGACGCGCGCGAGCTCCTCGAGCCGGTGCGAGATGTAGACGATCGCCACGCCGCGCGCCTTCAGCCGGTCGATCTGCTCGAACAGCAGTTCGACCTCGCGCGCGGTCAGCATCGCGGTCGGCTCGTCGAGGATCAGCACGCGGCAGTCGCCGATCAGGTTGCGCGCGATCTCGACCATCTGCTGGTGGCCGATGCCGAGCGCGCCGACCGGCGTATCGGGATCGACCGCGTCGAGCCCGACCTGCGCCATCGCGGCACGCGCATCGTCGCGCAGCCGCGCGCGATCGATGATGCCGAAGCGCCGCGGCAGACGATTCAGAAACAGGTTTTCGGCGACCGTCAGCGTTGGCAGCAGGTTCAGCTCCTGCATCACCATGCGCACGCCGAGCGCCTCGGCCTGCGTGCGGCTCGCCGGCGCATAGGCCTGGCCGCAGAGCTGCATGGTGCCGGTCGTCGGGTCGACGAGCCCGCCGATGATCTTCGACAGCGTGCTCTTTCCCGCGCCGTTCTCGCCGGTCAGCGCGAGCGCCTCACCCTGCGCGAGCGTCAGTGTGACGTCGGCGAGCACCGGTTCGGCATAGGTCTTGCCCACACCGGAGACGGACAGCACGGGAACAGCTGAACGGGAGGGTTGGAAGGTCGGTTCCATCGCGATCCTGGTTGCGGCCGCACGCACGCGGCGCGCGGGTATGACGCTCACAAGTGCTTGCAGTGGCCGTGATCGCGCTCACTCCGTATAACGGCCGCCGGTCCGGATTCTTGAGCGCGGCGGCCGTGGCGGGGCGGCGTTACTTCGTCACGAGATCCACCGGCGTCTCGACCACGCCGGTCATGTCGGCCTGCTTGCGGTGCTCGGCGATCGCCTTGAGCGCCGTGTCGATGCCGAACACGGCCTGCTTCGCCGCGTACTGGTCGGCGGTCGCGATCACGCGGCCGTCCTTCAGCATCGGCTTGATCGCGTTGATGTTGTCGTAGCCGACCACGAGCACCTTGCCCTGCTTGCCCGCCGCCCGCACGGCCGACACGGCGCCGATCGCCATGTTGTCGTTGCCGCACAGCAGCGCCCGCAGGTTCGGGTACTCGTTCAGCATCGCGGACGCGACCGCGTTGCCCTTGTCGATCTCCCACTCGCCCGACTGCACCGACACGACCTTCATCCCGCCCGCCTTCATCGCGTCCTGGAAGCCGGCCGTGCGCTGCTGCGCATTGGTCGTCGTCGACACGCCTTCGATGATGCCGACCTGGTCGCCCGCCTTCAGCCGCTTCGCGAGGTAGTCGCCGATCTTGCGCGCGCCCTTGCGGTTGTCGGGGCCGACGAACGGCACGTTCAGGTTCTTCGACTTCAGCACGTCGGGATCGAGCCGGTTGTCGATGTTCACGACGATGATGCCCGCGTCGACCGCCTTCTTCACGACCGGCACGAGCGCCTTCGAATCGGCCGGCGCGAGCACGATCGCATCGACTTTCGACACGATCATCTGCTCGACGATGCGGATCTGGTTCGCGGTGTCGGTCTCGTCCTTGATGCCGTTCGTGATCAGGTCGAACTGGCCGGCGTTGTGCTTCTGGTATTCCTTCGCGCCGTTTTCCATCGTCAGGAAGAACTCGTTGGCGAGCGACTTCATCACGAGCGCGACTTTCGGCTTGCCCGCCGATTGGGCATGGACGACCGGTGCGGCAGCGACCGCGACGGCGGCAAGCGCGGCGGTCAGGAAGCGACGGCGAAAGCGGACATTCATACACATCTCCTGGCGACTGGCCCTACGGGCCGGACTGTTGTTTTAATGTGAGCAAACGTTTGCGCCACACTACCCGGGCATTGGCCATCGATGCTGCTTGTCGGTACCACGGAATGGAAGCGAGGCAGACGGCCGACTGCCTGGCGCGTGCTGACGTCGACGCGCCACCGCCGGCGGGGACGCCGGCGGAGTGAGGGCTATGCTGTACCGTTTCGGGGCGACGCGCAACCCGTCTGATCAATATTTAAGGGTTTATTCGGAGCGCGTCGCGACGCGCGAAGGCAACACCTCGTGCGTCAGGCCCGATCCTGTTGCGCGGGCTCGGTGCGATCGTTCGACGGCGGCTCGCCGAAGCGGTTCGCGTGCGGTGTGCCGGCGATGAAGCCGTTCATCACGAGCAACGCGAGCGCACCGACGATCGGCACGCACATCAGCAGCATCCACCACCCCGACTTGTCGATGTCGTGCAGCCGCTTCACGCCGACGGCAAGTGTCGACCAGAACGCGACGACGGCGATCGCGACGAACACCAGCAGGACCGACAGCGGCAGATCGTCGTTCGACGAACCGCGGCTGCCCGCATCGAAGATCGCGCTGATCACGCCGGACACCACCGCGTAAATCCACCACGGCATACGACCGATCCGGCCTTCGAACGAAAAAAGAAACCATTTGAGATTCATTGTTCACCTCTTCTTCGCGCATCGTCGAATGGCAGACGGCGATCGCGGCAGCACCAGCCTCGGGCATTCGGCCGCCGATTTGCGCCGGGTCGCCGCTGCGGGCAGGCTGGGCATCCGCCGTTTCCGTCCTGCGTCGCGCAAGAAAGTCCGGCCCGGGCCTTCTCGCGTCCGCGCGCATTAAATCATATCTTTGGCGCCATGGCTTGCATGAGATGAACGGAATGCAGCGTTTCACCTGCGTATTCCATGATCGTCGATGCATGCGGATCGGGCGCGGCGCAGCGATGCGATCCGCCGTCGATAGAGCGGCAACAGAAACGCCGCGCGCGCCGGGCTCTTGCCCGGACCGCACGCGGCGTGTGCAGGACGCGCGTAACCGTCAGGCCACTTCGCGCAGTTGCGAGGCGATTTCGGTTTCGTTCAGATGCGGCGCGAACATCTCGATCAGCCGGTACGCATACGCGCGCAGGAACGCGCCCTTGCGCAAGCCGACGCGCGTCGTGCTCGCCTCGAACAGGTGCTGCGTGTCGAGCGCGACGAGCCCGGTGTCGCGCTGCGGATCGAAGGCCATCGCCGCGACGACGCCAATCCCCATTCCGAGTTCGACGTAGGTCTTGATCACGTCCGCGTCGATCGCGGTCAGCACGACGTCGGGCACGGCGCCGGCCTGCGCGAATGCCTGGTCGATGTGCGAGCGGCCCGTGAAATCCTGGTCGTACGTGATGATCGGGTACTCGGCGATTTCGTCGAGCGTCAGGTTCTCGCGGCCGACGAGCGGATGCCCCTTCGGCACGACGACCGTGTGGTGCCACGAATAGCACGGGAACGTGACGATGTCGGGGTAGCGGTCGAGCGCCTCGGTCGAGATGCCCAGATCGGCTTCGCCGTTCAGGATCATCTGCGCGATCTGCTGCGGGCTGCCCTGCCGCAGCGCGAGATGCACCTTCGGGAATACCTCGGTGAACTGGCGGATCACCTTCGGCAGCGCGTAGCGCGCCTGCGTGTGCGTCGTCGCGACGACGAGGTGGCCGCTGTCCTGGTCCGCGAACTGGCGAGCGACCCGGCGCAGGTTTTCCGCGTCGAGCAGCATCCGCTCGATCAGCTGGTGAACGGCCTTGCCGGGCTCCGTGAGCCCGGTGAGCCGCTTGCCGCGCCGGATGAAGATGTCCACGCCCAGTTCATCCTCGAGATCCTTGATCTGCTTCGACACGCCCGACTGCGACGTGTACAGCACGTTCGCGACTTCCGTCAGGTTCATGTTCTGGCGCACGGCTTCGCGCACGAAACGCAATTGCTGAAAATTCATGGGTATGCCTCTTGGGCTGTCGTTGTTCGAATGTCGATCCGGGGCGGTATCCGCCCTCTTCTCGTTACCGGGTTTGGGCGTCAGTGTGCGGGAAATACGCGCACCGCGCGCGGCACGGCCGTCGCGCCGTCGCCGACCTGCAACGCGAGCGCGCGCCACGCGTCGCGATCGAGTTCCGCTTCGAGTGCGCCGCCCGCGCGTGCCTCGAGCTCGACGCGCACCGAGCCGCCGAGCGGGATCACGCGACGCACGTCGACCGCGATGCCGTCGCGATGGCCATCGCCGGCCGGCCACAGCTGCAGGTCGTGGGGCCGCACATACGCGTTCGCGGGCCCCGCGAAATCGGCGTCGACGGCGATCGGCGCGGCCGCCCCGTCGGCGACGAAGCCGCGCCCGGCAACCGTGCCCGGCAGCCGGTTCGCCGCGCCGAGAAACTCGTAGACGAACGCGCTTTTCGGATGATCGTAGACGTCCTGCGGGCTGCCGACCTGCTCCACGTGGCCGCGGTTCAGCACGACGATCCGGTCGGCCACTTCCAGTGCTTCCTCCTGGTCGTGCGTGACGAAGATCGTCGAAATGTGAAGGTCGTCGTGCAGGCGCCGCAACCAGCCGCGCAATTCCTTGCGAACTTTCGCGTCGAGCGCGCCGAACGGCTCGTCGAGCAGCAGCACCTTCGGCTCGACCGCGAGCGCGCGGGCCAGCGCGATCCGCTGGCGCTGGCCGCCCGACAGCTCGGACGGGTAGCGCTGCGCGAGCCAGTCGAGCTGCACGAGCTTCAGCAACTCGTGCACCTTGTCGCGGATCACGGCTTCCGACGGCCGTTCGCGACGCGGCTTCACGCGCAGCCCGAACGCGACGTTCTCGAACACGGTCATGTGGCGGAACAGCGCGTAATGCTGGAACACGAAGCCGACCTGGCGATCGCGCGCGCCGACCGACGCGACGTCGAGCCCCTGCAGCACGACCTGACCGGCGTCCGCGTGCTCGAGGCCCGCGATCACGCGCAACAGCGTGGTCTTGCCGCAGCCCGACGGCCCGAGCAGCGCGACGAGCTCGCCCGGCGGAAAGTCGAGCGACACGTTGTCGAGGGCGGTGAAATCGCCGAAGCGCTTCTGAAGATGACGGACGGTGATACCCATTCTGGTTGCCTCTTTACGATTTCGACGAAACGGCGGCGACGGGGCCGACATGAGCGGGAACGTCATCGCGTGCGCCGGCCAGATCGGCGGCGAGGTGACGCTCGGCGAGCAGCTTCAGCGCGAGCGTGACGAGCGCGAGCAGCGCCAGCACCGACGCCACCGCAAACGCCGCCGCGAAGTTGTATTCGTTGTACAGAATCTCGACGTGCAGCGGCATCGTGTCGGTCACGCCGCGGATGTGGCCGGACACGACCGACACCGCGCCGAACTCGCCCATCGCGCGTGCATTGCACAGGATCACGCCGTACAGCAGGCCCCACTTCACGTTCGGCAGCGTCACACGCCGGAAGATCTGCCAGCCCGATGCACCGAGCACGCGCGCGGCCTCTTCCTCGTCGGTGCCCTGCGCCTGCATCAGCGGAATCAGCTCGCGCGCGACGAACGGGAACGTGACGAAGATCGTCGCGAGCACGATGCCCGGCACCGCGAAGATGATCTGCACGTCGTGATCCTGCAGCCACGGGCCGAGCCAGCCTTGCGCGCCGAACAGCAGCACATAGACGAGGCCCGAGATCACCGGCGACACGGAGAACGGCAGGTCGATCAGCGTGGTCAGCAACGCCTTGCCGCGGAATTCGAACTTCGCGATCGCCCACGATGCGCACACGCCGAACACGAGGTTCAGCGGCACCGCGATCACGGCGACGGTCAGCGTCAGCTTGATCGCCGACCATGCGTCGGGATCGGCGAGCGATTCGAGATAGAAGCCGACGCCCTTGCGCAGCGCCTCGAAGAACACCGCGGCGAGCGGCACGACGAGGAAGAACGCCAGGAACGCCAGCGCGACGCCAATCAGCAGCCAGCGCACGGCGCGCGGCTCGCTGACGGGGTCGAGCCGCTTCGCGGCGCGCACGGGAGCGGCGGAGGGACCGTTCAGCACGGCGCTGGACTTCCGGGTCATTGCTGGCCTCCTGCTGCGGCAACGATGCCGGTCGCCGGCGCGGGGCCGCTCGCGCCCTTGCTCGTGCGGCGCTGCAGATACCACTGCAGCGTGTTGATCAACAGCAGCATCAGGAACGACACGACCAGCATCACGACCGCCAGCGCGGTCGCGCCCGCATAGTCGTACTGCTCGAGCTTCGTGATGATCAGCAGCGACGTGATCTCGGATTTCATCGGCACGTTGCCGGCGATGAAGATGACCGACCCGTATTCACCGAGCGCGCGCGCGAATGCCAGCGCGAACCCTGTGAGCAGCGCCGGCAGCACGGCCGGCAGCACGACGCGGCGGAACGTCAGCCAGCGCGATGCGCCGAGGCATGCGGCGGCCTCTTCCTGCTCGCGCTCGAAATCCTCGAGCACCGGCTGAACGGTTCGCACGACGAACGGCAACCCGATGAAGGTCAGCGCCACCAGCACGCCGACCGGCGTGAACGCGATCTTGATGCCGAACGGCGCGAGATACTGACCCACCCAGCCGTTGGTCGCATAGACCGCGGCAAGCGAGATGCCGGCGACGGACGTCGGCAGCGCGAACGGCAGGTCGACGATCGCGTCGACGAGGCGCTTGAACGGGAACGTGTAGCGCACCAGCACCCACGCGACGAGAAAGCCGAACACGGCGTTGATCAATGCACCGCCGAGCGCGGCGGAGAACGTCAGCCGGTACGATGCGAGCACGCGCGGCGACGTGACGGCGGTAACGAACTGGTCCCACGACAGCGTCGCGGTCTTCAGGAACGTGGCGGCGAGCGGAATCAGCACCACGAGGCTCAAATAGGCCACCGTGATGCCGAGCGTCACGCCGAAACCGGGCAGCGCGCTCGGCTTGCGAAAGGTGTACGTCGTCATCGGATGCTCTTGCTGGGTCGTTGCTGCTCATGGGCCCGACGCAAACGCCGACGCGGGGAATCGCGCCGGCGGGCGGTCGGGGATGCGGCGCGCTCTCGTGGCGCGCCGCTGTCGTTATGGCTTGCTGCGTGGCGTTATTGCGGCTTGTAGATCGAGTCGAACACTCCGCCGTCCGCAAAATGCGTCTTCTGCGCATTCGTCCAGCCGCCGAACGTGTCGTCGACCGTGTACAGCTTCAGCTTCGGGAACTGCTTCGTCAGCTCCGCGGGCACGTTCTTCGACCGCGGGCGGTAGTAGTTGCGCGCCGCGATTTCCTGGCCCTGCGGGCTGTACAGGAAATTCAGGTAGGCCTCGGCCAGCTTGCGCGTGCCCTTCTTGTCCACCACCTTGTCGACCACCGCAACGGGCGGTTCGGCCAGGATGCTCACCGACGGCACGACGATCTCGAACTTGTCGGTGCCGAATTCCTTGATCGACAGGAATGCCTCGTTTTCCCACGCGATCAGCACGTCGCCGATCCCGCGCTGCACGAAGCTTGTCGTCGCACCGCGCGCGCCCGAGTCGAGCACGCCCGCGTTCTTGTAGAGCTTCGTCACGAATTCCTTCGCGCTCTGCTCGCTGCCGCCCGGCTTGTGGACGGCGTATGCCCATGCGGCCAGGTAGTTCCAGCGCGCGCCGCCCGACGTCTTCGGGTTCGGCGTGACGATCGAGATGCCCGGCCTGGTCAGGTCGTCCCAGTCCTTGATCCCTTTCGGGTTGCCCTTGCGCACGAGGAACACGATCGTCGACGTGTACGGCGATGCATTGTCCGGCAGGCGCTTCTGCCAGTCCTTGTTGACCAGCCCCTTGTTGGCGAGCGCGTCGATGTCGTAGGCGAGCGCGAGCGTCACGACGTCGGCCTGCAAGCCGTCGAGCACTGAGCGCGCCTGCGCGCCCGAGCCGCCGTGCGATTGCTTGAAGTTGACCGTCTCGCCCGTCTTCGCCTTCCACTCCTTGCCAAACGCCTGGTTGAAGTCCTGGTACAACTCGCGCGTCGGATCGTAGGACACGTTCAGGAACGTCGTATCGGCCTGGGCATGCGTCGCGACGCCGAGCGCCGCCGCCGCGCCCAGCGCCAGTGTTGCGATCAGGCGGCCCACTCCGCCCACCAGCCCCGTGTTGCGCTTCACCATCCTTGGTTCTCCAGTGTTGTCGGTATTGCGATGTCGGGCCAGTCTAACGAACGGGTTACATGATTAAAAATAATCGTTCTTCATTTTTTAATACTCAAAAGTGCTAACGCAGACGGGACGGACGGTTGCGGCGGACGATCCGGCGTCCGGGCGTCGCAAAATCGCATCGGAACCGATGCGATCGCGTCGAACCTCAAGTAACACTTGAAATTCGCGAAGTACTGTATAAAAATACAGCTCACTGTCTATCCATACAGTTCAGCCATGACCAAACTCACTGCCCGTCAGCAGCAAGTGTTCGATTTGATCCGCCGCGCGATCGAGCGCTCCGGTTTCCCGCCCACGCGCGCCGAGATTGCGGCAGAGCTGGGTTTCAGCTCGCCGAACGCGGCCGAGGAACATCTCCGTGCACTGGCGCGCAAGGGTGTGATCGAACTGGCCGCCGGCGCGTCGCGCGGCATCCGCCTGCTCGGCATCGACGACGCCCCGCATCAGTTCACGTTGCCGCACGCCGGCCTGATGCAACTGTCGCTGCCGCTCGTCGGCCGCGTGGCGGCCGGTAGCCCGATCCTCGCGCAGGAGCACATCTCGCAGCACTACGCGTGCGATCCCGCGCTGTTCACCAGCAAGCCCGATTACCTGCTGAAAGTGCGCGGCCTGTCGATGCGCGACGCCGGCATTCTTGACGGCGACCTCCTCGCCGTGCAGAAGCGCACGGAAGCGAAGGACGGCCAGATCATCGTCGCGCGCCTCGGCGACGACGTCACGGTCAAGCGCCTGAAGCGCCGGCCCGGCGGTCTCGAGCTGATCGCGGAGAACCCGGATTACGAAAACATCTTCGTCAAGGCCGGCAGCGCGGAATTCGCGCTGGAAGGCATCGCCGTCGGGCTGATCCGCTCGGGCGAACTCTGACAATCGGTCTCTCTGAGGAGAACATCATGGAACGCCTTTCCCGTCTGCTGCCTTTCCGTCAATTCGGCCGCCTGCGTCACCTGCGCGGCCGCACGCCCTGCGCACCGCTGTCCGCCGCGGCGCCCGTGGTGAGCCAAGAAGTCGCAGTTGAACGGCAGGCGTCGCTGCTGCCGTCAGCGCTTCCCGCATTCGCGCGGGTGTCGCTGAACGCCGGCCTGAATCATGCGGAACCGGCGCGCCGTGCGCCCGTGCGCGTCTATCACGGCCGCTCGCGCCTGATCATGGTCGGGACGATCGATGCCGTGTGCCGAATGATCGATCGCTGCATCGCGGAGGAACGATCAGCCACGCACGGCGGTCTCTGAGTGCGGAACCTGTCCGCACCGGAGGCATCGTGACTGGATCTTCGGGCCGCGCGTGGCGGCTCAAGCACTTGCTGATCGTCGTGCTGGCCGTCGCCGTCCTGACGGCGATCAGCTATGCATACGCATCACCGTACGTCGCGCTCGGTCGCCTGAAATCGGCAATCGACGCGCGCGATGCGCAAGCGGTCAGCGAATATGTCGATTTTCCGTCGCTGCGCATCAGCCTGAAGCAGCAGGTCACGGAAGAACTGATGCGCCGAATCGACGCAGTGAAGAAGGACAATCCGTTCGCAGTGATTGGCGCGCTGATCGGATCTGCATTGATCGGTCCGCTGGTCGATGCCTATGCGACACCGGAAGGGGTAGCGGCGCTGATGAGCGGCATTCCCCCGCGAGGCAATCCGGGGGAACGCCCGCCCGAATGGTCGAGCCCGCCGTCAGGCGCTGCGACTGGCAACGCACCGGCCGCGCCGCCGGCCAATCCGGCGAGCGCCCCCGTACCGGCCAGCAATGCCACCGCCTCGAGCGCATCTGCGCCAGCCACCGCCCCCACAACTGCCAGTCCCGGCGAGGCGGGCCATCCGCAGCAAACGAGCGCCGGCTACCGGAATATGGATGAATTTGTCGTGACCTACCAGCGCAGCGCGGACGGCACGCGGTATGCGGCGATCTTCCACCGCTCCGGCCTGTTCTCGTGGAAGCTGTCCGCAATCGACCTGCACGCCTGAGCGGCCGCAACCGGCGCAGATGCCAGCGGCACCGTGCGCGACCGGCATGAATCGCGATACGACCCAGCCGGTCGCACGATCCTTGCGTTACTTGCCGCTCGCGGTGGCCGCTTCGCGTTCGCGTGCGATCTCGGCCTTTTGCTCTTCCGCCGACGAACATGCGACCAGAATGCTGCAGTTCACGCGGTCGAGCAGCTGTGTGTTGCCCGACCCCATCCACCATCTCGACAACCCGCTGCGGCACCGATGGCCGACGACGACGAGGTCGACCTTCAATTCCGTCGCGAGATTCGCGATTTCGTCGATCGGATAGCCAAAGGCGAAATGGCCTTCCGCCTGAACGCCGCGCTCGCGCAGCCAGTTCACGCCTTCCTGCAGGATCTCGCGCGCGGTTTCCTCGAAACGGCCGCACGCGACGTCGGTCAGCAGCCCCGCGCTTTGCGCGATGCTCGAACGCATGTCGACGACCGACAACAAATGCGTTTCCGCCTTCAGGTCCAGCGCGAGATTGGCACCGCACCGCAATGCCTTGCGTCCTTCGAGCGTGCCGTCGTAGCACAGCAGAATCTTGTTGTAGCTAGCCATGAAACCTCCCTATCGCGACTACGTACCCTATGCACTCATCATGGTGCGCCGCAATCCCGGACGCAAGGGATGGAAAACGCTGATTCGCCACGCGCGGCGCGTCGGCGATGATGCGGTGCACGATCCATGCACGCATGCACCGTGCCGCGCGGGCGCGCCCTGAACAGACGCAGACGATGCACTAGAATGGCCCGTTCGTGCCGTCGACGTGCGTTCGCCTCGGTCATGCCCGTGTGACACGCATTCATCCGATCCGTTCGCTGGCCGGCATGTCCGTCCGACCGGCCGCGAAAGGCGTCTGCGTCCGCTTACAACGACAACCTGCCCATGTCCGTTGCACCGATCGATTTCCGGAACGTCGAAAAGCGCTATGGCGACAAGCTCGTCGTCAACGACCTGTCCTTCCACGTGCAGGCCGGCGAATGCTATGGCCTGCTCGGGCCGAACGGCGCCGGCAAGACCACGACGCTGAAGATGCTGCTCGGCCTCGCGTATCCCGACGCCGGCACCATTTCACTCTGCGGCGAGCCGGTTCCGTCGCGCGCGCGGCATGCGCGCCAGCGCGTCGGCGTCGTTCCGCAGTTCGACAATCTCGACCCCGACTTCACGGTCCGCGAGAACCTGCTCGTGTTCAGCCGCTATTTCGGGATGTCGGCACACGCCGCACGCGCGCTCGTGCAACCGCTGCTCGAATTCGCGAAGCTGGAAAACAAGGCCGATGCGAAGGTCGGCGAGCTGTCGGGCGGCATGAAGCGCCGCCTCACGCTCGCTCGCGCGCTCGTCAACGATCCCGACGTGCTGGTGCTCGACGAGCCGACGACAGGCCTCGATCCGCAGGCGCGGCACCTGATGTGGGAGCGGTTGAGATCGCTGCTCGCGCGCGGCAAGACGATCCTCATCACCACGCACTTCATGGAAGAAGCCGAGCGCCTGTGCGACCGGCTGTGCGTGATCGAGGAAGGCCGAAAGATCGCCGAAGGCGCGCCGCACGCGCTGATCGAATCGGAAATCGGCTGCGACGTGATCGAGATCTACGGGCCCGAACCGGTCGCGCTGCGCGACGAACTGGCGCCGTTCGCGAAGCACACCGAGATCAGCGGCGAGACGCTGTTCTGCTACGTGACCGATCCCGAGCCGCTCAGTGCGCGGCTCAAGGGTCGCACGGGATTGCGTTATCTGCATCGTCCGGCCAATCTGGAGGACGTGTTCCTGCGGCTCACGGGCCGCGAAATGCAGGACTGATCGATCATGGACGTACGCAACTATTCCGCCACCGCGCCGTCCGCACCGCCACGCGAATCACGCTTCGCGATCGCGCTGCCCGCGAATGCCACCAACTGGATTGCCGTGTGGCGACGCAACTACCTCGTGTGGCGCAAGCTCGCGCTCGCCTCGCTGTTCGGCAATCTCGCGGATCCCATGATCTACCTGTTCGGGCTGGGGTTCGGGCTCGGTCTGATGCTCGGCCACGTCGACGGCGTGTCGTATATCGCGTTCCTCGCGGCCGGCACGGTCGGTTCGAGCGTGATGATGTCCGCGAGCTTCGAGTCGATGTATTCGGGCTTCTCGCGGATGCACGTGCAGCGCACCTGGGAAGCGATCATGCACACGCCGCTCGCGCTGGGCGACATCGTGCTCGGGGAGATTGTCTGGGGGGCGAGCAAGGCGCTGCTGTCCGGCGTCGCGATCATGCTCGTCGCGGGCCTGCTTGGCTATGCGCGGTTTCCGTCGATGCTGGCGGCGTTGCCCGTGATCGCACTCGCCGGCCTCGCGTTCGCGAGCACGGCGATGATCGTCACCGCGCTCGCGCCATCCTACGATTTTTTCATGTTCTATCAGACGCTCGTGCTGACGCCGATGCTGCTGCTGTCGGGCGTGTTCTTCCCGATCACGCAATTGCCTCCGGTCGCGCAGCACGCGGCGCAGATGTTGCCGCTCGCGAACGCGGTCGAACTGATCCGCCCCGCGATGCTCGGCCGGCCGGCGACGGACGTCGGCCTGCATCTCGCGGTGCTCGCCGGCTATGCACTCGGCGGATTCGTGGTCTCCGCGTGGCTGTTCCGGCGGCGGATGATGCGCTGACGACCGGCGCGCGCTGCGCCGGCTCGATGCTGCGATGAAACGGCGACGACGTTACTCGTCGTCGTCGCTCCACGGGATCTCGACGTCGGTCAGGAATGCGACAGTCGCCAGCGGGCCGCCCTCGTGGCGACCGAGCTTGCCGTCGGCGCGATGCCATTCGACGCGGAACTGCGTACCCGGATCGTCGGCGACGAGGTAGACCGCGCGCAGTTCTTCCGCGTCGGCCTCGTCGACGGGACCGTCGAACGACACCAGCATCTTCTGCGGCCACAGGCCGTTCACCGGATCGTAAATGCGGTCGCCCTGCGGAATGTCGATGCTGGCCTCGACGCCGATCGTGGCGGAGGCTTCGATGATCATCGTGCCGAGCGCGTTCAGCACGGCAGTCGCCCGCGCGGAATTGGCCTGGCGGATCGCGAGATCGCCGCGCGTCAGCGCCTTTTCGAGTCGAGGATGAATCTTCGGTTGGGTCATGCGTTTTCCTGTTTGCTTCTTGTAAAGGGCACCGCTCGCGTGAAGCTGCGGCGCCGGATGAATACGACGGTCGCGCGGCGGGATCGGTCGGCGCGCGGCATAGCGGCCATCGCGCAGGCTCGCTCGCCGGCGGCCCGGCACGTCGCGGCTCGCACCTTGATCGTGCACACGTGCCGCACCTGTCCGGCCGTCCCGCCCGCGTGTCCGTCAGAACCCGAATGCGATCGCAAGCAGCCCGCTCACGATCCCGAACACGATGACGAGGCCCGTGACGATCGCCAGCATGTACGGCTTGAACGAGCGCGCGAGCATCGCGAGCGACGGCACGCTGATCGGCGGCAGCGTCATCAGCAGCGCGGCGGCCGGGCCGACACCCATGCCGAGCGACAGCATCGCCTGGATGATCGGCACTTCGCCGGCCGTCGGGATCACGAACAACGTGCCCGCGACCGCGAACGCAATGATCCAGCCGAGATGATTGCCGATGTCCGGGCCGATATGCGGGAACAGCCACGCGCGCGCCGCGCCGAGCAGCAGCACGAGCACGATGTATTCGGGCACGAGCCGCACGGCCATGCGTGCAAGCAGCTTCATCCAGCGGACGAACGGATTGCCCGCGGCTGCCTGCTCGGCCACCAGCGCGGCGAGTTGCGCATCATCGATGCTGCGGTCCTCGGGACGCGCGATACGGTTCAGCAGATAGCCGCCCCCGAATACCATCGCGACGCCGAGCACGAGCCGCAGCGCGCTCCAGTGCCAGCCGAGCACGAAGCCCATGAACACCAGCGCGGCCGGATTCAGCACCGTGTTGCCGAGCCAGAACGCGACCGCGCCGCCCGGCGACGCGTGCCGCGCGCGCAGGCCCGCGACGACCGGCGCCGCGCAGCACGTGCACATCATGCCCGGCAGCGACAGCAGGCCGCCCGCGGCGACACTGCCGAAGCCCGTGCGACCGAGTGCGCGTGCAACCCAGTGCGCCGGCAGCAGCGCCTGCACGGCCGAGCCGAGCAGCAGGCCGAGCACCATGGCCTGCCAGATCGCCTTGCCGTATGCCCACGCATAGTCGAGAGCCGCCTTCAGCGACGGCTCCGGCGCGCTCGACGACGTGCCCATCAGGATCGACTGGCCGATCGAATGATGCTCGGCGGCGACGAACGCCTTGTTGTAATACGGGAACCATTTCACGTAGAACAGTCCCGCGACCGCGATCAGCAGGAAGGTCATCAAGCCGAGCGCCGGACTGGGTTGAGTGCGTGTGGTCGTCATCGTGTGGTGGTCGTAGGGTTGTTGTCGGTATCGGCTCGCGCCGCCGCGCCGGCGGCGGGCGATGCCGGCAGCCCGGACTGCGCGAGCGCATCGAGCAGCGCACGCGCCTGCCGGCGCCCATCGGTCGCGTTCGGCCGGAAAGTAAACGTGAGTGCACGGTTCGGCTTGTCGTACGACGAACGATAGGTGCGCGCATACGCGGGATCGTAATGCTTGTCGATCAGCGTGCGGAACAGTTCGGTGCGCTCGTTCGCGTCGATCAATGCGTTCCAGGCCGCGACCTCTTCCCGACTGTGCAAACCAATCAGTCGCTCGAGCTGAGCCTTGAACACCGCCGGTTCATCGAACAGATGAGCGTAGTCTTCGAGCAGGAAGGCGACGCGTTCGTCATGCGCCGCCTCGACCTGCACCCACGGCCCCGCGCGAAACGCGTCCAGCAACGCGAGCGGCAACTGCACGAGCCCGATCTTGCGGCTTTCCGATTCGACAAACACTGGCCACGCGGGGTCGAAACGCTCGAGCGCGCCGACGAGCCCGGAGTCGAACGACTTCTGCGTCGGCTGGGACACGCCCGGCAACGCACCGAGCAGCGAGCCGCGATGGCACGCGAGCGCCTCGAGATCGAGCGTCTGTGCGCCTTCGTCGCGCAGCGCGTTCAGGAGCCGCGTCTTGCCGCAGCCCGTGTGACCGACGAGCGCGATGTAGCGAAAGCGGGTGGGCAACGTGTCGAGCGTCGCGCACACCGAGCGGCGATACGCCTTGTAGCCGCCGTCTAGCTGCCGAGCCTGCCAGCCAATCAGGTTGAACCAGGTCGTCATCGACCCCGAGCGCTTGCCGCCGCGCCAGCAGTAGATCAGCGGCCGCCAGTTGCGCGGGCGGTCGGCGAACGTCGTGTCGAGATGGCGCGCGATGTTGCGCGCGACCATCGCCGCGCCGACGCGCGTCGCCTCGTACGGCGACACCTGGCGGTACATCGTGCCGACGATCACGCGCTCCTCGTTGCTGAGCACGGGCGCGTTCAGCGCGCCGGGAATATGGTCCTCGGCGAATTCGAGCGGCGTACGCACGTCGATGATCTCGTCGAACTCGCCGGCGCGATCGAGGGTGACAATCAGGTTCTTCAATTTGGCGTCGAACAGGGGCGATGCGGCTCGGCGAGCCGCACGGGCACGGAAGGCGGATTCGCGATTATCTCATGCCCGGGCGTCTCGGGCCGCGCTTGGCGACCGGCGGGGACGACACGCTGCTCATCACGTCGATCAGATGGTCGCGAAACGCGCGCACCGACGCGGGCAGATCGCGCCCCGCCATGGTCTGCACCTGGATGCTGCGCTCGCGCAACTGCGGATTCGTGACGGGCACGACGACGAAACCGTCGGCGTCGAAACGGTCCCGCACCGATAGCAGTCCCGTAAACATCACCGCGCCGGTACGCTGCGCGTAGCGATACATCACGGCAGTGTTGTTGCTGGTCAGCTCCGGCTCGAGCATGAGCCCGTCGAGCACGCACGCGATGTCGATCAACTGGCGCACCGTCGTGCCGGCCTCGGGCAGCACATGCGGATGCCGCGCGACATCGGCGAGCGACACCGAGTCGTGCGCCGCGAGCGGATGGTCGCGCCGCACGAGCGCGAATACCGGCGCACGCTCCGTGTGTTCGACGCGCACGCCCTGCTCCGGCGCCAGGCTGAACGTCAGCCCGATGTCTGCATCGCCGTCGCGCACGCGCCGTGTCGCCTCCGCCGGCGACACGACCCACACCGAGAAATCGACGCCCGGGTGGCGCGCCTTGAAGCCTGCGAGCGCACCCGGCAGGAAATCGATCGCGAACCCCTCCGAGCAGGCGATCTTCAACAGGCTGCCGTGCAGCGCCTCCAGCCCGCCGATTTCCTTCATCACATGCTCGGCCTCCAGCAGGCTGCGCTGCGCGAAGCCCAGCAGCCGTTCACCGGCTTCCGACAACGCCATCCCTCGCGGCCGGCGCTCGAACAGCGGCGCGCCGAGCTCGCTCTCGAGCTTTGCGATCTGCCGGCTGATGGCCGAGACGGCCACGTGTAGCCTCGTGGATGCGTCGCTGATCGACCCGGTGCGCGCCACTTCGACGAAATACCGCAGCGCAAGACCATGCAGGAAAGCCGCCATCGTTCTGTCCCCGGGCCTGTCTTCCAGGCCGCCCAGCTTTGCCTTTTTGGCAAAGAAATGTTCGAAATTCGATCATTGTGACAAAAAAAACGGCTTTCTAGAATCGATCGCACTCCCAGCCGTGCGCGCCGCGCCCGCCGCAAAAACCGACACAGGAGACACGACTTGAGCCGTACCGCCGCCATTCAGCACGCACTGAACCAGTTCGAATCGGGCGCGTTCTTCACCACCCTGAGCCGCCGCATCGGCCTGCGCACCGAAAGCCAGGACAGCGGCTCGGGCGCCGCGCTGCGCGCCTACCTGACCGACGAGATCGCGCCGGAGGCCGCGCGTCTGGGCTTCACGTCGCGGATCGTCGAGAACCCGGTCGACGGCGGCGGCCCGTTCCTGCTGGCGTCGCGCCACGAGGACGACGCGCTGCCGACCGTGCTCGTCTATGGTCATGGCGACGTCGTGCGCGGCTACGACGCGCAATGGCGCGCGCCGCTGTCGCCGTGGACGCTGACCGCCGACGGCGATCGCTGGTACGGCCGCGGCAGTGCCGACAACAAGGGCCAGCACACGATCAACCTGGCCGCGCTGGCGAGCGTGCTCGACGCGCGCGGCGGCCGGCTCGGCTTCAACGCGAAACTGCTGATCGAGATGGGCGAGGAAACGGGGTCGCCGGGCCTCGACGCAGTGTGCCGCCAGGAACGCAACGCGCTCGCCGCCGACGTGCTGATCGCGTCCGACGGGCCGCGCCTCACCGCCGAACGTCCGACCGTGTTCCTCGGCTCGCGCGGCTCCGTCAACTTCAGGCTCGGCCTGCGCGCACGCGACGGCGGCCATCACTCCGGCAACTGGGGCGGGCTGCTGCGCAACCCGGCGACCGTGCTCGCGAACGCGCTGGCTAGCCTCGTCGACGCGCGCGGTGCGATTCGCGTCGCGGGGCTGCGGCCGCCGCCGATCCCGGCGGCCGTGCGGGCCGCGCTCGCCGACCTGTCCGTCGGCGGCGGCCCCGGCGATCCGGCGCTTGACGCCGACTGGGGCGAGCCGGGCCTTTCCGCCGCCGAACGCGTGTTCGGCTGGAACACGCTCGAGATCCTCGCGTTCAAGGCCGGCAATCCCGAACATCCGGTCAATGCGATTCCGCCCGTCGCGTATGCGCACTGCCAGTTGCGTTTCGTGGTCGGCACTGACTGGGAGGCATTGCATGCGCACCTGCGCGCGCATCTCGATGCGCACGGCTTCGCCGACATCGAGATCGACGTCGAACGCGGCGCGCCGGCGACGCGCCTCCCGCCGGACGATCCGTGGGTCCGCTGGGCTGTCGCGTCGCTCGCGCGCACGACCGGCAAGAAGCCCGCGATCCTGCCGAACCTCGGCGGCACGCTGCCGAACGAAGTGTTCGCCGATACGCTGGGGCTGCCGACGCTGTGGGTGCCGCACTCGTATCCGGCATGCTCGCAGCACGCGCCCGACGAGCACCTGCTCGCGAGCGTCGTGCGCGAGGGACTGCAGATGATGGCCGGCCTCTTCTGGGATCTCGGCGAGGCCGCACCGCCTGTTCGCCG
Source organism: Burkholderia diffusa (assembly GCF_001718315.1). Lineage (NCBI taxonomy): Bacteria > Pseudomonadati > Pseudomonadota > Betaproteobacteria > Burkholderiales > Burkholderiaceae > Burkholderia > Burkholderia diffusa. Next base: position 1,630,451 of record NZ_CP013362.1, on the reverse strand, counting down.
CGCGGGTGCCGCCGCAGCCGGCGCCGCCCTGTAACGCGCTTCGCCCCTTTCTCGGGACCTGCTCACACGATGAATACGACCACCCTGACCTCGCAGGACGCCGCGCGACCCAGCGCCGCGAAGATCCGGCGCATCATCTTCGCCGCGTCGATCGGCAATGCGCTCGAATGGTTCGACCTGATCGTCTACGGCTTTTTCGCGGTGACGATCGCCAAGCTGTTCTTCCCCGCGACGAGCGAGGCGACGTCGCTGCTGCTCACGCTCGGCACGTTCGGGTTGTCCTACCTGATCCGGCCGATCGGCGGTTTCGTGCTCGGCGCCTACGCGGACCGCGCGGGCCGCAAGGCGTCGCTGCTGCTGTCGATCGGGATGATGATGGCCGGCACGCTGCTGATCGCACTGATGCCGACCTATGCATCGATCGGCATCCTCGCGCCGCTCGGGATCATGCTGTCGCGGCTGATGCAGGGCTTTTCCGCCGGCGGCGAATTCGCCAGCTCAACGGCGTTCCTCGTCGAACACGCGCCGCAGCGGCGCGGCTTCATGTCGAGCTGGCAGTTCGCGAGCCAGGGCCTCGCGACGCTGCTCGCATCGGGCTTCGGTGCGCTGCTTACGTCGACGCTGAGCGTCGCGCAACTCGAAAGCTGGGGGTGGCGCGTGCCGTTCCTGTTCGGCCTCGCGATCGGCCCGGTCGGGCTCTACATCCGCCGCTACGTCGACGAGGGAATCGAGTTCAAGACGCAGGCGCGCTCCGAAGCACCCGTGCGCGAGCTGTTCGCGGACCAGAAGATGCGCGTGCTGCTGTCGATCGGCGTGCTCGTGATCTCGACCGCGATCAACTACATGGTGCTGTACATGCCAACGTATGCGATCAAGCAGCTCGGGCTGCCGGCATCGACGGGCTTCGCGGCGACGCTTGCGACCGGCTTCGTGCTGACGCTCGTCACGCCGCTCGTCGGCCACCTCTCCGATCGCACCGGGCGGATCCGCGTGATGGCGGCCGCGGCCGTGCTGATGCTCGCCACCGTCTGGCCGACGTTCGCGTGGCTCTCGCATCACGCGTCGTTTGCGACGATGCTTGCCGCGCTGATCTGGATCGGACTGTTGAAGGCGACGTACTGCGGCGCGCTGCCGGCGCTGATGGCCGAACTGTTTCCGGCGCAGACCCGCGCGACCGGCCTCGCCGTCAGCTACAACACGGGCGTCACGCTGTTCGGCGGCTTCGCGCCGTTCATGATCACGTGGCTGATCGGCGCGACCGGCAACCGGCTGTCGCCGGCGCTGTACCTGATGGGCTGCGCGGTGCTGAGTCTCGTCGCATTGCTGGTCGCGCGCACGCGGCTCGGGATGCGCTGACCGCTCACGAAAGAAACCACCGCGCGGCAATGCGCATCGGACGCGGCCCGTCGCGGCACCGTGCCGCGCGGGCCCCTCGCCGTTTACGGCGCCGGGTTCGGCTGCCGTTCGTGCAGCGCGTCGATCTCGGCGAGGATCTCGTCGGACAGTGTCACGTCGACGCTGCCGATGTTCTCCTTCAGTTGCGCGAGCGATGTCGCGCCGACCAGGTTGCTGCGCACGAACGGCCGGCTGTTGACGAACGCGAGCGCGAGCTGCGCGGGCGACAGCCCGTGCCGTTTCGCGAGCGCGACGTAGCGCGACGTCGCTTCGACGGCCTGCGGCTTGCTGTAACGCTGGAAGCGCTCGAACAGCGTGATGCGCGCGCCAGCGGGACGCGCACCGTTCTCGTACTTGCCGGACAGCCAGCCGAACGCGAGCGGCGAGTATGCGAGCAGCCCGACGCCGTCGCGATGCGTGAACTCCGACAGGCCGTTCTCGAATGTGCGGTTCAGCAGGCTGTACGGATTCTGGATGCTGGCGACACGCGGCAAGCCGAGCTTCTCGGCCGCGCGCAGGAACTTCGCGACGCCCCACGGTGTTTCGTTCGACACCCCGATCGCGCGGACCTTGCCGGCCTTCACGAACTCCGCGAGCACGCCGAGCGTTTCCTCGATCGGCACCGTATATGCATCATCGACCCACGGATATGCGGGGCGGCCGAACGTCGTCGTGCTGCGATCGGGCCAGTGCAGCTGGTACAGGTCGACATAGTCGGTCTGCAGGCGCTTGAGGCTGCCGTCGAGCGCCTCGGTGAGGTTCTTGCGGTCGAACTGATTGCCTTCGCCGCGAATATGGCGCGGATTGTGCGGCTGCCGGGCCGGGCCCGCGATCTTCGTCGCGAGCACGATCCGGTCGCGCTGGGCACGATGCTGCGCGAGCCAGGTGCCGATGTACTGCTCCGTGCGCCCCTGGGTATCGGGCTTCGGCGGCACAGGGTACATCTCCGCGGTATCGATCAGCGTAACGCCCTGCCCGAGCGCGTAATCGATCTGCTCGTGGGCGTCGCGTTCAGAATTCTGCTCGCCCCACGTCATCGTGCCGAGGCCGATCAGGCTGACCTCGATGCCCGAATCGCCGAGTGTGCGGTATTCCATGCTGTTCCTGTCGCGTCAGTGGAAAGCAGGAACGCTATCACATTGAAGCGCGCGCTTCAGACGGCCGGCACATTGGCTTACAGGCGCCCTTCGCTGGGCACCCGGCCCGCGCTCGTACGGTCGTCCGCCTGACGTCGGGCGGCCGAGCCGGCGAATGACGCCCGCTGCGTCACTGCGGCCGCTGAATGAAGCAGGTCGCCGATGCGTGCGCAACGATCTTGTCGTCGGGCGTCTTCAGCGTGCCTTCCGCGACGCCGAGCGAACGCGACAGGTGAATCACGCGCCCCTCCGCGATCAGTTCGACGTCGCGCGGCACGGGACGCAGCATTTTCACATGCAGGTCGACAGTGCCGTAACCAACGCCCGCATCGAGCATCGAATGCACCGCGCATCCCGTGACCGAATCGAGCACCGTTGCGGCGAACCCGCCATGCACGCCGCCGAGCGGATTCAGGTGCCGGCCGTCCGCACGCGCGGACATCTTCACGTAACCGAGCTCGACGCCCAGCGGCCGCATCGGGATCGTTTCCGAGATCGACGCGAGCGGCAGATCGCCGGCCGCTGCCGCGCGCAGCAGTTCGAGACCGGACAGGGAAAGCGGATTCATCGGGTTGTCTCCTGGTTGAAAGCGCGTCGCCGCGCCAGTAAGTTCCAAATTGGAACTAATTATTGACAACCGCCCCGGGCTTGTCAACGCGGTCACGGCCCGTTGCAGCCGAACGCAAGTTCTATAATCGAACCCACTCCTTCGCTGAACCGCCGCACGAGACTCGATCATGAAATGGGATGACATCGGCACGCTGAACTGTTCGGTCGCGCGCACGCTCGCCGTGCTCGGCGATCGGTGGACCATGCTGATCCTGCGCAACGCGTTTCTCGGCTGCCGCCGCTTCGATGCGTTCCAGACGCAACTGGGCCTCACGCGCCACGTACTGGCCGAACGTCTCGCGCGCCTCGTCGACGAAGGCGTGCTGGTCAAGCGCGCATATCAGGAGCGCCCGCCACGTTTCGAATACCGGTTGACGGAAAAAGGCCTCGACCTCTACCCGGCCCTGCTCGCACTGATGACATGGGGCGATCGCTGGAAGGACGACGGCCAGGGGCCGCCGGTGCAATTGCGCCATCGCGCCTGTGGTCAGCTGATGCATGCAGTCCCGGTGTGCTCGGCGTGCGGCGAGCCGCTCGACGCGCACGACGTGCAGCCGGAGCCCGGGCCCGGATGGATCGCACGCGAGGCGACCGGACCGCTCGATGCCTGACGCGTAGCGCGGAGCGCCTGTCGTGTGCGCATGGCAGCGCCGCACGGCCGCCGAGAAGATGCAGATACCGCTCGGCACGATGGACCTCGCCACATCGACCGCGCCGGGCCGTCAGACGATGCGCGCGCATTCGCATCCGGGCGTGACCACGCCACCGTGTCTGCGTTACACTCACGGCCCGCTGTCTCAAATTCATTCGCTGTCCAAGATGTTGTCGCGCCAACGCCTCGCCGCCGCCTGTCTCGCCGCCACCCTGCTCGCCACACCTTTCGCCGCCTTCGGCAAGACGCACAACGAATCGCTGCTGCAGCAGGCGATCGACTTCATCGCGCAACTTCTGCCGGCTCCGACACATGAGGCGCCCGCCACGCAGGTCGTCGAATCTGCGTTCTCGCCCGATGGCGGTGCCGAGGCGCTCGTGCTGAAAGCAATCGGCGCCGCGCGCACCTCGATTCGCGTGGCCGCCTACTCGTTCACGTCGCCGCCCGTCACGCGCGCGCTGCTTGCCGCGAAACGGCGCGGCGTGAATGTCGCGGTCGTCGTGGACGACAAGGGCAATCGCGCGAAGAGCAGCAAGCAGGCACTGAACCTGCTCGTCAACGCGGGCATCCCGACACGCACGATCGACGCCTATGCGATCCACCACGACAAGTATGTCGTGGTCGATGCCGAACATGTCGAGACGGGCTCGTTCAACTACAGCGCGTCGGCAGCCAGCCGCAACTCCGAGAACGTCGTCGTGGTCTGGAACAATCCGCAGCTCGCGTCGCGCTACCTTGCGCATTGGCAAAGCCGCTTCGACCAGGGCACGCCGTACCGCTCGTCGTACTGAGCCTTCGAACGCTGGAGATCGCCACGCACCGCGCGCATGCGGCGCGGCCGACGCGCATCGTTGCATGCTTGCGCGCCGCGATGTCGTCGATGATCGGTGCGCATTGCATGCCGCTCAATCTGGCCGAATGGCCTGCGCGCCGCGCGTGACGGCGCCGCGATCGGTGGAACCGGTCGAAGAAATCAATGGATGTCGGGCGATCGCTCCGAGAGCTGCGTGGTCGCGACACACCGGCTCGCATGCGCGCGCGCATCGCTGGCCGAAGGCTTCGGTCGATCGCGAGCCCCGCCCGGCAGCGCGCCGAGTACGCAGTCCGCACTGAAGGTCAGCGTGTCCTGGACCATGGGATAGAGCAAATACAGCGCCAACGCGAGATACCCCGCGTACAGAATTCGGACCATGGTGCGGTGGATGGGCGATTGATCTTGCCCTGTTTACGGCATCGCGCCGGAGAGCTTGAGCCGCCGGCTCTCAAATTGCACGTCCGGCGGCAACGCACGACACGCGAAGCATTCGCGTCGCGTCGACATGGCAACGCCGGACAACGCGGACGTGGCAGCGCGATGCCGAATGCGCGATACTGTCCGGCGTGCGCTCGTCGAGCGCGACGATATCGGCAGAAATGCGCCGACGGGCTTGCGCACGCTCGGCGCGACATACAGACACGATCGATGACCGGCTCCGCAGCCGGGACCAGAGACAAAGGCCCATGCAGATTGCTCCCAAACCGGTCGACGAGGCGGCCCGGCTCGAGACGCTTCATTCACTGTCGATCCTCGACACTCCGCCGGAAGAACGGTTCGACCGTCTCACGCGCCTCGCGCGCCGGTTGTTCGACGTTCCAATCGCACTCGTCAGCCTCGTCGACGAGAACCGCCAGTGGTTCAAGAGTCATTCGGGTCTCGACGCCACGCAGACCTCGCGTGATGTTTCGTTCTGCGCACACGCGCTGCTCGCGGACGAAACGATGGTGATCCAGGACGCGCGCAACGACGATCGCTTCCACGACAATCCGCTCGTCACCGGCCAGCCCGGCATCCGCTTCTACGCGGGCCGGCCGCTTGCCGCGCCGAACGGCGCACCCGTCGGCACGCTGTGCCTGATCGACACGCGACCGCGCGAACTCTCCGTCGACGACCTCGCGCTGCTCGGCGATCTCGCGCATATGACCGAGCGCGAAATCGCGGCGCTGCATCTCGCGACGACCGACGAGCTGACCCAACTGACGAACCGGCGCGGCTTCGAGATTCTCGCGCGCCACGTGCTGAGCCTCTGCGAGCGCCTGGGCCGGCACGCGGTTCTGCTGTTCTTCGACCTGAACGACTTCAAGGCGATCAACGACCGCTTCGGACACGCCGAAGGCGACCGCGCGCTCAAGGTCTTTGCGGACACGCTCACCGGTGCGCTGCGCGACAGCGATGTAATCGCACGGCTCGGCGGCGACGAATTCGTCGTGCTGCTGAGCGCCAGCCATCCGGCCGACGTCGGCGAGCCGATCGAGCGCGTCACGCAGGCGCTCGCGCTGCGCAACGCGGCCGACGCACGCGGCTATTCGATCCGGTTCAGTGTCGGCTACGTCGCATACGATGCCGCGCGACATCGCGCGGTGGCCGACCTGCTCGAATCGGCCGATCGCCGCATGTACGAGGACAAACTGCGCGGCAAAGCCGCCGGCGCCTGAGCGCGGACGAATCGCTCGCCGATACGCATCGATGCCGCGGCCGCAAGCCGCGTTCAGTCCGATACGCGCCGCTCGGTCAGCTTCCGCACGGCGGCGCGCTCGCCATCGCTTCCGCGATCTGCTCGGGCGTCAGGTCGCGCTGGTGGGTCGCGATCGACCAGCGATGGCCGAACGGATCCTCCACCTGGCCATAGCGATCGCCCCAGAACATGTCGGCGGCCGGCATCCTGACGGTCGCGCCGGCCGCGACGGCCTGCGCGATCGCCGCATCGGTGTCCGGCACGAACAAGTGGAGGCAGACCGGCGTGCCGTTCAGCGTCTTCGGCCCGAGTGCACCGTGCTCCGGCATTTCATCGACGAGCATCAGCGTCGAGTCACCGATTGCAAGGCACGCGTGCGCGAGCCGGCCGTCCGGGGTCGGCAGGCGAAATCGTTCGGTCGCGTTGAACGCACGCTTGTAGAAGTCGATGGCTTCGGCGGCGCCGGCGCAGATCAGATGCGGGGTCAGCGTGCGCATCCCTTCCGGGATCGGGTTGACGGACGTGGCCATGAGTGTCGCTCCTTCAGTCGATTATCGTGTCGGAAATCGGGACGCACGCACGATGCGCACGCCTCCGATGCTACGACGGACGGGCTCGACGGAAATCGACACGCTTGCAGACATTTTTTCTAGATTTGCGGAAGGTCACGCAGCGTACGCGACTCGCTCGTCGCATCGATATCGAGCTCGATCCCTTCCGACGCGTCGCGATAGAGCACGCGCTTGAGTCTCGGCCCCACCGCCGTCCCGTCCGCTTCGTCGAACACGGCGCGAACGTCGTCGCCAGCCGCAAGCGCGCGCGCAACTTCCGCCACCGACGCCTCGCTCGGCGTCGCCGCCCACGACCGGTCCGCCGGATTGACGGCCGCCCAGCGCACGTGCGTCACACGTGCGCTAAGCACATCGATTCGGACACCATTCACCGCGAACATCGACATCGGGCTCTCCTTCGAAACGATTGCGGCCGGACGAACGCCGGACGATGGAAACCGGCGATGGCGCGACAGCACGCGTACTCGACCGCCACCGGGCCTGCCGATCGATCATCCCCGCACGCGGCGTCGGCCAACGCGGTTTTCGATGATACATTGGGACGCTTTGCAACCGTCAACAGACAATCGTGCACGGGAGAAACACATGACCGACGCCTGGGGAACCTTCCCAGCCAGAATGGGCGACCATCAGGCCTTCATCAGCTTCAATCACGGCTTTGCCGAAATCGCCGAAAGCGATCCGCGCACGTCGCTGCTCAGCGTGCGTGTCGCGCTCGAACATCCGACGCCCGACGGCCTGCCGAGCAGCGACGAGTTCGCCGGTCTGACGAAAATCGAGGATCTGCTGGATGCCGCAGTGACCGCGAAAAACGGTGTGCAGGTCGGCCGCATCACGGTCGACGGCAACCAGGATTTTCTGTTCTACGTGCCGTTCGACGAGGAAGCCGCGGCCGGGATCGTCGACTCGCTGGCCGAGCACACGACCTACGCGCTTCAGTACGCCTACCAGGACGATCCGGACAAGGAAACGTACTGGCGCACGCTCTACCCGACCGACGACGACTGGCAACTGATGCGCGACATGCGCGTGCTCGATGCGCTGCGGCAGAAAGGCGACGCGAGCGACGTGAGCCGGCGCGTGATGCACTGGGCCTACTTCCCCGACCCGAGCGATGCACACCAGTTCGCCGACTGGGCCGAGTCGAAAGGCTATCTGGTCGAATCGGTCGCGCCGACCGAGGACGGCAAATCGGCCGTGCGGTTTGCGCACGAAGGCACGATGGCGCTGGCCGACATCACGCGCCATACGCTCGACATCAATCGCGAGGTGCGCTCGCTCGGCGGCGAATACGACGGCTGGGAAACCAGCGTCGAGCAGACGGGTTGATCCCGCCGACACGCGTGTTGCACGCATGTCGGTCCTTGACGGGTGCGGTACAAAAAACATCCCGGCAGCGCGATGGCGCGCCGCCGGGATCAAGGCATCGCCAGCCGTAACCGGCGATGGGCCCAAGCAAGCGCTCAGGCACGAGGAAAACGATTCATGCGGATCGGGCGAGCGGACGCCGTGGCGCGAGACACCGCTTGCCGAACGCCTGTCCGTTTCCGCCGACGCAGCTTGCATGCGTCGTGCGGGGAAAAAGCCCCCGCTCCTGCGCGAGCGAGCGGGGAAATGGTTGACCGGGCCGGGGTAGAACGGTCAACCGGCCAGATTGTGATCGTGGCCCGCGCCACCGTCTGTGCGGCAACTCACCCTTTCAACGGGAAAGCCCGCGTGCCTGCTGCCGAGTGCAGCACGTCAAGGCCAAGGCGCGACAATCGCGCCGGCAGTCAGCAGCGCTCTTCTTTTTCATGTGTCGAGCCCCGGCGTTTTTGATTTATATCGGCGATTTTTCAATCGCGCGTCAGCCTCCGGAAACTCGCATGCATCGTCGAAGTCGCGTCACTCCGCTTTTCGTTGAATCAGCGGATTTTCTTTCCGTATTGTCGTGACACGAGGTTTCACGATCGAGATCACTCGCTTTGGAACGGCGCGAAACCCGACGTTACGCCGGACCGTCCGTGAACCATCCTGCAACCATGTCGATCCAGTCGAAATCGCTGACGATTTCAACGATGACATCGCTGACGATTTCCGCGGTTGAAGCATCGCTGTCGACCGCACCGGCGGCAGCACCGGTTGTGGCAGCCGCCGGCGTCGCGGGGATTTCGACGGGCGGCGCGCCCTGCGGGCAGACCAGTTGCTCCAGCCAGTCGACGATACTGGCGCGCGCATCGTCCTCGTCGGCGAAATCGTTGCGTTTCAGAAAACGGTCGAGCACGACCCACGCGTACGTCTTGCCTCGCGAAATGGAATCCAGTTGCCAGTCGACCACGGCGACTCGCCCCGTTTCCCGCGTTTCGAGTGTCGACGTGAAGCGATAATCGAGATATTCGATCTCAAGTTCCGGCGACATGATTTTCTCCGGCCAATCCGCCCTCTCGGTTCTTATAGTGCGTTGCGCTATTCCGGCTTCACGCGCTGCGTGAATCTTGTGTGAATTCCGGGCTGCACGTCATTCCGCCACGCAGTATCGCGATATTCTCGCGAGCTGTCGATCTCGACTGAAAATAGATGGCCGCCCCGTCCGGTATCCATTGCGCGATCGATTCCGCGCCGCGTCCTTACCGCTCACGATTCCATCGTCGATTCCTGGTATCTGCCTGCTCCGCGGCTGCAGTCGCGATCGCGCTGCTACACTCCAGCCACAACAATCGCTTGCCCCCCAAGGAAACAATGTCACTCGCCCGGGCACAACATGATGGCGTCGATGTCTGGATCATCCAGCTTTCGGGACATGCCGCTTATGCCTCTACGCACCTCAAGCGGGTGTTCGCATCCGACGACTCGCGACATCGCGTGGTGACGGTCAACCTGACGAAGCTGCTCGCCTGCGCCGATCGCGACACGACCGACTATGTGCTGCCGTCGGTTGAATACTGGGCGCCCGGCAAGGCCGTGGGTATCCGCGACTTCCTCGACCCGGCCGATGCCCGTATTCCCGAGATGCCCTTCATCACCTTTCGCGAGACGCGAACGCGGACGCTGTTCGGCATTCCGGGGCTGTCGAAAGTCGGCGTCGCGTCGTTCCGAAACGGTCAGCACCGCGCGCGCTATCTGGCGTATGCCGGGGCGACGAGCCTGCCGGTCGAGGTGCATGAAACGGAGGCGGATTTGCTCGCGCGGTATTGCAGCGAATAACGGACGCGGCGCTTCATTGCACGCGGAACGGGTCGTGCACCGCGCGACCGTGCGAATCGATGCCGACTGGCCGCTAGGCCTAGATCACATAGATCCGGTCGCTCACCTCCGTCCGGCCTATCAAGCTGGTTTCGACGGCCGCCAGTCGCCAGCCATTGTGCTCATAGAAGCCAATGGCGCGGACATTGTCCTCAAGCACAGAAAGATGAACCCTGTCCACGCCGATATTTCGCGCCCACGCGCGCACGAATTCGATCATGCGCTTGCCGGCCCCTTTTCCATGATGCGCAGGATGGACGTGAAGGCAATCGAGCAGGACGCCGCGCTCCGGATCGACCGATCTTTCGGCGCTCACGAATCCGATGGACATACCGTTCGATACCGCGACGAGCACGAGGCCCCGTTCGGTTTCGCTGCGGTCGAAGTAGTTTCGCCATCGCGTCGCGTGTTCCATCGGTACTTCATCGAACAGATAAGCAACAGGCAGGATATGGCGATATGCGCTCTGCCAGCTCAGCGTGTGCAAGCGAGCAATGTCGTCTGCGTCGTGTGGTGTCGCGCTGCGTAGCATGACGAGTCGGTTTTCCGGCATGCGTGGGTCGGTCCCGTTGTGCGATGGAGGCCGGGAAAGTGTAGCAATCGCAAATGTTTCGACGGTGGGTTGAATCGCGACTCGCACAAGATGCTGTACGAGCGCACCGCTCGCAAAAAAATGTCCCGACGCCTTCCGGGTCGTCGGGACAGAACGGCCCTGCAAAGCTGAGGGCACGAGGAACCGAAATATTACACGGATGTAAGACTGTGAGGCTTTGGCGGTTGGTGCCAAGACACTGGCCTATTCCGCCAATCTGCAGATCGGTCCGGTTGTCTCGTCGAGCACTGCGCTGACGCAGTTGTTTCCGACATCGACAAATGTCGCGCGCTGACGCCCTGGGCTTCTTACGTTCAAGAAGCGACGCTGGTTTCAGCTCAGCGGCCGATGTTTGAAGAGTCAACACACAATAAGTCGGCGATGGATTAGTCGCGCCTCAGTTTGCGCTTGTGGTTGGCGAAGCAGCCATCCCGCTGCAACAACACGTGAATCCGGCGATAGCCGTAACGACGCTTCTGCGCGGCGACGACCATCATCCGGCCAGTCAGCGCTTCGTCGTCAACTCGGCGGCGTGATTCGTAATAGAACAGCGAGCGCGAAATCCCTACCAGCTCGCAGGCCCGGGTAACACCCATGGCGCGTTCGGTCATCAAGATTCGGACCGCTTCGCGCTTGGCCTGCGGGCTTGCTACTTTCGGGCCAACAGGTCCTTCAGCGCGGCGTTGTCGAGCATTGATTTGGCCAACAGGCGCTTGAGCTTGTTGTTCTCCTGCTCCAGTTCCTTCAATTGCTGCGCTTCGGAGACCGTCATCCCGCCGAACTTCGCTTTCCAGTTGTAGTAGGTCGCTTCCGAGATGCCGTACTTGCGGCACAGCTCCGCCGGCTTCAGGCCAGCCTCGGCTTCCTTCAAGATGCCGATGATTTGTTCTTCGGTGAATCGCTTCTTCATTGCCGTTCCTCTCTGGAACGGACTCTACACTGTCACCGCACTAAACGCGGGGAGCAGGTCACGTAAACAAAAACGCTGCCTCGGGCGGCCACGTACACATAGCGCTCTGTATGGAGAGCGATCCGCGGGTAGTCTCGCACCGTGTAGAATCCCACCGAAATCGAGACCCACCCACAATGACGCCACAACCGCGAACATCAAAATTTGAATTTGTAGACGGACTTCGCGGCGTCGCAGCCCTACAAGTCGTCCTTCTTCATTACGGCTCAGCGTTCTTACCAGTATTCACGCGCGCCGGTTTGCCAGAGCATTTCGCTTGGGAAAACGCCGCGTCGAATTCTCCGCTGTTTGTTGCCTTCCAAGGATATGTGGCAGTCTACGTATTCTTTATTATGAGCGGATTCGTGCTTGCCGGCTCTTTTCTAAACTCGACTTCATCAATTGCAACACAAGCACTCAAGCGATCACTGCGACTTTATATTCCAGTAGCAGCATCGCTGATTATTGCCGCGCTTCTGAAATTTTTTTTCCATGGCGCACGACTACACGCAAGTGAAATTTCAGGTTCAACGTGGCTAACGCATCTGTGGAGCAACGATCTAATTCCATCACTATTCGCAAAAGAACTAGCCATTAATTCGATGCTTTTCGGATACGGCCAATCATCTATCTTCTCACATATCAGATTCCTCACATCCTCCGAAACACTAACCCCGTTGATACACTCGACGAACCCTCCCCTGTGGACTCTTCATCTTGAATTCTGGGGGTCGCTCATGCTATTGGCGGTGGCATTCATTATTCGGTCATTTCCGAAGATCATCGCGCGATTCGCCATGCTGATGATATTCGTGACCGCGGGCACTAGCTTTTTGTCTCTATTCATGCTCGGGTTCGTTGTCTACCAGAGAGTGCATACGAGCAATCTTAGAGCTTCACTGCTCCACTCGACAGTTGGGCTAACCATGCTGGCGGGAGGGATCTTGTTGGCGTTTATTCCGATGGAGCATCAATTTCAACAGATATTAGATTTCACGAACCGGATGCCGGTTATGAGTGCAATTAACGCATTCCAACTCGAATGCCAAATCAGTGCAATTTTTATTTTTCTCGGCGTACTTTTCTGCAAGGGGGCGCGCGAACTCCTGTCTTCGCGCATACCTCAATGGCTTGGGAAAATTTCATTTAGTCTTTACCTAACCCACTTCGGCATCCTGCTCACATTGGGATGCGCTGTATTTTCATGGATCCGGCCATTTGGATATATGACAGCTGTTATCGCCTCGACCTCGGTTGGACTGACGGCCTCGCTCCTTATTGCGGTCCCCTTTTACAAATACGTGGATCGCACTTCGATCCGTATTTCGAGGCGGGTGGCTCATTACCGACACCATGGTTTCCGTGTCAATCGCCAATCGATCGAGCGGTGAGCAGCTTCCCGTCGAAGCGCGAACCTAACTCCGGTTGCGGCTCCATCTCCGTAACGTCAATCCATACAAGGGACGGATGAAACATTTCGCTTATGTTCCCGTCCGTTGCGAAAAACTCGAACACCACACCGTCCTGAATTCTTGCGTATGTTCTCATCACGCAAACTCCTCAACAATGACGATACCGTCGGCCCCGCGTCCACCTGAGAACGCCGGTGAATTGACGCCCGAGCATGCACCGCCACCACCGCCGCCGGGAGATTGTGAGTCCGCTCCGCGCGCCGAATTCGCATAGGGAAGCCCTGTTCCACCGCCAGCACCACTGACCCCATAGCTGGTAGTCATCGATAGGCCATGGCCACCGACACATCCCTTCTGATTGATCGTTCCGCCAGCGACAATTCCCGATCCGCTGCCAGTTACGAGGTATGGTGATGCCGTTGCCGCAATAGCGCCGCCGCCCGAACCACCGGTCGCCGAGAGCAGCGAGCCGAATGAACTTGCGCCACCATTTGAGCCGATGTTGTTCCCTGCTACGCCACCGGCTCCGCCGCTTCCTACGACCACGGAGACCCCCGCGAATCCCGCGGTGAATAGGCCTTCTGCATAACCACCCGCCCCGCCTGCCGTAGACGTCGTAGTTGCTGTTGCGGCGGAACTTCCCCCGCCTCCTCCACCAGCACCGATGACGCGCACACGGACCTTGTTTGTGCCAGCCGTAGGCGTATAGACGAACGTCCCCGCGATCTGAAATACCTGCGTGTTGCGCAGTCTGCCCGGCATCGACTTCTTGAGATTCGCCAGAAGCGTCGCCGTCGTACCATCATCAATGGCGTCCTGGCCTGTCATATCGACGATGAACTGCGCCAGCACGGCCGCCATAATCGAGCTCTGGCGCCACACCTTGTTGAGCTGCTGCGATTGCGCGGTGCCGCTTTGGAAGCCGGTGAGCAGTGCCGAGAGTGCCTCGTAATCGGCCTGCGTCATCACGTTCGCGTTGGCAGCGGCCGCAAACGCCTTGAAGTTGTTGTTTGCCATCTGTGCTCCGAGCAATAAAAAAAGCCGCGCGTAGGCGGGTCATGGCGATAAATGCGTTGGGATGCTCAGGCTGGTACGCCCCATGCCCCGGTATCGAAACCGGCGATGTACTGGTTGTTGACGTCAAAAACCGAACAGCGGCTCGTTGTCGACGCTCGAGACTATCGTGTAGTTGACGCGTACTCGAGCTCGCCGGGCGCGGCGTCAACACACCGTGGCCATGGTCAAACGTCTGGCTTGGCGCCACGATCGTTGACCAGGTCGAGGCTGATCGCGACGTCGAAAAGCTGCTCATGACACCCGCGTGCCGCCGCTTTCTATCCATGGAGCCGCTGCTTGGTCCGGTCGATCTTCGAGCGTGGTTCGATCCGACTGGCATCTGCTGCATGCAGGAAATGCAGTCCTGCGAGGACTGCCCCGCCGACGCGCCATGGATTCACGGCCCGACCACCGAATATGCGGAGGATGGAACTGGCTACCGTTCGCCGGAAATCGACTGGGTGATCGTGGGTGGCGAAAGTGGCCCTGGTGCGCGGCCGATGCATCCCGACTGGGCCTGCTCGCTTCACGACCAGTGCGTGACATACGGCGTGCCGTTCCTGTTTAAGCAATGGGGGGAATGGGTTCCGATGATGGGCCACGCCGAGGGTGTACGCGTGCGCGGTGGGAAATTTACGCACGGTGACGGAACGATCATGGGCAACGCTGACAAGCATGCCGCCGGCAGGTTGTTCGAAGGCCTCACCCATGATGAATTCCCGGAGGTGCCCCAATGCCGATCGTGACGAACGCCGAGCTCGTCGAGTTGACGGGCGGCCTGAAACAGGGAGCGGCACAGACCCGCTGGATCAAGAAGGCGCTCGGCATCGATGCGCCGCGCAAGGCCGACGGCCATCCGATGCTGACGTAGGAGCAGGTCAATCAGCCGCGCGCCGAGGCGACGCCGCGCACGCAGCCAAAATGGAGACGCGCAGCATGAAGAAGCACCGGGAGCGCGATGGGCTCCTGCCACGCATGGAGGCCCGGAAACGAAAAGAAGGCTTCACCTACCACCGCTATCACCCGGTAGGCAAGAAGCCGATCAACCTCGGGCAGGACCGCCTGCTCGCGATCCGGAAGGTGCTCGACATCCTCGGCGCCGGCGACGACGTTGGCACGATCGCGCGCCTATGGGAGCAGTTCCAGGAGACGCCCGGCTGGTCGCGCTACTCGCAGTAATCGAGCAGATCGAGATCACGCCGGCGCTGACGGAGCTGATTGGCCGCCTGTGCGCCGTGCGGAAGGATGACTGCCTTTACGTGTTCTCGAACCGCTACGCGACGCACTACACGCCGGCCGGATTCAAGGCGATGTGGTCGAAGCTAATGACCGACGCGCTGCAGGAAAAGGTAATGGCGAAGCGCTTCACGTTCCACGACCTGCGGGCCTATTACGTCACCCGATACAAGGCCGAACACGGCGCATTGCCGGATCTGCACACCAATCCGGCGACGACTGCGCGTGTCTACGATCGAACGAAAATCGTGAAGCGCCGAGGCATGTAATTCCCAATTTGGGAATTCCAAAACAAAAACGGCACTGGATAAAATCTCAGTGCCGTTTCTAACTTCTTGATACTGCTATGAATTCTTTGGGGTGGCTGATGGGACTCGAACCCACGACAACAGGAATCACAATCCTTATACATTCCCACGAAAAATCAATGCATTACGCAAGGACGTTGGAACGTGCGACCATCGCTCAGTCTTGTGTAGCGTAGGCTAGTTCGGCCATCTTCCAGCAAAAATAGCCATCGATTTCCCCTGTCGCCAAGGTTCAGATATGATCCATCTAATCCGGAAAAAGCTGCCGTCATTGGGGAATGTAGATGCCTGACTGCACAACAATCGCCACTGCCCATAGTGCCCTGACGTCAATCCCCGACGTAGTCTGGTCAGGAATTGTTGGCTCCCTCATCACAGTGCTGGGCGTTTTGATAACAAACTTCGGCCTGTCACGGCGACATACACAGCAGCTCGATCACGACACCAGGCAGAAGGCGATCGAACGCGAGATGCAGTTGCGAAGAGACATTTACATTCCAGCTATCGAGTCCATTTCATTAGCGTTTACCACGATGGGGTCAATGTCCGATCCCGCTGTATTGCAAGCGAAGGTCACAGACTCGTATAGCGAAATGGTCGCGAAAACTTCAAAGGCGAGTGCTATCGGCAGTCACGACACCGTCACCGCACTTGGCAGTCTGGCCGACGCTATGCGTTTGATGTTCACCCAACTTCTCGTGAGCCGTCAGCCGCTATTACAAGCTCACGATCAGATGGTCGCTGACAATTCAATTGTCGAGCGGGCTATCGGCGACCATGGACGCTGGGTGCAAATGCAGACTGACATGTTGTTTCAAGGGCCGCTGGATCCTCAGAAAGCCAGTTTTCTCCAAGCACAGATCAATTTCACGCAGGAGCAGATCAACCATTGGACTGCTCGGCGCGAAG
Source organism: Burkholderia diffusa (assembly GCF_001718315.1). Classification (NCBI taxonomy): domain Bacteria; kingdom Pseudomonadati; phylum Pseudomonadota; class Betaproteobacteria; order Burkholderiales; family Burkholderiaceae; genus Burkholderia; species Burkholderia diffusa. Next base: position 1,613,911 of record NZ_CP013362.1, on the reverse strand, counting down.
CATCAGCGTTGAGATTAAGTGCTGCTCAGATAGAATTTCTTAAATCGTTACTTCAGTTTCAGCCCGACGTGGCTAGGAAGGTCATAGCCGCTATCGCTGCTATCCGCGCAGAGTTCTCTATTGCTGGTGACAACCCGGCCACACTCCAACATGTATACGCGCAAAACGCAGCGAATGCAGAGCGCTTTCTCGCAGAAATGATAGCGAAATTTGAGGCGCAGTTTCAGGCACAGCAGAACGGCGCGTGATAATTTCTTCCTATCGCAGCCGAACGAGCGCCACATGTACAATTTGCGTCCCGTTGGATTCGGCATAAATCTGTATCAGCTCGGCTCGAACACCGTATCGTGCGCCGGGTAAAGCTGCAGCGTCGCCCTAACCACTTCGGCGTTTGACGCCATCAGCCCTTCCTCCAAGTCTTTCGGCCACAGGATCCCGATCGATCGGGTGATGGGATTCGGGGCATTACGCGGCGAACGACCCGCCTGAACGTTGCCATTCATTCCGCCCGCCCCCTTCCACTGTCGAGTAAAGAGAGGTAACGTCTCACGAACACAACAATCAGGGCTACGGGGCAATGAAGTTCTACTGGGTAAACGTCGGGCTGACCATCAATGAAGTTCTCAGCGGTAATTTCCTCTGGGCACCACAACACACGATCACTCAGTCCGGGAAGGAACAGCGCTTAGAGCACTGGGACAACGTGGCGGCTGTTAAAGCGGGTGACTTGATCTTCTGCTGCCATAGCCAACGGATTTCTCATATCGCTAGGGCGGTCAAGGATTCGTATTTGGCTCCGCGTCCCCCGAGCCGCTCCTTCTCCGAATGGAATGCCAGTGGGCACCGAGTCGATGTCGAACTGACGGAACTAAAGACGCCTGTGTTTCGTGACGAAGTCTCGGGTGAGTTCATATCCCGGTTCGACCACCGCACGTCACCCCCTCTATTCACAAGCGCCGGAACGCTCAAGCAAATTTATATGGCGCGTTTGCCGCAAGATGCCGGCACGTACCTGCTCGAGTCGTCGCAGATGATCGAACGCTTCGAAGACGCGCTAGTAACGGATGGTGGCAACGGGAAGAAGGTATCGAAGACAACCCGCGATGCGATCGTAAAGGCCCGGGTTGGCCAGGGCAAATTTCGGGCAGACCTGCTCAAGAGGTGGGACAACCAATGTTCACTCACTGGCCTTGCAAACACCGACCTTCTCATAGCATCACATATCCACGCTTGGAGCCTGAGCACGAACGACGAGCGAGTCGATCCGGACAACGGCTTGTTACTCGCACCACATATTGATCGGCTGTTCGATAAGGGGTTGATTTCGTTTGACCAGAACGGTGGCCTGCTGATCGGGTCGCAGTTGTCCCGCCACGACCAACAGGTCCTTGCCCTGGATCGTCACCGCGGGCTGCGCAAGGTCACAAAAGGCAACAAAACCTTTCTGGCACGCCACCGCTCCCGATACAAGTTCGACTAGTTCAATCCGCATTTGAAGATCCGTTCCACTGGATACAACATCGGTCAACAAATAGGTGCGCCGCGATGTGACGCGTGTTTATGCATATCGTCAATGATGTTGGTGCATCCAGTGACAATGGAGGCGAAGGCAAAAATGCCATGTTTACCGTTTTCATTCAACGCTGCATCCATCGCGATTCACATGAAACATGTTTATATTCGTTGACGAATCTGGGACGTTCACATTTTCCGATAAGGAGAATGCTTGGTGTACGATCGCCGCCTTCGTTTTACCTGAATCTAAGCGGCGTCCATTGGATGCGCTGGTCTCAAAATTGCGATTCACGCACGGCGCAGGGCGTGAAGTCAAACTGGGTGCAATCCCGGAACGCGATTTCGTCAAGTTCCTGACCGAACTCAAAGCGTTGGGTGGTATAGCATTTTCCGTAGCCGTCGACGTTAGCCTGCATCGTCGCGATGAAATACAGCATCATCAGCAACTTCAGGTCGCGAAGATCAGGAAGAATGTAGACCACATGGTGTACGAAGGAGGCCGGAAGGCGGTCACAGACCTTGCCGATAAGATCGGTGCGCTGCCGTTGCAACTCTACACGCAACTCGCTCTGCAGGCAGAACTCATACACACCGTTGTGAAGTATGCCCCTGTATACTACGTGCAACGAGAGCCGGCAACTTTGGCTCACTTTCGGTGGCGCGTGGACCAGAAGGATCGAATACCGAATCCGTATGAGAACGCATTCAAGAGTATATTGCCGGGAGTGCTTCAAACTAAGTCTCTGCGAGATCCAATGATCGTTCTTGAAGGTGAAGATTACCGTCACTTCAAGCGATTCGAGTATGAACCCGGCACTGAACCAAACTATCTCAAAGAGACTTACGGCTTGGACGTTGACACGGGCAGTGGAAACGTCGCGAATATTGGGAAAATGATCAACGATGACTTCAAATACGTAGACTCGCAGAAATTCTCCGGCGTTCAGGTAGCAGACTTGATCGCCTCAGGCGTACGTCGCGTCCTTCGATCAAACTTCGACTCTCCCGAGAGCGTTGCGTTGGCACTGGGCATGAATATGCTCCAGGCCCCAAAGGGCGAGACGACTGTTCGGTTGCTATCGCTAGATCAGGAGGGGCTAACCAATGAAAAGGCGACAGCGTTTGTGCAACTCATGAACAGATACTCTCGACCATTGTTGAAGAAATAGTCGAGTCGATGCGAGCAAACAGACGTAGCTCAAATCACGCCGGCTCTGCCGCCATGTCCGCGGCCGGAAAGAGTTGCAGCATGGCGCGCGCCGCCTCGACGTTCGACGTCGTGAGCCATTCATCCCAGTCTTCTGGTTGCATGATGACGACCGAGCGCTTCTCATCGCCGGGCCGGTGCATGTGCTTCATGATCGGATGCTCGTCGGCGTTCACGGTGATCATCGCCATGGTGTGACGCTCGACGTCATCCGGGTACTGTAGCGTGCGCCAGATGCCAGCGACGCAGAGTGGCCGCCAGCCGGCCAACCCGATCCGGTAGCGCACGTGCTTGCCAGTCTCCCAGTTGGGCTCGTAGATCCACTTCGCCGGAATCAGGCAGCGGCGCCCCGCGCGCCATGCCGGCGCGTACAGCGGCGACTTCCCGAGGTTGTCGTCGCGCACGTTCATCGTGCTCCGCATGATCGGCGGTTTCTTGCCCTGCTCCTTCGCCTTCTCGACGTTGGCCTTCTGCAGCGCGCGTGGCCAGAAACCGAAGCCGGCGATCAGCGGCTTGAACTGCCCGTCGATGCTCGCGACGATCGGCGCGTCATAGTCCTGATAGATCTCAGGCTTCCACGGATGCCAGCGGTACAGATCGACGAAGCTGTCGATGCGCAGCTCGCTCAGCCCGGGATCCTCGCCGGGCGCCACATAATTCGTGCACATTGCCGTCCCCGATTTTCATCCTTGACGGAACCATCTTACCCCGGGATACACTGTATATCCATACAGCATAATTTCGCCCGACCATGCTTCGCCAGCCGCTCCCATCCTTCCAATCGCCGACCAATCGCGAGCTACGCCAGATGTGGCGGCGCTACCCGGAGGGCCATGAGGTACGACGCCTGATCCTCGAGATCGCCCGGTGTCGACGCCAGTTCAGGGACGCGGAGAACCTGCGCCAAACGGTTCAGAAGGTCTGGTCCGAAGACGTAGGCGGCCACCTCGCGGCTCTCCATAAGCTGCGATTGATCTTGCAGGATGAGGCTAGGCAAGCCGAAGACTGAAGCGATGAAGGATGGAAGCCTCTATCCAGGCAATCAGTGAGGCGCCGTCAGCGCGTCGTAGTCGCGTTCGCACTGCTGGCCGGCGATGCGGGCGCGGTCAGCATACTCTGCCAGTTCGCCCGCGCGTTGGTCAGCGCGGCCGAGCACGTCGGCAAGCAGATCAAGGGCGTCTCCGGTTGCCGGGCTTGCGGCGGAAGCGGCGGAATGGCGGGCGGCTGCGACGAGCTGGTCGACACGCTGGTGCAGGCCGCCAGCGGCAGCGCGAGCAGCAAAAGCATCCGCGAGTGCGGCAGTACGCTGTTGGTTCGCATCCTTTGCGATCTCCGATTGTGCCGCGATGCGGCGTTGTTCCTCGGCGCGCGCGGCTGCGACGGCGTCGAGCTGCGCCTTCTGCGCCGCCGCGGCGGTGGTGCGCACGCCGTCGGCGTGCCCCTTGAAGTACCCGCCGGCGAGGCCGACGATCGCCGCCAAAATGACGGCAAGCCATAATCGGGCGTCGAGCCAGGTCATTTCCGCTCCTTCGCATGCAGCTGCTTCAATTCGTCCGGCGAGTAGACGAAGCCCGGCAGCAGGAACGCCTGCACGCTCCAGACCGGATCACTTTCTTCATGCCGGCCGTGATCCTTGCCCCGGTGATGGAGCGCGCACAGCAGCAGTTGGTTGTAGGTCGAGTCGACAAATGCCTCCGGCCGCGCCGGGTCGAACGCCTCCCAGTCGAAGCCCTGCGTCAGCTTGATCACGTCCCAGACCGGGTGCTGGCGTGGGATCGGCACAACGCGCTGCAGCTTGTGGCTGAACATCGTGTCGATCTGGTTCAGCGCAACGCCGCGGATCCACTTCCAGTCGATCGCGTGCGAGAACGCCCACTCGAAGAACCGGTGATGCGACTCAACAGCCTGGTCATCACCACACACCGCGCAGACGTAGCCGCCGGCCGCCTTCATCGTGCGCTTGCTCGCGCGGAACGTCGGCGATTCGGTGCGCGGCTCGTGGTCGGGATAAAAGACATCCTCCGCGAGCGTGCGTCGCGTCTCATGGGTTTTCGTCGTCATAGGCCGCGCTCGCACAGTGCACGCTCTTCAGCGCGTCGCTTCACCAGACCCGGCAGCACACGGCCGCCGGCTGTCACCCACTGCGGCCGGCCGTTATCCGCCTCGTTCAGTGCGCGGCACGCGCCCTTCCAATCGCCCGCGTTGAACCGCTTCGCCGTCGTGCTGCCACAGTACGCGCCCGCGCCGACGTTGTAGGCGAAGCTGACCGCGGCCGCGAGCTGGTACGTGTGCCCCTTCAGAACCGGCGTGCACTTCAGGACTGGCTCGGCGTGCTGGATGAGCCGTTGCTCGAGGCGCGTACGGCATTCCTCCGGCGTGAAGCGCTGGCCGGCTCGCACGTCCTTCGTGTCGCCGTTGCACGCCGTGACGATCCCGATCGGATCCGGCCGTGCGACGAGCTCGAGCCCCTCGAACTTCGGAACCATGGAAAAAAGAAGGGCTGCCGCAGCAGCCCCCACAACACCAGCGAGTGTCTTCTTCGGTACGTTAGCCATCGAGCAGTGCCCTCTTCCCCTTGTTCTTGATCAGGTAGTACGCCTGCAGGCCGATGTACGCGATCGTCGCGACGGCTACCCACCAGTTGATGTCGTGGCTAGTCAGCCACAACCAGAAATTGCTCCCCACTGCAGGCGCCACCTTTGCAGCGCTCGTCGCGAGATCGCTCTTCATCGATTCCCCGTAAACGAAAAACGCCGCTCGTGAGCGGCGAATTGAAATTCACACGAAACAGCGTGTGAATGAAACGTCTCTGCTTTCCCCGCGCATCTATTCCCATATGGAGGTTCGCTACAATGTCGACCAAACTGCGTAAACCCAAAGGAAGCGCCGCTATGAAAGGCGTTATCGCGTCTCTGCTGGGGACGCTCGTTGTCTCCTGTAGCGGATGTGGGGGTGGCGGAGACTCGGCAGAACAAAACCCGACCAACTCGGCTCAACAGACGTCACCACCATCTCCGATGACGCGCCACATCACCATTGACGCCGAAGGCGACTCCCTAATCTGGGGATATGCGGGCACTGCTGCGAACGGCTCTTATATCCAGAGCTCCAGCAACGCTGTCGCCGTCCTGCAGGAAGATCTTCAGGCGAAGCTCGGCAGCACTGTCGCGGTTCAAAACAACGGGTCGTCGGGGGCGAAGGCGATCGACTCCCTGGAGGGTACGCCTCCCTACTACACCCAACCATTCGCCACGCGTCTGGCCGCCAACAGCACAGCGCAAATCGTGCTCGCGAACTATGCGGTCAACGACTCGATGGGCCGCACTATCGACCAGTACGCTGCAGACCTGACGAACTGGATCGCAGTCGTGCGAGCAACGGGCAAAACGCCAGTCCTCGAGGAACCCAATCCCGTCTGTGATCCAAAAATGCCAAACGTCGGCGCCTACGTCAGCGTTATGCGCGACGTCGCCAAACAGCAAGGCGTGACACTTATCGAGCATTACGATTTCATCGCGAGCCTGCCAAACTGGCAGTCCATGCTCATAGACTGCGTCCACCCGAGCGATACCTTGTACAAGATCAAGGCGCATCGAGAGGCTGCCGTTCTGATGCCGCTGGTGCAGTCCATGCAATAGCCCGCATTGTGCGAAACGCCACGACGGCTACGTAGATGCAAGGCAATGCCCTGTAAAATTGCCGTTTTTCGTCACCATCCTGGATCATGGGCACATTCCGGCTCTTGCTAGCCCTGCTCGTTGTCGCCTCCCACACGGGCGTGACCGTCAACGGACACAACCCCGGCGTATTTGCCGTCGTATCGTTCTTTCTCATGAGCGGTTACGTGACCACCGCCCTAATCGAAAAGTACTATGCGAGCGTGCAGCAGTTGCCGATGTTCGCCCTGGATCGGGCGTTACGTCTGTTCCCGCAATTCCTGTTCTATTTGGGAGCCGGAATAGCGCTCGCGAAAATCTTCCACATACAGGACTGGAACCTCACCGAGTTGAACGCCTGGACGGCCCTGCTCAATGCACTCATGCTGCCGACGGGCTACTACATGTACCTAATCCCGCATGCGCTCGTGCTGCCACCAAGTTGGTCGCTCGGGCTTGAATTCACCTTCTACGCTGCATTCCCTTTCGTACTTCTATTCCGACTGCGCGGCGTAGCATGTATTTGCTCTCTCGCTTTCTTCGCATACGCGCTGACCGGACATCTCGACCCGGATGTGTTTGGATATAGATTATTGCCTGGCACGCTCTTTATGTTCATTGCGGGAAGTTACATTCGAACCGAGCGACTCCAGGAGACCGCCGCAATCTGGTGTGTAGCACTGGCAATGATTGCCATGTGGATCGGATTCCCGAACTACCGGATAGGCTACAACATCGAGATTCTTGCCGGCATTGTGGCGGGCATCCCGGTCGTCTATTTCCTTTCTCGAATGAAAACGGGACGCATAGACCAGATCGCCGGCAATCTGAGCTACGGCGTCTATCTCAATCACTACGTGCTCATCTACGTGGAAATGATAATCGGCGTGTCGGTGCATTCGTGGGTGCACCGGGCCGCTTTCATGGCCACGTCAATTTCCCTCGCCGCAGTAAGCTACTATTTCGTGGAGCGCCCTGCGATCGCGATCCGGTACCGCATGCGGGGCGCTCCTCGCATTGAAGCGCAGGCTGTCGGGGGCTAGCTATTCGGAGCCGGGAAATAACCGGCCACCTCGTCAGGCAGCGCGCGGTAAAAGGCTGCCCATCTGGCATCATCGGTTGACACGGTCCCCGAATTTGCATAAACAGCGGCATCTTGCGGAGATGCAAAGTAGGCAATGATCACCTGCTCTTTGCTATCCGCGAACTGTACATTTAGGGTAACCAAAGTTCCTCCTTAGAATGTGTATTTGCTCAGATACAAAATTCCTTGGTTAAACGTCCCTGATGAAAGATACGACGACCAATAGACAGTTTGCGGAGTAATCAGGGGAATATCGTTGAAAGAACCCGCGCTCGTAACGCCTGAATTGGTCGAGGAACCGGCAATTTGTTGAAGACCGATACCGAGCGTCGTAGTCGAGGCGCTTCCAGAGACGTTCGTCTGCGCATTCACGCCATTCAAACTATTGACGCTCGCCCAACCACTGATGGTCCTGGCGTTTTTCGGAACCGCAATAGTCAAAGCAGTCAGAGTAGTGATCTGGCTCGTCGTCGATGCCGCAACGGTCGTTACGAGAGAGATTTGTCGATCGACTTGATACCCTGCAATAAATTGACCGTTGCTGCTCGTCGGCCACACGCTAACTAATGCACTTGCCGTATAGCCAGCGGGTGCATTGCCAGCACTATAGACATTCGGAACCGCTGCACTAGTCGCGTTCGTCGCAAGCAATGCGGTTGCCTGTGTTGTCGGGTTGTAGATCGCATACAGTGCAACGAATCCATTCGCCGGCGCGCTGCCCGCATCCATGCCGCCCGCGCCTGTCGCAGTGAGGTTGACCGTCTTGTTGAATGCACCGAGTACATACTTCTTACCTCCAAGTGCGGATCCCACGACGATCTCATCCGCAGTGAACGTCGCAGTGCTAGACGCCGCCGCTACCGACATGCTGACATTGCGCGCTTGGCCGACCACTGCGGCTGACTGCGCCTGGATAGCGGCTTTCAGGTTTGTGAGCAGCGTAGCCGTCGTCCCATCGTCGATCGCATCCTGACCGGAAAGGTCGACGATGAACTGCGCGAGCACGGCCGCCATGATCGAGCTCTGGCGCCACACCTTGTTGAGCTGCTGCGACTGCGCGGTGCCGCTTTGGAAACCGGTGAGCAGTGCCGAGAGTGCCTCGTAATCTGCCTGCGTCATCACGTTCGCGTTGGCAGCGCCCGCAAACGCCTTGAAGTTGTTGTTTGCCATCTGTGCTCCGAGCAATAAAAAGCCGCGCGTAGGCGGATCATGGCGATAAATGCGTTGGGATGCTCAGGCTGGTACGCCCCATGCCCCGGTATCGAAACCGGCGATGTACTGATTGCTCACGTCGAAGCCGAAAAGTGGCGCGGCGTCCACGCTGGTCACGATCGTGTAGTTGACCCGCACGCCCTCGGGTTTCAGAGGGATGTAGCCGCCAGCGAGCAGCGCGAGGAAGACCACCGAAGGCACCTTTCCCGCGATCCCGATCGTCATCGACATGTCCTGGTGGTCTTCGATGAAAACTCGCGTGCCCTGCCGGTACACTGCCCCGCCCCCGGTCCACGACAGCTTTGCGCCGGACGCCGGAGCGACGGCCAACTGCGCAACGCCGCTCGAGCTGAGAGCATAGTCCGTCACCGCGACCGGGGCCGTCGTTGTGGGGATATACGCGGTTGGCACCGGGCCTGCTTCAACCTGAGAACCCCAAACGTAGATGCCCTGCCCCGCGACGCCCGTGTAGTTCGTGCTGTTGGTATTCGTCAGCGGTGCTCCGATAAGCATCCGGGCGCCGCTCCCGCTCGGGTTCGGAATGCCAGCCACGTAGCAGCGATACCAGCCCCCGCCGATGTACGCGATCCCCGCGGATACGCTCGCGCCGGCTCCGGCCGCGTTAGCTTGCAGGACCGCGCCGGTCGACAGGTTGAACACCGCGTAACAGTAGTTGCCCGAGTTTGAAGTGTCCTGGAGGCGCAGAACGGCATATGGGCGATCACCCTGTTGAAGGAATACCGAAGCGCAACCGATGCCCCCAACACCGAGCGCGGTGCTCGTCGGGGACAGCAACGTGTGCACGTTCGCCGTGTTGTCGCTATCGGCGAGCTTCTGCCCCGTCAACGTGCCGTCCGGTGCCGAGATAGCCGCCGGCACCATCGTGTACAGGTTCTTCGTCCACGCCGCGTTGTCGAACGCAGACGACTGCGCGATGATGTTCGTCCGCGCCGTCGGATAGAGCTGCTGGTTCCCCTGCCAGTCACTGCGATAGAGCGTCGCGCTGTCGACGCGGCGAACCTGAACACCGCCGTACGACAGCGGGAAGTTCTTCGTGGTGCCATCGCCGATAGCAAAAACTTCGCCGTTGGCGCGCACCGACATGAGATCGCCGCTCGGGTTGCCGAAGATGCTGTTGAGGATCGCCGCGCTCGATTCGAGCGTCCCGTCCCAGTGGTTCGCGCCGATCTTCGCGCGGATGACCAGCCGATAAGTCTCGTCGTCGAGCACCGTGAGGCCCGTGTCGGGATCAAACGGCCCCTTCCATGTCCCGTGATCGAACCCGAGGCCGGCGATGTCGAACGAGAAGTAGATTCCAGTCAGCGGCGTGCGGATCTTCCGCGACACACCAACCCAGAGGCCAACGTCGTCGAGCTGCACGCCGACCGCGTTGTCGAGGTCGAACTTGGCTGGCATGCTCACCAGCACGTTAATCTGATCGACGAGCGGCTGCACGAGCGCGCCGACCGTCGCCATGAACCGCGGCTTGTCGCGGTGCTCGGACGTGACGAGCGCGGCGTAGTCGGAAAGAGACGCGGTCATCAGTTCACCACCAGAGTGACATTCGCGGGCGTGCACGACGCCGCCTCGTTGAACAGCAGCGCCACGTCGGGTGCGCCGGCGCCGCGCGGCCCGGTCAGCGTGAGCCCGGACAGCTTGAACGTCACGCCGCCGCCGACGCTGTTCGCCGCAGTCAACGCGTCGCCCCATTCGACGCTGCCGGAGAGCCCGCCGCCAATCTGCACGCCATTGATGTAGTCCGACACGGCCTGCTGGATCTGCTGACCGGTCTGGCTGGTGTAACCGGTGAGCGCCTTGATCGTCACCGTGGCGCCGGTCGGCGCTGCCACGGGTCGGAAGAACCGAATCGTGATCGGGCGGCCGTAGATGTCCGTGACTACGATCGCCGTGGTGCCGTACGTACCGGCGCCTGGCGTCTTCTTCGCTGCAATCGCATTCGCGATCGCCGTCGCGTCGCCGCCCTCGACCACGAGCGAGATCGAGTGCGACGGGATGCCGTTCCCGTCCGTCGCGCTGGTGTCGTTCTCGTACGCCACATACCGCGTGACGCCGGCGACATTCGCCACCGCACCGATGATGCCGTCGAGCACCGTGAGCGACGGAAGCGCTGTCGACACCATCTGGCGCTGGCGTAGCGCGGCATCTTTTTCAACCGGCGCACCCTCGGCGGCGTCCGCCGGGTTCGTCACCGACTGCCAGCCCAGCGCCGGCGTCGCGATTTGGTTGATCGTGCCGGCCCGCGCGGACACGTCGCCGATCGTCGCGCACATGGCGGTGACGGTGATCGTGCCGCTCGGCGGGATCGTCACGGTCGCCGGCAGCATCCATTGCACGCCGTTGGCGTCCTTCGCCGCGCCGTTCGTAATCGTCTTGCCAGCCTGCCCGACCAGCACCAGGTCGGCGCTCGAGTACGACGCGGTCTTACGTGCAATGCCGTTGATCTTGACATTGCTCGACAGCGCATCGTCCTGCGCCGTCGCCGGGCTGAACGATCGGTAGATCGCGATCGCCACCGAATTTGCGTCACTGATCGCCTTCGCGAACACGCCTAGCATCTGCCCGTCCTGACTGTCCGGCTCCAGGTACGTGTCGGCGCCGTAGATCGAGCGGAACTGATCCTGTAGATACGCAAACACGTCCGCGTACGTCGGCGCGGTGATGCCGTTCGCGTCGATAGTGGGTGCGATGGTCGTGAGAGTCACAATGTCGCCTGTACCGTGGTGGAGCCGTAGATGGTGTTGATCGTCGCGGTGACGGAAAGCACGCGCGTCTCAGGATCGGCCGTGCTCGAGTAGCTCGTCAGCTCGGTCACGCCCTGCGTGCCGAGAATGCACGTGCGGATCGCCGCGTCATACTTGCCGCTCGTGTACTTGCCGAGCACGTCCGTAGCCCACGGCATGCCGGCCGTCGTGTCGAGGAACCATTCGCCGCGCAGCAGGCGCAGGCGCGTCAGCACGGCCTGGGCGACCGTCTCCGGCGTGTTCACGAGAAAGTCGGCCGCGCCCCCGCCGAAGACGTAATCACCGTCAGCGTCGAGTTTTCGGTATCGCATGGAAGTCTTCAGTTAGGCGGGCTCGTATTGCTGCCCGCGCCGTTCTCGCGGTGGGTATGCGTGTCATCGACGCGCTTTCCGTTCGCCGTGATCTGGCCAATCACATTGAGGATGCCGTTGAACACGGCCGCGGCACCGCTCGCCGCGCTGCCGACCATACCGCCGACGAACGTCAGCAGCCCCGTGATCGTCACGGCCGCCGAGAACGTCGACAGTGGCGCGACCACGTCGAATCCGCCAGGCGCGACGATCTTGACCTTCTGCAGCGTCGGGTTCAGGTCGATGTAGGTCGCGCCGTCGTCGCTGCGCAGCTGCGTCGAGCTGCCGCTGACGCCGGCGAGCGCGCGCGGCCGCGATCGGAAGCCGAGCAGCGCGAAGCCATCCGACAGGTCGTGCATGCGCAGTTCCGCTTGCTCCTGCACGCCGCCCGACTGCCACCAGGCGTCGATGCAGCGCGACGCGAACACGACGAGGCACTCGTCACCCTGCTTGACCGGAAACGTCAACGTACAATTCCCCCCGGCAGGAAACTGGACCGGGCACTCGACCAGCAGCGGCAGTGCGACGCTCTGAATCGTGCCGTCGATGCCGCGCACCTGAGCCTTGATGGCCGGCTGCACGCTGCACGTCGGCGGCCGGTCGGCGGCGCTTTCGAACGACTGGACGATGCCGGGCAAGGCCGTCCAGATGCCCGCCCGCACGCCGTCAAACGCTTCACGCAGGGCGATCTCCGGGTCGCCTACCCTTTCACGTCGATCCATGGGATGAAGATGAAAAAACTGCTGTTGACCGCCGCACTGCTCACACCGCTCGCCGCCGTCGCTGACGACGCATACGTCTACCCGTTCGCCGGCATGAAGGTCGGCGTGACCGTCGACAACCAATTCCCGACGATCCTGTACACCACGCAGAAGTGCGACCTGCCGCTCGCGAACGCGAAGAACATGCGACGCTACGAGTCCTACCGTGGCGTGTGGGACATCGGCTGCTGGGGTGAGACGATCGACGGCGACGCGGTGATCGTCGTGCCGAAGATGCCGACGAAGTCGGTCCCCCTCAACACGCTGGCGCGAGCCGACGTGAGTAGCTACGTGAACTGGGCCAGGATGACCATCAAGGCGCTCCCGACGTACGGCCGCTAGCCGAACCGTTTGATGACGCCGTCCGGCGGGACAGTTGCCTTGTCCCTGAACGAGTCTGGCAGCACGGTGACGTCGGCCGCGAGGCAGGTCACGCTTGTGTACCACTCTTCGCCGCGCGTATCGCCGCTCACCACCGCGAGCATCACATAGTAGAAGCCGTCGTCCTGCAGCTTCGCCTGCATCTCGATCCGCTCGTTCTCGGCCTGCTGGCCGACGTTCAAGCTGTACTCGTACTGCTGGATGCTCGCGTTGTCGAGCCAAATCAGCCGGCCGATCTTCACGCTCGGGTTCAGCAGCATTTTCACCTCGATGCCGTTCGCCGTCTGCTGCGGCAGCCCGACCATGCCGGTATCCGAGGTGATCTTCGGGATGTCGCCAGGCATGTACGCCGTCTCCGGCACCATCACTACCTTGCCGTCCTGGATGCTCCAGACCGTCTGCGTGGTTCGTGCGGTCCATCGCATAAAATCCCGCGCCATGCCGAACATCACCTTGCCTCGGGGCAACGGGTTCGACGGCAGTTCGGGCAAATATCCCTGCTGCACGCCGTACGGGTTCATCGCGGTGCAGGCCGCCGCTACATGGTCAGCGGGCGTCGATCCAGCCGCGAGCGTCGTGTTCACCACCGCGAAGTTGTACGCGGAATCGCCATCCGCCGCCGTGATGTCGAGGAACGTGTCGGTCTGGCTCTCGCGCCCGCGGCGCACCTGCTTGATCTGGCCGTCGAAGATGATCCCGTAGTTACCCTCGTAGCCGGCCTGCAGCACGACGCGAGTGAATTCCTTCTGCGCGCGCCGCGCCGTCGTCGCGGACACGTTGTAGACGCGGATCCGCGCAGAATTGGGCGTCTGCAGGTCGCCACGCTGCACGCGGAATACGATGCGAAGCTCGGACAGGTCCAGAGCCTCGCCGCTGTCGAAGCCGATGATCAGCGATACCTTCCGGCCGAACTGCTCAACGCTCATTGGTCCGTCACCCAGAAAACGTGCGATCCGATGCCGAGATCCTCGTACGCCGGAACGTCGTCCGGATCAGCGGCACCCTGCACCCACAACCGCCCCTGAAAGCCCAGGTGCTTATACTGACCCAGCAGGTCGATGCCGGTCACCAGCGGGATGCCCGATACCATCGGGTTGTCCGAGGCGTCCGCGATGTCGAGCACCCACCCCGCGCCGCCGCCCTTGCGGTACTGGACGGTCAGGCGATAGTCGATCCCGCTCAGCGTCACGGTGAAGCGCTCCGGACGCGGCGAAAAAGGAATCTCGAAGAAACTTGGCATCACATACTCCCCGGCGGCACTGCGCCGCCCGGCGCGGGCGTCGCCGGCATTGCGGCCTTCGAGCCGCCGTTGCCAGTCTCAGCCGTCGATGCCGGGTCGGCCTGGTTCTCGCGCGGTGGCAGCTTCGTCACTTGCGTCGACACGATGCGGATCTGCTTGAGCGTCGCCGTCAGGATCAGCGCGCTCGACGTCTTCACATCAGTCGTGAGCCGCAGCCCCTGCAGAAGCATGTTCTGGTAGGTGCGGCGGCTCGTCGTGACGTCGAACGGCGTGCGCGCCTGCTGCAGCGCGAGCAGCTGCGAGTAGATTGCGTTGATGTACTGTGCAGACGGCAGGCCGCCGCCGTCGAACCTCGCTTCCGCAGCGCCGAGCAACGCCTCGTAGTCGGCGTTGCTCCACCCGCAGCGCATCGAGAGGTCCGGCTGACGCTTGAACGCGTGGTCGGTGATCTGCGCCCCCTGCTCGACCGGATGCTCGGTGATCGTCAGCTCGTCGTTGTAGACCTCTTCGATCGCGACCTGCACCGTGATGCTGCCGATCTTCTTCGGCGAGATCATGATCATGTCGAGGATCACGCGATCACTCCCTGTAGATTGCGCACCATGTCGGCGTTCACCGCGCGCTGCTCGCGCTCGACCGCGCGACCCGCGGCGCTCGGATCGCCGGCGCCGCTCACGTGGATCTGGGTGCTCTGGTGCAGTTCGACCTTCGCCGCGCCGCCGCGCGCCGTCGACTGCGCGGTCAGTCCGGCCGCCGGCTGGTACGTCGCGCGCGTGTTCCGCAGCGCGGCTTCCATCTCGGCCGCCGTGATGCTCGCACGGTTGTTGCCCTTGCCGGCGTAGTAGCTGCGGCCGGTGTCGGGGTCCGCGACGCTCGCCCACTCGCGCGACGCCGCGCGCAACGCGCCGCGCAGATCATCGCTACGCCCTTCAATGTAGTCGGCGATCGCGCGTCGCTTGTTGCGCACGAGGTACTGCTCGAAGATGCGGTCCTGCAGCTTCCGGTCGAACATCTCGTTGCCATTGAGCTTCAGCGATCGCGCCGCGTCGGCGAGCGTGCCGCCGATGATCTGGTACCGGCCGGCCGCATTGAACTGACCGGCCCGCTGCGCCGCCATGACCTGCGCGAGCGTCATGCCTTCGAGGTTCTCGGTGCCGGCGCGGTAACCGCCGCGCGCGCCGCGGTTGACGCTGTTGTAATCACCCTCACCGCGCGCGATCAGCCGGCCGAACGCCGTGTCAGCGAGGCGCGACATCGCGCCAGCCAGACCGCCTGATGCGGCGGGCGCTGCGGCCGCCGGCGCAGCAGCAGCGCCGCGCGGCGGCGTCAGCTTCGCGCCGCCGCCGTCCTTCACGCTGTCGATCTCAGCCTGTGTGTAACCGCCCGTCGCGTCGAGGCCGCGCCGATCCTTCCCGGTCAGCACGTCCCAGAGTGAGCGGAATCGGCCGCCGGAAGCCTTCGAAATCCATCCGTCGACCGAGTCGCGCAGCGCATCGCCGATCTTCCAGCCTGCGAATGCAGCGCCGGCGATCGCAGACAAACGTCCCAACAGCGTGATCAATCCGCCCACATTGCCGATCAATCCGGAGATGACGCTGGCCGTGCCGGTGCCTGCCGCCCCCATCACGCGGAGCGCAGCAGCGGCCTTCCAGATGCCCCGCGCGATGCGGAACACCCCAAGCGCCTTCAGCGCGACGCCGAGCAAGAGGATCTTCGTCGACCAACCGTTCGTCGAGTGGTCGAGCTCGATGAACAGGTCGACCAGCTTCCCGAGTGGCGGGCCGACCGCTTCTGCCACCTTCAGAATGGCGCTCGCGATGTCCGCGATTCGGTTCGCGACCTCGTCGCCGTGCTCGTCCATCCAGTGCTGGAACCGATCGAGGCTCGGACCAACCTTCCCCAGCATCGCACCCTCGACGCGAATACCGAGATTCTCGAACGTCGTGCCGAGCCCGCGCAGCTGCGTCATGAACTTGTGCGAGTCGTCCGCGGCCTTGTCGAGGCCAGTCGTCTGCGACATCTCGCGGTACTGCTTCAGCAGGCGTTCGAAGTCCCCGTTGCGCATCGCGAGCATCAGGTTCTCGTCGATGCCGAGGATGTTGCCGTACTGGCTCGACAGCCACGTCGGCTTGCTCGCCAGGGCCTTGCCGAGGTCGGACATGATGTCGACCGTGTCGCGCAGCTCGCCGTTCGCGTTGCGCGTCTGCACGCCGAGCGTCGCGAGGTAGCCCTCGCCCGCCGGGTTGTTGCGCAGGAAGCGCGCGAGGTTCTCGATGGTGCCGGTCGCCGCCTCGGCAGAGACGCCCATGTTCCGCGCGGCGAATTCGAAGCCGCGCAGGTTCGCCGCCGACGCGCCCGTGCGCTGCGACACGAAATACAGGCGCTCGAGCTTCGACGCGAATGCCGCGACGCCGGCGCTCACCGTGAGGGCAGCGCCGGACACTGTCGCGATCAGCTGCTTGACGCCCTTCGTCGTGCCTTCGACGCCTTCCTTGAAGTTCTTCAGGCCCTTCTCGTCGACCTTGAAGCCGAGCGCGACCAGGAACTCGCGGATGACGATCGAATCAGCCATTTTCTCTTTCCATCTTGCGGCGGAACGCCGCGTCGTTGTCTGCCCGGACAGCAAGGGAGTCGTTCATCAACGCAACGTCGGCAAGACCGAGCGTCCCGTCGATCAGCGACTCGTACCGACACATCTGCGCGTGCACGGGCGCGAGCAGCCAGTCCTCGCCGCCGGGCAGCGTGCGGATCCAGCCTACGTCGCCACCGGGCTGCTCGTTTGGCTGGTAAGCAGCCCGCTGATAAAAGGGCCGAGGTTCGCGACCACGACGCGCACGACCAACGGCAGCATCACGTCGATGCCGATGTCGTCGAACATCGACGTCTTGTGAGTCGCGTTCCAGATCTTCGCCCAACCCGAACCCTGCCAGCGCTCGACGACCGACAGGCACGTGCCGAAGACGTATTCCGCATCCTCGTCATTCAGGCCGGCCAGCGCGTCGGCGAACGGCTGCAGCACCGGCGCGATCGCGTCGACGAGCGACAGCAGCTCGCGCGACTTGTCGGCCGCCGGAGGTTCCACTGCCTCGTTAGGCGCCCCACCCTCGGCAAGCGTCGCGAGCGCGGCGTTCGCGCGCGCCTGCTCGCGCGCAACGTCGGCCTGCTCGAGCTCCGCGTAGAACTTCATCAGCACCGGGATCATCGGCGGGATGATTGGGGCGATACGCCGCGACACGTGGAACTGCTGCATCGCGCTCAGCTTGCCGATCGCGTACCGCACGCCGTTCAATTTGACTTCGGTCGTCATGCTCAGTACGTCCCGAGGATGTTATCGATCTTGATCGCGTCGAAGACCCATTCGACGATGTCACCGTCCTTCGCGTACTTCAGGTCGGGCGCCTTCTTGAACGCGCAGCTACGCGCAGTCGTCACGTCGCCGGCGGCCGTCTGTCGAACCTCGATCAGGTTCTTGCCCCACAGCCGACTGTCGAGCGACTGTGCGTCGTACAGCGCCATCAGCTTCGCGTTGATCGGCGCGGTCTTGAGGTAGCGCAACGTGACCTGGCCGGACTTATCGGCATGCAGGCTGTGCATACCTTCGCCGTCCGATCCGATCGTCATCGTGTTCTTGTCGCCGGCGCGCGCGATCGTGATGCCTTCTTCCGCGGTCGCTTCACCGTAGCCAAGCGAGAACGCGCCGCCCGGGCCCACGAGCGTCGCCGCGACGTCCTGAAAGCTGTAAGTCGCCATGTTGGGATGCCCCTGTTAGCGGTTGATGTTGACGAGGATGTCGGCACCATGGATCGCACCGGCTTCCTTACCTGCGACCTGGAATACGACGGACTTCCGCGCCTCGCGGTCGGCCTGCGACTGCGTAGCTATCGCCGGCTGGTACACGTAGTAGCCCTTCGCCAGCGTGTCTCCCTGGTTCAACGCGCCGAAGCCCGCCGAATTCCAGACGCCAGGCGCGAGATACCCGTTGTTCACGCCAGCCTCACAGGCCGCCGCGATCGTTGCAGCTATCTGCGCGTTCCCGCCGTCGGTCTGCGGGATCTTCGTTGGGCTCTGGTACAGCAGGTTGTAAACGTCCGTTTCGATGCGATTGCGGAACCAGATCGCGTTGTAGACGGAATCGACATAGATACCGCTCGGCGTCACGCCGTACTGGATGATCGACGTGTCGTTGCTGTAGTTCACGAAGACGTTGCAGTTCTTCGCCTGAAGCGTGTTCGCCTGCGTGCTGGTCAGCTGTTCGGCGGCGACGCTCGGCTCCTGCTTGAACATCAGCGTGATCGTCGTGTTGTTGCCGTCGAAGTTCACGGTCAGCAGACGGCCGAGCAGCGACGACACCGCGTACGGCGTCGAGCTCGAGTACTGCAGGATCGTGTACTTCAGCTTCAGCGCCTTCAGCTGGCTCGCGATGTCGGTCGACACCGTCGAGTCGAGCACCTGCGGGTTCTGCGTAGTGATGCCGTAAATGTGGCGCTGGTCGGCCTCGATGAGATTCGCGACTGCGATGTGCTGCGCGTCCGTGATCGACGCGTCGGCGAAGTCGAGGCCGAGGAACTGGTTCGCGAAGCGGTCGAGAAACAGCGCGGCAGCGTCGACCGGTTGCTCGGGCCCGATGCCGTCCGCCGGCACGCCGGCAAGGCTGCTCGTCAGACCGAGCATCGCCGAGATGTCGGTGCCGGCGCCCGGCGCCGTCGCATAGCCGACCTTCGAATTCGTGCCGGTGGTATTCGACGTCACGACGAACTGCGAGCCGTTCCAGGCTACCGTGGCGCCCGTCAGCTTCGCATTGATCACCGTTGCGACGCCGTTCAGGTTCGTCTGTGCCGAGAAGTCAAGCGCAGTGACCGATTTTGCAGTGCCGTCGATCGTAATGCTGAACGCGCCAGTCGTAACCGCCTTCCACACCGTGATGTCCTGCTGCGCAGCCGACAGCACGCCGCCGCGCAGCGAGCCGGCCGTCGCCGTCTTCGCCCACCGGCCGATCATGATCTGTTGCGGCTGCGGCACCTGGTTGAAGTACAGCGCTGCGGCGTAGTACTCCGGCGTGTTCGTGCCGAAATCGGCCGTCACCTCGTCGATGCCACCGTACGAGCGCGCGCGCTCGTTGGTGTCGATGATGGCCGACGGGCCGAGAATCAGCCCGGTGTTCATGTTCGCGCCCTGCGCCGCCAGCGCGGCGAGGTTGATCGTCACGTTGATCAGACGCGATACCGGCAATCCGTTGGACATGCTGGTCCCCTACGAGTGGATGTTCGAAACGCCGGCCACTGGCGTCGACGAGTCGGTCGTCGTCGCCACGGTGGCCGATTTGAGGTTGAGGACCGCGTAGGTCCGGGTGATCTTGCGGCGCAGCGTCACGGTCATGTCGTAGCGCCGCACCCACTGCTGGTTGACCAGGTCCGGCGCCGCGCGAATCGCGCCGACGCCGACGAACGCCATGTCGAGCAACTGGAGTTGCTCGCGGTTCTGCGGGATCGCGAGGCCGTCGGCGAGCCGCTGCGCGTATCCCTTCGCGAGCGGCCCGTAGAACGTGCACATCACATCGATGTCCTGGTGCCGGACGTACGTGTCGTGCCCGTCGCCGGTGCCGTCGTGCTGGATAGCGGGGCGGGCGTCCTGCTCCTGCTCCTGCAGGCCGAACGCACACCAGTTCACAGACGGCTCGGGCTGCTTCGGTACAGTCGGCTGCCAGCGCGGCCGCACGAGATCAGGCGGCAGCGCCGTGACGCCCGCGATCAGGTCGTGGACGAGATCGTCGAGGGCATCGTCCTCGGCCGGCGGCGCATCGACTGCTGGCGCCAGGTATCCGCCGGTCGAGCTGTCGTTCATGGGGTCACCCAGAAAGAGGCTTCAGGTCGCACGTCGCGCAGACGAAGCCGCGGCCGAAGTGCGAGTAGTCGTTCACGTTCACCACCGTGTAGGTGGCGCCGTCCCATACGATTTCGTCGGCATCAGCTGTGCCGTCCGGGCCGCCATCACGCAGTCGGAACGGCGTGTGCAGCATGATCGAGCCGATGATTCGGCTGCCGTCCGCCTTCCGGTGCAGGATGTCGCCCTTGTCGCTCGTCACGACGGCCGAGAACGGCGTCGATGCGACTGCGTTCTGTGCGCGGCCGTGGTCGTCCACCGTCTGTGTCATGCGGTTGCAGAGCAGGCCGACGTCCATGAAATCGGGATCGATCAGGACGTCGGTGACGTCGAGGAAAGCCATTTCGTTCCCGCAAAAGAAAAGGGCCGCACATGGCGGCCCATTGGACGATTAAACCGACAGGTCAAATATCGGCATTCATAAGGTCGATCCCGCGCTGATTGAGAACAAGCTCGAAGCCAAAATCATCGCCATACCCCGCGGCCTCGAGAAATGCCGCAGCGGCTTGTACGGAGGGTTCATTGCGATGTAGAAGTATCTTGTCGCTGCTAGGATGAGGACCAAACTTACGCCAAACATTCAACAGAT
This sequence comes from Burkholderia diffusa, assembly GCF_001718315.1. Taxonomy (NCBI): domain Bacteria; kingdom Pseudomonadati; phylum Pseudomonadota; class Betaproteobacteria; order Burkholderiales; family Burkholderiaceae; genus Burkholderia; species Burkholderia diffusa. The sequence continues at coordinate 1,593,274 of NZ_CP013362.1, read as the reverse complement.
GATGGATCGCAATCTCCGCTTCGCTCAGTGTGGTCATTCAGTGCCTCAATAGAACTTGACCAACCAAGGTTATCACCCCTTCTTGCGGACCACGTACGTGATCGCGTTCCGATACTGGCCGGTATCGACCAGCGTGTTCTCGCGCGTGACGCCGCGGCGCCGGCGCGCGGCCAGCGTCGAATCAGCGAGTTTCGGAGGGATGTTGCTGTTGATCTTCGCGCGCACCGAATTCACCGAGACGATGCCAGCGCGATTGAAGCTGCGGTTGACCTTCTCGAGGTTACCGTCGAGCGCCGCTTCGACGCCCTTCTGCAGGTGCGGCTCGAACTTCGGCCGCGCGTCCTGCACGCCGGGCACGAGATGCGGGCGCTCGGGGATGTTGTTCGCGGGGGAGCCGTGCTCGAGGATGTAGCCGATCTCTGCGTTGCTGAGGGGCTCTTCCTCGTCCTTGCGGCCGGCGGTGCTGTCGGGCACGCCAACCAGCACCTCCTTCTGCACGAGCCCGCTGATCGACTTCAGCACCTCGTCGAGGCGGTCGATTTTCATGCCGTCCATGCAGTTCTCCCGATGGACGGCGGCGGCGTTACAGCTGCATGCCGCTCGCGCCCATCATCATTGCGAGGCTGAGATACCGGACGCCGTACATCGTGGCGTTCCAGAAACCACCGTCCTTGATGGCGACGGCCGCGGTGTCGTAGCTCGCGCTGACCTTGTCGACGGCCTTCGACGACTGCGGCCCGGTCACCTGGCCGGGCACGCCGCCGACGGCGGCCATCTTCTGGTCCTTCACGGCGAGCGCGAGGTGGTGCGCCGTTACGAGCGCGATTCCCAGATCAGTCAGCTCGCCCCACCGGTCCGGGTTGACGAGCGAAACCGCCACGCTCATCCAGAACTGGATGAGCGCGTCGGGATACGTCGTCGTGTCGTTGAACTCGGGGAACGACTGTCTGAACTGGGAAACGTCCACGGGTCACCTTACTTGTTGCCGGCCTTTGCGGCCGTCTTCGCCGGCGCGGCGTCGGTCGTGGCATCCTTCGCCGGATCGGTCTGCTCCGGGGCCGCGTCGGCGGCCTTCGCCGGCGCGGCCGAAACGCCCGCCGGCAGCGGGCCGGTGTGCGCCTTCGTGTACCAGTGGTCGGCGATGTAATCCTCGACCTCCTGCACACCGGCGACGATCCGTCGCTCGATCGACTCGCCCTCGTGGACGAGCCGCACGGTGAATGCCTTCAGCACGTTGATGAGCTGCATGTTACACCCCGTCCCGGTAGCCGATCGTTTCCGGATACACGACTTCGACCACGCCGAGGCGGCCGAAATACGTCACCAGCTGGCGCAGGTCGCGATACTCGAGCGGCGTGCGCTGCAGCGGCACCAGCGGGAAGCGCACACGGCCCTTGTCCTTCGTGTACGCCACCATGCGGTTCTTGCCCGCCGCACCGCGGCCGGTGAGCCACTTCGACGGGAAGATCTCCAGCGGCCGGCCGTTGAGCTGGTTCGCGAGGCTGTTGTCCTGCAGGTAGCGCAGCACGCTGATGTTGCCGGCGTCGCTTACTTTGCGCTGCACGAGCAGCGAGAAGCTCTTCGGATCGAGCAACAGGCGGCCCGGGCACACCGCGTAGCCGGCTGCCGCCCACGCGCTGTTCAACAGCTCGTTCACATCGTCGAGCATCTGGTCCGGCGTCGCCGTCTGCCAGCTGCCCGTCTGCGCGTTCGAGACGTTCTCGACCGCCGTGCTGTTCACCAGGCCCGTCACGCCGATCACGGTGTCGCCGATGTACACCTGCTCATCGACGTCCATGTTGTGCTTGAGCTGCATGCCCTCGAACTTCTGCTGGTCGACCGGGCGACCGAGCTTCTGCGCGGATTCGAGTTCCGGGATCGTCCAGCCGATCTGCATGCCCCAGAGCGTCAGCGGGTTCGGCGTCTTGCCGATATCCAGGCCGAGGCTCTGGATCGCGTTCGCGTCCTTGCCGACCCACGACTTGCCGGCCGGCGACGGGCCGCCCGCAGCAGCGAACATCGAGTTCGTGAACGAGGACACCTCGTCGGCGATCGACACGTCCTCGCGGAGATCGATGTCGCGCGACCAGGTGACCGACGCGAGCGGCATGTGCAGCTCTTGGTCCAGCCGTTCCAGCTCGCCGACCAGGAAGGCGCCGGTGCTATCGATCGTGCGCGCGTCGAACGTCATCATGCTGTCGCGCGTGCGCGCACGGATGATCGCCGGCGCGCCAGCGATTGCGATGCCCGCCGCGCGGGCGAGCAGCGACTTGTTGTGAGTCGTCATGTCGGCTCCCTTAGATGTTGTAGGCGATTTCGACGTTGCCGTCGGCGTCAGCGCCGGCCATGAACGTCGCGCCGGTGATGGCAATCGTGTTCGTGCCATCGGCCGCCGCCTCGATGCCGCCGATCGGCTTGCCGGCCGCCGCCGCAGCGACGCGCACGTACACCTGACCGTCGAGCGCTGCGACACCGGCGTTCAGTTTCACCGTTTGGTAGCCGCGGCGCAGCGCGTCGCCGATACCCTTCGTCGGAGGCGTCGACGTGCCGAGCGGATCTTGCGAGCTCTGCGTCGGGTACGGGCGCACGAGCAGGCCGTAGACCGCCGCGGCGGCGTCGCCCGCGCCGATCGGCACGAACTTGCCGTTCGCGATCTTCCCGAACAGGCCATACGCCGGGAACGGCGCGGTCGGATCGAGGGGAACCGGCTCGATCGTCGATTGCGACGGCCGGGTCACGTCGCCGGGAATGCCCGACGGCATGCGATACAGAATTGCGTTGCCCATGAGGCATTCTCCTTACTGGTTGGACTGGCCCGCCCAGAACTTGCGGTTCTGTTCGTTGATGTCGGCGATGGTCTTCACCTTGCCGAAATCGCGCGTGTTGACCTTGCCGCTCGACGATCCGGCGTTGTTCTTCGCGCGCATCAGCTCGGCGGCGCCGGTGAAGATCGCGTCGACCACCTGCACCGGCATGACGTCGAAGTCCGGCGCGCGGCGGCCGAGGAACGGCGCGATCGCGGCACGGCCGGCGTCCGTTTCGTATGCCTGGTCGAGCGCGCGGCGCTGGCACTTGCAGAGCGCGGCCGCGCGGTCCTTCGTCTTCAGGCCGTCGAGGGTCGGCAGCTTCACGCCCGGCGCAAGGATCTCGGCTCGCGCGGCGATGAGGCGCGCGGAGTCGCCGGTGTACAGGTCGACGCCTTCCTCGCTGACGCGGCGGGACGGCTCGGCCTCGATGACCGTGTCGGTCGTCTCGTCGGTCTCGTCGTCTTCCTCGTCGTCGTCCTCGGTTTCCCGCTCTCGCTCGGCGTCGCGCGCTTCGATGCGCGCCATGCGGCGATCGAGCGAGCGCAGCGTCTTCAAGATCGCTGCCGTGTCGCCAGTGCGCCCTTCGCGCTCGCCGGCTTCGCGCCGCTCGCGCTCTTCCTCGGACTCTTCGTCCATGGCTTCCTGCCCTTCCTTGAGCGCTTCCTCGACGCCGGCTTCGTCCTTGGCCTTCATGGACTTCATCAGGCGATCGAGCCACGCCGGCCGGCGCTGGGGCTTGCTGTCTTTCGTCTTCATCTCGGGTTCCTTATCGCCGATCGCGCAGCGCGGGCCGCAGCGGCCGCGAGGGACGATGGCTACGTGGTTGACAACGATGTTCCGCTGTACCCCGCGGCCGGGTGATACCTGTTCGTAGTCCGCCTCGTAGCCGAGGCTGACCTCTTCGATTTCTTCGTCCTGCACCGCGGCGATCGCGTCCTGTGCGGTGATCAGCAGGTCGGCGAGGATCAGATCGTTCTCGAGCCCCTCGCCGCGCCGAATGTTGAGCATTACGCCCTTGCCGAGCTGCGAGAAAGTGGCCGGCGTCACGAAGTCGTCCGGATGGTCGAGCGTCACCGGCTTGCCAGCGCAGCTCGCGAGCGTTTCGTCGCGGAACACTTCCTCCGGCGTGCGGCTGATGCGGATGAGGCCGTCGGGGCCGGCCTCGATCGGCACCTCGCCGGCGGCGTACAGCATCTCGCCCGTGCGCGCGACGGGAACGTCCTCGCAGAGCAGGAAGCCCTCGGGCGTGAGCGAACGCTTCGGCCCGAGCTTCTGGATCGTGAAGAAGCGCATGTCAGTCCTCGGAAATGATCGGTTCGGCCCAGCACCGGCAGTTCCAGATCTGCCCGGGGTGGAACCGCATGGCGCGGCCGTTCTCGTCGACCTCGGGCGGCTCGGCCCACGAGCAGACCTTGCCCTCCATCGCGCGATGGCCGGTGCGCACGTCGCTGTCGCCGCTGGTGCGCCAGATGTAATGCGTGCTGCCGACGGCGCGCGCACGAGCCTCGGTGAGCGACGTCGCCGCGCGCGAGACCTCCGTGCGGGCGATCAGGTCGGCGCGGCTCTTCGCCACCTCGCCAGACTCCTGAATCGCTTTGGAGATTGCTGCGGCGCGCGTGCTGTCTTCGAGCGCCTCGATCGTGAGCCGGTGCACGCGCTCGGCGGCCTCGAGCGGGATCGACTTGATCAACGTCACCTGCTCGGCCATCAGAGCGCGCATCGTCTCGCCGGTCGGCGCGCGCCGCAGCTCGTCGCGCAGCGCGCGCGACATCTCCTGCGCCTGCTGCATCCACGCCTGCTCGTCGCGCCGGTTCAGGTCTTCCAGCATTCGAGCGGCAGTCGCCTCGGCCCACGGTGTAAGCGCCTCTGCGTACCGCCTAAGCAGCTGCTCGATCGTTGGCGCCGCCGCGGGATCGCCAGGCGGAAAGCCATCGACCAACGCGCCCACCTGCTGCGCGATCTTTCGCAGCTGCGTTCCGTACCGGCGCTCCGGCCCGCTCAGACGCACCGGGTTTCGGCGGCGCTTGCGGTCCGTCGTTCTGGTCATCAACATTCGGGGGAAGCTCCGTTTCGGGCGCGGGCGGCGGCTGGTCCTCCGCTTCCTTGATCTCTTCGTCGGTGATCGACGAGAACACGCCGGTGCGATGGCTCGACGCGCGCAGCTCCTTCATGCCGCCGGCCGGCGTCATCAGGCCGGCGTCTACCGCCTTCGTCACCGCATCGGTGATCGTGTTGGCCGTCGTCGCCTTCTGCTCGTCGGTCATCTGCCAGAGTGCGCGGAAGTCGTACGAGAAGCCGTCGGGCGGCTTCGTACCGAGCACCGAGCGGAACATCACCTCGAACAGCTGGTTCAGCGCGCGGCGCAGCCGGCGCTCCTGCTGCTGCTTGATGTTGTCGTAGTAGGTGCGCAGGTCCGACTCGCCCGTGGCGTTCAGGCCGGCCGGTGACTGTCCCAGCAAGCGCACGAGCGGGATCTGCAACGCGCCGGCAAGCTGCTGCGCGAACTGCAGCAGCACGGAGTCCAGTCCAGTGAACGCGTACTGGTCGACCTGCAGATCGTCCGCCGCATCGATCAGCGACAGTCCCTCGTTGGACTGGAAGCGCCGGATGAAGTCGACGTTCTTCAACAGCGCTTCGAGGGCGGGGCCGCCCGCCGCGATGATCTTGCGCAGACCATCGACCTTCAGCGTGCGAAGGTGCGCCTTGAATACGAGCTGCGCCCCGCCCATCGTCGTGCTGTCGAATGCCACGAGTCGGTCGATCAGGCGCTCGATGACCGACTGCCCCCAGAGGTTCTCGGCGATCTTCTGCCAGTACGGCAGCGTGACGCCGTCGAAGCGCAGCACGCGGCTGTAGTGGATCCGCTGGCGCGGCAGCGCCATCGAGTCCGCGACGACGTCGTAGAACTTCGGCATGCCGAGGTCCGGGCCGGGCTCGGTCACGAGATCGTTGAGTGTCGGCTGCACCAGCCAGCGATCGAGCACGCAGAGGCCCTTGAACTGCCCCTCGGCGATCGTGTCAAGCCGCAACGGCTTCGACGCGTCCTGCCCGTCGATCATCATGACGGCCAGCGCGCCGCCGTACAGACGCGCCCACTTGATCGTGTCGCAGAGGCTGTCCCATACCGCGAGGTTCTCGAACTCCTGATTCAGCTTGTCCTTATCCTCGGGCGCGATGTCGGAGCCGATCTCGACGCCCATGCGGGTCATGTCCTCGGCGACGACATCGACGGCCTGGCCGACGATCCACGACGACCGGTACATCGCCTCCATCTGCACGCGGTTGCGCGAGATGAAGTCGAATCCGTACTGGTAGGCGGACGATTGGTTGGGCGTGCCGAGCCCGACCCGCGCTTCGAAGTTCTGGAAGCTGTCCGGCGTCATCCAGCGCTTCGCATTGGCGGAATCCGCAGCCATCGCGCGGTATTGCCGCTGCTCGGCCTTGCGTTGCTTTCGATTCATCCTGCCAACCTTGTCCAGATGTCCAGAACCTGCCCGGCCGGCTGATACGCGATCATGACCGCGTCAGCCAGGTTCGGCGATTTCGTGCCGTCAGGCGCCTTGTCGATGACAATCTTGCCGACGCCGTTGACCGTGTAGGTCGGCTGCGCAAGCTCCATCGTCAGTGCGGACAGCTCGTCCAGCGCCGGGTCGATGGAAATGATGTCGTCGGGGTTGTACGGCTTGCCCTCAACGACCGCCCGGTACGTCGCCTGGAAGCGAAGCCGCAGCGCCCACCAGGACTGCGCCTTGAGGTTGGCGAAGTAGTCCTTGTTCTTGCGCTCCGGCACCATCTCTCCTTCCGGGTCGTGCACCGGGCCGGAGCCGCGAAACGGCTCGTCGTTGATCGGCCGCTTGCCGATCGCGACGCGCTGCTCGTTGATCACACGCGCGTCGCCGCGCACGCCGGCGCCGAGACCGTCGGCGTCGTAGTCGAAAGACTCGTAGCCGAGCTCGTCGCAGATGCCGAACGTCTTCTCGACCGTGTCGTATATGTCGCCGCCCTGGCCCGACCACGAACGCAGGAAGTTCAGCAAGAAGCCGTAGCGGCCCGCGAACGCGTTCTTGTCCTTGCCTTCGTCGGCGACGTCCAGCCCGCCGCGCCGCATGCCGCTCGGCTCGATGCCGAGCTTCACGTGCGCGCCAATGGCCGCCTGCACCCATGCGGACGGAATTACGACGCCCTCGACGGACGCCGCATAATTGATGTCGATTTCCTGCGCGACGACGACGGGGTCCAGTTCGGCGCACTGCTTCGCGTACCAGGCGTCGTCCTTGCGCGGGTCGTCGCGCCAGTGGAACGTGAAGACCCGTACCTTGCCGCTGTGGCGGCGTTGCGCGAACGAGTTCCCCATGCCGTTCGGCGTGGAGATGTCCTGCCGGCAGTTCGTCGTCGCCGACAGCGACGCGTCGACCAGCTGCGGCCGCTCGAGGAACGCCGACTCGTCAACGATGTAGAAGCTGGCGCGGTCGCCGCGGCCGATGCCGTCGCCAGACTCGCCAGTGATCACCGACCCGGTGTCCGGGAAGATGATGCGCATGTGCGGCGCGTGCGCGCCGATGTCCCACGATCCGCGGAACTCAGCGGGCAGCAACCGGAGGAACTCGCGGGCCTTCCAGAAGAGGCTCTTCGGCGAGCCGATCTTGTCGACGTACTCTTCCTTGCGCGAGCCGAAGCCGGCCGCGACGCCCTCGTGGAACAGGCAGATCGTATCCGCCAGCCCCACGGTCAACCACGACATCCCCATGTCGCGCGTCTTCTCGGTGATGCCCGGCTGCTGCGCCTTCCAGCGCTCCATGAACCACTGGCACCACTCCTCCTGTTTCGGGAACAGCAGGAACGGGATCGTGGCCGGCAGCCCCCGCTCGACGTTACGCGGATCGAACGTCATGCCCCAGTCGATGATGAACTGGGCCGGGTTGTCGCGATAGAACGTGCGCAGCGCAGGCAGCACGCCCGGGTTCGCGCGGATGCGTTTCAGCCGCTCCGCCCGCCATTCGAACACCTGCACATAGTCGGGTGCGCGGAAGTCGAACGGGAACGGGATGGGCATGCTACGGGTTCATCAGCGTGGCGTAGATCTTCGCCGCCTCCTGTGGGTCGTTCGTCACAGTGGAGATCGCGGTGATCGGGCCGCCCCCTTTGCCCGTGTGCTCGAGTCGGTGACGGTTCGTGAACGCGTCGCCGGCCTCCTTCGCGGCTTGCTCGAGCAGGGCCGCCATCAGGGGCAGGTTGCCGCGCTCTTCGGCCTTGTCGACCGCGCTCGCGAGCTTGCGCAGGCGCACCGCGCGATGGGCGATGCCGATGCGCGACGTGTCGGAAAGGAATTCTTCGCGCGTGCGCTCGAAGATCTCGCGGTACTTCTTGCTCAGCGTCGAGCCGGCGCGCTTCGTCGGGTCGTACCGCTCGCACTGCTGCGGCGACACCTCGACGCCGAATTCCTCGCGCACGGCCTTCGCGACGCGCGAGATCGTGTCGAAGCATGCGAGCGACTGGACGATGTACACCTTGATCGCGTCGGGAAGTGCTGCCATAGCGGGAAAACGTTCGGTTACGCGGCCCGCAGGATGCAGGTGCCGCAGGCGCGCGCGATGTCGGCGTGGCCGACTTCCGGCGCGCGGCGGGCGGCGTCGATCAGCTTCGCGGTGTCGCCGGCGCCGCCGCCAGCGCCATAGCGTCGGACGATGCCGACGAATTCCTCGACGTCGTGCCGACGGATGCCGAGCTTCGGCATGCCGTCCTTCGTGAAAGCCGGCGCTCCGAACTCGTCAGTGCGCTGGCCAATGTGATACAGCTCATGCTCGACCAGCGCGCACCATTCGAGATCGCTGCACTCGCGCGCGTAGTGCGCGTCGAGCGTGATCAGGAACGCCGGCACGCGGCCGAACCATTCGCAAAGCTGCTGCTCCTGCCTGGCGCGCTGCCAGCCGCCGGCTCGGATCATCACCTCTTCGCACTGGCCGACAACGCGCCGCATCTGGCGCACGTTCTCGACGGCCGCCCAGAGGTAGGCGACGTCGGCGTCGACCAGGTGCGCGTGGTCCTCGTTGTGCAGCGGCGCGCCCTCGCGCAGGAACGTGTGGTGAACCCAGTCGTTCACTCCGTCGGCCGGAGCGAGGTAGCGGAACCAGTTGGAGCCGTCGAAGAGTAAGTCTGGAGGCACCGGTCGATCGAAGACTGTCGCGATCACAACTTCCAAACGCTTGCCAGATGGCATTCCGACGCCCTTTAGTTCATGTCACAACTGCAATACATTCATGCCGAATGCATATGGCACTATCACGATCTGTCCAGTGCAACATGTTGTGACTCGTCATTGAGGTGGCTATGAAATCCGGGTTCGAGCGTTTTTCTACCTGCATGATAGATTGGGCAGCACATATCATCTCGGCCACAAATGGTGCTGACCTCGAAAACGCGAACAAGAATATGATGTCATTCCTGCGCGGCGAACCTAGGGACCATTACCCAGTGACTCCGCTTGGAGAGCTTGAGCAAGTCCTGATGGATATCTTTTATGAATTCATCGAAATCCGTGAAACCCTAGAGGTCATTCGCGACATGCGCGTATATATCTCACGATTCCCATATTCAGGAACGAGAATAAAGCGGAGTCGCTATCTATCCCATCAGATAGGAATCTACCTCAACGAAATCTATATACTTCGCATTCGACTGACGAACCTGACAAAGGAAATTCAGAATAACATATCTAAATCGGAGACGCGTGGTACAGCACGGCCACTTGTATCGCCTTTATTTAAGGCAATCAAGGATAGCTTTGCAGGTATTGAGAAGACGCGCGGCAACCATGTGCATATTCGCCGTTACTCTGATGATGCTCTCTCTCGGATAAGCACGTTCGAGTCGCTTAGCATTGGCATGGAAGAAGCTGGTGCTTTGTCTGAGTTTGCGTACAAGAAGGCACGAAAAGACTGGCGTGCTCGACTCTTACAAAACGAGACCACTATCGACCGCTTTCTTGACCACTATGGCAATACGCTTTGGAAAGCGCTGTTTGCTCCCGGGATGATGTTCGATGTATCGAGAATTCCAAAGCCCATCGATACATCAGCTCATCGAAGATGATATTCGCAGAAAAAAAGCCCGCGTTAGCGGGCTTCTCTGCTCGTGCGTCTGCCTCCCAACCGGGAAGCAAAAGCTCACGCGCGAGGCGGAATCAGTAATCTGTCGAGGATCATAGAACAGATTCCGGCGGTTTACAACCGGTCGACGCAATTTTTCTGATGACCGAGTCCGCGGTGAGCTTCACGATGCTCTGCGAGATTGCGCGGTGCGCGTCGGCGAGCACCAGCTCGAAACGCCGGCCGCGCAGCACAGCGCCGTGCGCCTTCCGCATGCGTGTCTGCACTTGGTCGGGCGCCATGCGCCAGACGTACGTGTACTTCAGCACCCACTTCGCCACGTGGTTCGGCATCGCCGACCACGCCGCCTCGACGAGCCAGCCGTCCTTCTGCTCGGGCGGGATCTTCATCTCGGCCAGCGCCTTGTCGCGCAGCGCGACGTGCAGGCGCGCCCACTGCGCGCAGACCTCCGGCTTGAACCGCGGCGAGCGCACCGTCGCCCCCCAGTTGTCGAGCCGCTCTTCGATGCTTTCGAATCCGCTCATCGAGCACCCCGCGTCGTCATGGCGAGCGCCTGCACGCTGCGCAGCCAGCAGGCATATCCGTTGAGGTGGCTCGTGAAGTCCGGGCGGACGCGCGCGTCCACATAGCCGCTTCCGCCGCACGTGCCAGCCAGCGAGAACATCTGGCCGCGCCGCTCGCCGCGCTTGATGTCGACGCGCGTCGCCGCGCGGTCGCTTGCGAGCAGATGCCGCACGGTCGACAACGGTGCGCCGGAGCTGCGCGCGAGATCGTGCGCCGTGTAACGCTGCCCGGGCTTCATGACCGAGAGCACCGTGTCGAGGGTGATTTTCGTGGGTTTCGTTTTCAAAGGGCCCTCCCTATGCTCGCTGCAGGTTCAGTTCGATTGCTTCGATGCGCACGCCCGGCGTGGTCGCGTAGCGCTTCGACACCCAGAGGTCGACGACCTGGCCGTCGTCCCCGTACACCACGCCGTTCATGCCGTCCTTCAACGCCTTGACAACGTTGTCCGCGTCCGGCTTCTTCGTCGCGCCGATGGCGCCGGCTGCGGCCTCGCGTTGACGCCGCTGCGACCAGCTGCCCGGGATCGGCACGCCGATGTGCACGATCAGTCGCACGGGACCGGCAAAGGGCACACTGCCGCGCATCGCCGTGTATGCGGTGAATTTCACGAGCCCCTCGTAGCTCTCGGTCCTCTCCGGCGTATGCACGTGCACGTGAGCGCCGCGGCGTGAGAAACGCGGCCTGCCCTTTGCCACCGGTTTGCCGGGTACGAAGAACCGCACAATGCGCTCGGCGGGGGCCTCGATCAGGGACTGTTGCTCGTGGCTCATCGACCGTTCTCCAGGATCGCGCCGGCCGCCACGGGGCCGCCAGAATTGCGAAACGCGCGGTTGTGGTCGTCCCACCACGGGCCGTCACCGGCTGCGTTGAACACGCGCAGCTTGAAGTCGAACGGCTGCTCGTCAGTCCCCTGCTCTGTCCCGAGCGTTCTCCCGTGTTCGACGATGCCGGTCCACGAGCGCCACCAGTCGCCGACAGTGCGCGTCCCGGTCGCGGGCTTCGCGGTGCGCGCGGACAGCAGGTCGCCGAGGATCAGGTCGAGCAGACCGACGTTGAGCGGTTGCCCGCTGCCCTCGCGTTCGCGGCGCTTGCGCCCCGTGGCGACAGCTGCAAGCAGGTCGTCAGGCGTGACGCCGCGCGCCGGCCAACCGTGCACTCGCTCGTCATTCGCGGCAAAGCCGACGCCGCTCGAGCGGAGGATCTCGACGAACGCGGCGGCGGCATTCGGCGCATCGCCCGCTACTGCCTGTGATGTGCCGCCGCCGCTTGTCTTTAGGTTTACTTCTCCCTCTCCCTGTCCCTTGGATGCTGTTTCCCGAGGGACAGTTGGGGGGACACCACCTGTTTGTCCCGAGGGACGTTGTCCTGTTGTCCCCGGGGACACTTTCCGTTTGTCCCTCGGGACAGGATCGCGATAGTCCGGGGACAAAAATTCCTCGAACGTGGGGAATTCGATGTCTGTCCCGTGGCGCTGGTTGTGCTTCTTGATGCGCGCGCACTCGGTCTTGTAGCGCTGCTCGTGCTTCGCGGCCCACGCGTCGCGCGCCTTCTCGGCGACGACGGGGTGATACAGCCGGCCGTCGGCACACTTCACCCAGCCGCGCAGTGCGCCGTCGCGCACCTTCTTCCATTCAGTGACGACGCGGCCGTACCCGGCCAGCTGCGCCAGCACGCGATCGTCGTCGGGCAGCGATGCGGCCGGCACCTGGTGCCACGCCGCGCACCAGAGCAGCACCGCGGCGCGAAATTCGTCGGCCGTCGACAGCGCAGCGATGTCGCTGTCGCGCAGGCGCACGACGTCGAGCGGCATGAACGGGAAGTCGCGCAGGTCGCAGTCCGCGGCGGTGAGAGGATTCGGGAGATCGTTCATGCAGCCTCCGCCGGCCGTGCTACGATCGCGCCAAAACAAACATCGGGGAAATCATGAAACGCGCGTGGAAAATCGCTCACCTTGCATTCGTGGCACTGTTGATCGCTATTGGCTTTTTGGCCGTCACGTGCGTCTTCATTGCTATATTCCGCGCGAACGTCGAACCGAAAGATTTCTGGACCGCCGTCGGCGTACCCGTTAATGCACTGGTTGCGATCGGCACGTTTGGAGCAGCCGGCATCGCGCTGTGGATTTCGAAAGATCAGCGCAGGCAGCAGAAAAACGACGATGCCATTCGAGCCAAGCTTTCCGCAGCCGGCGCTGTCCCGAAACTTGAAAGCGCACTTTGGAAGACTGGAACTGCATACGTTGCCGTCAAATTCGCAGCGAACAAGCTCGAAGAGGGAAGCGAGCAAACCATGGAGTCCCTGGGAGAACGCACCGAGGCAGCCAAGCGGGCGGCAGAAAGCCTTGAAGGAATTCCTTATCTGAATTTCGACGAGATTCGAAGCATGGTGGCACTCCCCGACAACTGCGCAATGCAAATCGAAGCCGCACAGGGCAGGATGCGCGCCGCCATGGCTGATCTTCACGAAATCTGTGCCAGACACGCACAATTCGTCAACGACATAACGCCAGTCGAGGTCTCCGAATACCTCGACCATGATACGAAAGCGGAACTGAGAGCGATGCATGTCGACATCGAAGCGAAGTATCAGGGCGATCTCTTGTCCAACGCCCGAGACCGCCTCACAGAAGCGGTAGCGTTGCTCAAGAATGCCATTCGGATATGCACTGACCAGACCAGCGCGATTGATGCCACGATCTTCGATGCTAGGTTCGGGAGTTGGTGATCCATGTGCGGGCGCAGACTCGCGCGTATGCATTAGCACGGGCCGCCCTCCTTCTCATCACTACCGGCCCCGCCTTGTCCCACTTTGGGCCGCATCTCGAATTCGATGACGAGCGGGTGCATGGCGCCGTACGCGCCGCGCAGCACCTGGATGCCGAGGAAATCGGTGATAGCGACGCCTTCCGCCGCCGCTCGCATTGCCAGATCAGCTGCTTCGGCCACCGGCAGCAGGACAGCCTGCTCCACGCGGCGAGCAGTCATGCATTCACCTTCGGGCCGGACTGTCCCAGATCGGCACTGACGCTCGCGAGCTGCACGGGCAAAGTGCCGACAACGCCGAACAGCGCCACCTCCGCAATGCGGTTGAGCGCGGCGGAGTCGGAGTCGATACCGTGCAGCTGCTTGTAGAACTGGAGCGCGTCGTAGACGCGATCGCGCAGGCGCGTTTTCACTTCGTTTCGGAATTCGGCGCGTCTTGACATGACGATCACCCCGTACTTATCGAGAAAGAATGTTGATGTTCTTCACTGCCCCTCCTGCGTCGGCTCGGCCGGATCAGGCCAGAACAGCCTCCAGTCATCTGGCCGGAAGTCGCGGTAAGGGATCCCGACGGCCGCCCCGACGAGAACGCAGTTCTCAGGACGCATCGCGTTGGGCGAGTGCAGCCATTTGTGGATGTGCGGCTGCTTCTTGCCGATCAGGCGAGCCAGTGCCGACTGGGAGCCGGCTTTCTCGATCGCGCGCTGCAGCGCCGGGACGGAGCAATTGGTCGGTTTCATGCCGCAATACTATAACCAAAGTTATTCATCCGCAAGAACTTTGGTTATTTGCCGGCTTACAACCAAGGTTATAGGATGCCCGCTATGGAAAATCCTGAATTCGGGCGCCGGGCAAAGGAACGTCGCGAGGCACTGGGCTTGTCCCAGAAGCACGTCGCGGAGCTTGTCGGCGTATCGCAGCCGGCGATCGCCAAGGTTGAAAGAGGCGGCAGCACCACGACCACGAACGGGTTCGCACTCGCGCGCGCGCTGCAAACCACACTGGAGTGGCTCGAATTCGGCGACGCCGCTCCGCCGGTTCCGCCAGGCTATGACCGGCTCGACGAGATCGGCCGAGCCAAAGTTGAGGCGTACATCAGTGGGCTGCTAGCCCAGTCAGCTCCTCATCATTCACCTGTTCAGGACGAGGACAGGCCGTTCGGCGACTGACCCGCCGCGCCTCTTGTGGAAGAGGCTTCAGTGACGCATCCCAAAATGAAAACTCGCGCGTCACGACCGGACGCTTCATCCTCCCCGTGAAGCCGAACGCCGGCTGTTCGAGCAGGACATCCCACCGACCGTCAGACCGCAGCCGCTGAATCGTCACGATCGTGCCGATCAGCGCTGGGTTTCTGCTCGTCACCACCTTCGCCAAGTCCCCCGGCCTGCAACGCAGGCGTGTCTTCGTTTCTTCTTCCACTGGCCGCCCTCGTCTTCGGTTTGCCACACCACTGTATGAATGTACAGTAGTTTAGCCGCAGTTTCGGAAGTCTTTCAACTGCCGTCAGCAGACGCTTAACAAACGGCTCCCCCGCCGGCTTGTTACAAATTTCCGCCGCTCGCGATAACTTTGGTTGTTGACACGTCGATAACCTTAGTTATAATTCATTCCGACGCGGCACCATCGCCGCGCTACCGCTCCAGGCGGAACGCTCTCTAACAATCGAAGGTATGCCGGGACCGCTCACGCGGAGCAACCGGCCGGCGCGATCTGCGTCGTGAGTCAGGACAGGCACAGCGCGCTAGGCCGAAGTTTGGCTACCGCTTGCAGGCTTGAAGGGACCTGACACAAGACAGCCAGCAACACGTGACCGATGGCGTTGTAATCGGCACAAACCTCGCGCGGCCCGGAGCCGGCACGGCCGGGAGTAGCCGGGCGCGCGAGCGATGCAGTTCTGACCGGCGGCGGTTCGTACTCTCGAGGCGTCGCCGGTGAGCACTGCACGTAGCACGCAGTTTCGCTGTTCAAGACTTCAATTCAGTTAGTAATCCTACTTTCATGCGGAGGGTGCGATGCACATTCCTCGACTCCACCACGGCAACGTGCGCGCCCTGCCCGCGCTGATCGACCGACACGCCGAACAGCTGCAGGCTGCGGCGGACGACGAAGCGCTGGCGCGCGACGAGCGCAACGAAGCGATCGCCGACGGCGTCACGTTCGACGTGCTGCCGTTCTCGACGGAACAGATCGCCGTGCTCGACGCCGCACTGCGCCGCGGCCAGATCGAGGACGTGTACGAGGTCTGGAACGTCTGCAAGGCAGCCCTCGACGCTGAAATCGCGCAGCGGATCGCCGACGCAGATCTCGCCGCCGCCGCGCCGCGTTTCGCGAACGTCTACTGCTCGGGCTGCGGCCGCAGCTTCGGCCCGGGCAACGCCGGATTCTCCCGCTGCACCGACCACACCATTCGTCGCGCGCACGACGACTAAACAACCGCCTCATTACAGGAAAAGACGATGAACACAGTTTCGTTCGAAGTTTCGCGCGAGGTCAGCGCGGCGATTCGCCTGGTCGCGGCACGCTACCAAACCTTGCTCGCGGCAAAAGGGCTGCCGGCAGTCGATTCGCTCGAGCTCGACATGGACCTGGTCGCGTGTCACGTGAACGGCTGCCCGATGGACTGGGAACGCCTCAACGCTGCCGACGATTTGACGCTCGCGCACGACGTCGGCGGTATCCGGCGGCACATCAACCGGCGCACCGGAAAGCTCGAACACTGCTTTCTGCCGCGATGCGCTGTCAAGGAGCAAAAGGTCTGACCAACCGCGCCCGCGCCGCGGGCACCCACGCCACACCGAGGGACCACATGAACGAAATCAACGACGGCGGGCCGGCGTTCCCGGAAGTGCCCGGCGAATGCAACGTCTACCAAGGCAAGCCCGGCATGACGTTGCGCGACTACTTCGCGGCGAAGGCTCTGGCCGGCACTCTCGCCGATTCGAACGTTACGCTTCAAGCCGCGCAAGACGCCGACATCCTTGCGAAGGGCGTATATCGAATCGCCGACGCCATGCTCCGCGCACGAGGTGCGGCATGAAGGCGACCACGGAAGTGCTCGAGCTCGAAGCATACGGGCCATTCGTCAGCGCTCGGCGCGGCGACACCACCCACCAGGTTGCGGACTGCTCGGTTCACCCGCACGGGAGGGAGTACGCAAGGCTTTTCGCTGCTGCGCCACGGCTGCTCGTTGTCGCACATGACTTCGAGGAAGTGCTCCGCGAACTGAACCTCTTCTGCGAATGCGGACGTACGGACTGTCGCACGACGCGCCTGCGTGAAGCACTCGAGCTTGCGAAAAACGGTTTGCCGACGCAGACCACAACCGTCCGGCACTTCCGCGCCTGTGGGGAGGACGAGTGATGCGCACCCCGATCAACAGCCTATCGCCTGTATTGCGCGATTACAGGCAATCACCTGTATCACGGGTGCGCTACGCGCTCGAAGGCGCGGCATGGGCGATCGCATACGGCGTCGTGATCGGCGCGCTCTGGTTCGGCGCGGATCTCGCTGGCCCCTACCTGCGGAGCCTCGGATGACCGTGATCAACCACCTCTGCGAGTTGCTCGACCGGTTGTACGAGTGGAATCCCATAGCCGGTTACCTCGTCGCGATCACGATCGCCGCCGTGTGCACGCTCGTGCTCGCCCGGCTCAACGCGGACGGCTCTGCCGTTGCCGCTTTCTTCACGAGACCCGCATGAGCCGCTTCACCGATCACGCCGACCTCTTCGAGCGCCGGCACCCGCGCGCCGCGCGCGCCCTCGTCGTCGCGATCCTCGTCGCGGTCGCCATTCTCGCTGTCGCGGTCGACAGCATCATCAAGCATTGGGGAATCCTGTGAACCCTTCCGTCTATACCGTTCGCGCGTCCAGCTGGGGCGCGCTCTTCGACTGCGCCTACCGCTGGGAAGGCATCCACCTCCTGAACATGCGCAACGTGGTCGGCCTGCGCGCCGCGCTCGGCACCGCGATTCACGCCGGCACCGCCGTTTTCGACCAGGCGCGCGTCAACGGATCGGGCCTCACGGTTGACGATGCGGCCAGCGCGTTCGTCGACAAGCTGCGCGACCCGGAGAACGAATTCGATCCGGAGCGCGACGACCTGAGTATGTCCGACGCCGAGCGCATCGGCCTGTCGCTGACGACGAAGTACTGCCTCGAGGTCGCGCCGCGCTACGACTTCATCGCCGTCGAAATGGAAACGAAGCCGCTCGAGATCGACTGCGGCGGCGGCATCGTCGTGCGTCTCACCGGCACCATGGACCGCGCGCGCGTGCGCCGCTCGGCGGCCGGCGTCGGCATCGCGGACCTGAAGAGCGGCTCGTCCGCCGTCCAGAAAGGCGCAGCCGTCACGAAGGGGCACGGACCGCAGATCGGCACGTACGAGCTTCTGTACGAGCACACGACCGGCGACCAGATCGGCGACACGTCCGAAATCATCGGCCTCAAGACGAAGGGCACGCCCGAGGTCGCGGCATCGCCGATCGCGAACTCGAAGCGCGTGATGATCGGCACCGAGGAAACGCCGGGGCTGATCCAGTTCGCCGCGGACATGTTTCGGTCCGGCCGCTTCTACCCCAATCCGAAATCGCTGCTGTGCGACAAGAAGTACTGCCCGCGCTACGGCACCTGCCAGTTCCACGATTAACTCGCGAGATCCTCATGTCCACGCCCACCACCCTGGAATCCGTCCGCTCGCCGCTTCCGCGCGAGGCCAATCTGCCCGCCGTCGCACCCGGCTTCGGCTCGCTGCAGTCGTTCGAGCTGATGCAGCGCGCGGCGAACCTGCTTGCATCTTCGACGCTCGTGCCCGCCGCATACCGCAAGGTGATCGAGAAGACCAACCGCTACGGCGAGGTCACCGAATCGCGCGAGAACCCAAACGCGCTCGCGAACGCTGTCGTCGCGCTGAACATGGCCCAGCGCATGGGCGCCGACCCGCTGATGGTGATGCAGAACCTGTACATCGTCGAGGGCCGGCCGTCATGGTCGTCGCAGTGGATCATCGCGGCAGTGAACGGTTGCGGCCGCTTCTCGCCGCTGCGATTCGACATCCGCAGGCTCGGACGCAAGACTGTGCCGTACGTGACGTTCGAATGGAGCGGGCCGACCGGCAACCGTACTCGCACCGAGAAGCGGCAGGACGTCGAGATCGAAGACATCGAGTGCATCGCATGGGCGCTCGAGCGCGGGACCGACACGCGCCTCGAATCGCCGCCAGTGTCGATCGAACTGGCGGTGAAGGAAGGCTGGTACACGAAGAACGGCAGCAAATGGCAGACGATGCCCGAAGTGATGCTCCGGTACCGCAGCGCGTCGTTCTTCGGGAAGCTGTACGCGCCCGAGCTGCTGATGGGTCTCACGACTGTCGAGGAAGCCGCCGACATAGTCGACGTGCATGACGACGGCACCTACTCGATGAACCGCGCGACGCTCGACGAGCTGCGCGCAGGCCGCGCGCAGCCGGCCGACGAGGTTCCGCACGGCGCAGCCCAACCGGCAGAATCCGGCTCAGCGAGCGAGCCGCACCCGGATGATGCGGGCCCCGCCGACAACCACCGTGAACCGCGCGACGATCGCGGACAGGAGGGGTTCACGTTCGACGCCGACGGCCTGGTGCGCGGCATCCGCGAGGACATCGAGTCCGCCGCGACCGCCGAAGATCTCGACCTCGCCCGCAGCGCTATCGCCGGCGTGCAGGACGAAGCCGCGAAGGCCGACCTGAACGCGGCAGCATCGGCGCGCATGCGCGCCATCGCGGCAGCTGCCGAACAAGTTCAGCAACAGCCGCGCGCTGGTGCGGCGCGCCGCGCACGCGGCCCGATCAACGCCGACTAACCGGAACGAGTCATGAAGATCACCGACATCTACGTCTCGAAAGTGCTCGGGATCCACGCCGCGGACCTGCGGCTGTCGAAACCTGTCGCGCTCTTCGCCGGCCCGAACGGTGCCGGCAAGAGCAGCCTGCAGGAAGCCGTGCGCATGGCCCTCACGGGCGACACCGTGCGCGTCGCGCTGAAGAAGGAATACGGCTCGCTCGTCACCGAGGGTTCGGAGGCCGGCCAGATTGTGGTCGCGTGCGGCGAGCAGGCGAACAGCATCATGCTGCCCGTCGGGAAGGTGAAGCGCGAGCTCGCTGAGGATCCGCGCCTGCCGCTCGTGCTCGACGCGCAGCGGTTCGCGCAACTCGACGCAGCCGCGCGCCGCGCGTTCCTGTATGAGCTGATGAGCGTGAAGATCGGCGCGCAGCAAATCCGCGAGCGGCTGGTCGACAAGCTGACGTCCCCGGCGCGCGTGATCCCGCTCGCCGTCGACGCCCAGCTCGAGGCGATCACGCCGATGCTGCGCGCGGGCTTCGAGGCGGCGCAGAAGGAAGCAGCCGATCGTGCCCGCGGCGCGAAGCAGGAGTGGCGCGCGACGACCGGCGAAACGTACGGCAGCCAGAAGGCTGCGGATTGGCGCCCGGCCGCCGTCACTTTTGACGCGGCGGCGCTGCGTAAGCTTGAAGGCGAACGGGAGTCGCTCGAAGGCGAGATCGGCGAGCTGCAGCGCCAGATCGGCGCCGCCGAGGCTGCGGAAGTCGCAGCGCGCGCCCGCGCTTCAAAGATCGCCTCGCTGCGCGACAAGGCGGCCGGCTACGCGAAAGCGGCCGAGCTGGTGCAGCTCGCTGATGTCCAGGTCGCAGAGTTCCTGCCGAAGGTCGAAGCGCTGCGCGTACGCGCCGGCGCCGCGCCGGCCGGCATCGAGTGCGCATGCCCCGAGTGCGGCGCACTACTGCGCTTCCTGAATGGCGCGCTCGCCGCGGCGGCCGCCGCCGGCGCGCTTGACGAAGACGCGATCGCGAAGCTGCCGGAATACGAACGTAGCCTCACGGTACTGCAGAACGCCGCGCGTAATCGCCGCACGGATCTCGAAGTGGCTGACGTTGCCGCGAAGCAGCTGAAGGATCTCGAGAACGAAACGAGCGGCGACGGCGGCCAGGCGTCGAGCGAAGCGATCGACACGGCGCGCCGCGAGCTCGGCACGCTGATGCAACGCCGCAAGCAGCTCGACACGGCCATCGCGGCCGCGCGCGACGCCGAACGCCGCGCCGCCGTCGCAATCGAGATCACGGGCAAGGCTTTCGCGCTGTATCAGGACGTAGCCACGTGGGAAGCGATCGCCGACGCGCTCGCACCGAACGGGATCCCCGCCGATCTGCTGCGCGAGGCGCTCACCCCGATGAACGAGCACCTGACCGCGCTGGCCGAGCTGTCCGAATGGGCTGACGTGACGATCACGCCGGACATGGAAATCCTCGCGAACGGGCGCGCATACGCCCTGCTTTCGGAATCGGAGCGCTGGCGCGTCGACGCGCACATCGCCGCCGCGATCAGCCACTTCTCCGGCCTGAAGCTACTCGTACTGGACCGGGCCGACGTTTTGGTGGGTCCCGAGCGCGACCGGTTGCTCTACTGGCTCGACGACCTCGCTTACACCGAGCAGATCGACACGGCGCTCGTCTTCATGAGCCTGAAGACCGCGCCCGCCGGCCTGCCGGAGGGCATCGAGGCATTCTGGGTCGAGAATGGACAGGTCGCGGCGGCAGCGCGGCGTGCCGTACGGGAGGCAGCATGAGAGAGGACATCGAACGGTACCTGGCCGCGACGTCGGAGGCCACTGCGAAGGCGGTCGCCACAGGAACCGGGCTCCCGCAGCTCGACGTGACGAAAGAGCTGAACCGCATGCTCGGCGACGGGCTGGTAGAGCGCGAAAAGCGCGCGGGCGGCGGCAACGAGTATGTGTACTGGCTGACGCGCACAGCGCGGCCGGCGGCGGTCGTCGGCGACGCACCGCAGCCTGATGCGGCGCCGATGCTGGTATCGATCGGCCTGGTCGAGAAGTCGCTGGATCCGAATGCCAGCGTCGTCGATGTCGCGCAGATCATCGCCAGCCTGCGCGCCGACGTCGAGCGCGTCACCGCCGAGCGAGACGCCGCGCTGCAGAAGGCGGACACCTGGCGCTCGACCGCCGCGACGCTCGAGGCGCGCATCGACGAACTGACGCTCGGCCCGGTCGGCGCACGTGCGCCGCTATTCGTGACTGTCGGCCGCAATTGCAAGCCGCAGCGCCACGAATCACTGGAGAAGGCACAGCGTCGTGGCCGCGCGCTCGTGCGCAGCGAGAAGGAATCCGAGGTACTCGTGCTCGAACCGGTCGGCCGGATTGTGCGCGGCACGGAGTGGATGCCCCGCTGATCCCATAGAGCTTACCCCGCGCGGTGTGCCTCGGTCCGCGCGGTATTTGAAGGGCGCCGAACTTTTTCGGCGCCCTTTCTTTTTCCACCGGCTTCAACGGTGGGTGCTCGGAGTGACGGGTGGGCGCCGTCACAAAGCCAACACGATGCAGCGCAGCCGGCTCTCATGCTACCCGCTGCCATATGCGAGCCGAGCACCCGCCATTGAGGCTTTATCTGTAGAGGAAGCGACCATGACCACCCAAAATGAAAATAGCCCGCTCACGCAGAACGCGGGCGGGCAAGGCACTGGATCAGCATTCGAGGCACGACGGCTGTCCAGGGAAGATAACGGCAGCGTCAAGCGAAACCTTAGCGAGGAAAGATGCACCGCCGTCGAATTCAGGAGGATTGAAACGTGAGCCTCTACCTGTCTACGGTCGAACTGGCCGAGCTCGTCGGCTGCCGACCGCGCAGCCTCGCCTGCATGAAACGCTGGTTGGAGCGGAACCACTGGCCATACGCGGTCAACATCGCGGGCGTCCCGCTCGTCGCCCGCGCCTACTACGAGTCCCGCATGAACGGAACCGCACCGCCCCCCCCCGCGCGCCGGCCTCGCGCCGCCGCATCAGATGAACCGAATTTCGCCGCACTCACAGCATGATCGGACGACGCAAACGGCCGGACGGATTGCCCTTCCGGCTTTACGCCCACTACGGGAAGCACAAGGTGAGCTTCGGCTACAAGTTGCCGAACGGCCGCTGGGCGTTCCGCCTGTCGGCGCCCGCGCGCCACAAGGATGCGATCGCCGAGATCCGCAAGCAGGCGATCGAGCGCGCGGAAGCGCTCAACGGAGACGCTGTCGAGCCAGGAACGTTCGAGGCGCTCGCCGATGCCTATTTCGACTGGCAAGAGGGTCTGCCACACACCGACGAACGCAGGAAGGCGCAGATCACCCTCGACGAAAACCGCAACGAGCTGAAACGCCTCGTCTCTGTCTTCGGCAAGATGTCGCCGGCCGCCATCAAGCCGAAGCACGTCTACGGGTACCTCGACAAGCGCGCGCAGATGGGCGCGCCGGCGAAGGCGAACAAGGAAGTCGCCCTATTGTCCGCCATACTCGAATTCGGCCGGCGCCGCGGCGAGGTCGAAACGAACCCGTGCCGCGGCATTGAATACAACCCGACGCGGCCGCGCCAACGCTATGTGCGGCAGGACGAAATCGATCTTGCGGTGGAAGTCGCGCGGTCGCGCCGGAGCGTCGGCGACCAGCACCCGAGTTCCGCGTACTTGATTCTCGCGCTTTGCGTGAAGGCAGCCTATCTGACCGTCAGCCGGCCGACCGAGATGCGGGAACTGCACCGTCAGAGTATCCGGCCCGAAGGCGTCGAGGTGCCGATCGGAAAGCGAAAGGCCGGCGAGCAGCAGCGCGTGAAACTCGTCCTGTGGTCACCGGAGTTGAAGGCGGTGATCGATGAAGCGCTGGCCCTGCAGCGCACGTCGAGCGTGCACGTGTTCGGGAACACGGCCGGCCAGGTGTACACGCGCAGCGGATGGAACACGAACTGGTCGCGGCTGATGGGCTACTGCGAGAAGGAGGCGCAGGCGCGCGGCGTGCCGTTCGAGCGCTTCGCACTGCGCGACATGCGGCCGGCCGCCGTGACCGATCGCCAAGAGGAAGGCGACGATCGCATCATCGACGCGACCGGCCATGCAGACGAACGTATGGTGCGGAAGACATACGACCGACGCCGACAGAGGAAAGTGCGAGCGACGCGCTAAGCGGCGCCTCGTTCATCGGTACGAGGAAGCTGCGCAGCGTGTAGGCGCTCTGACATATTAGCGCATCGGACTATCGTCACCGTCGCCGACGCAATACACACAATAGACAAGAGCCCGGAAAACACACCAAATACTTGCACCGCAACAAGCGCGAAAGCGCTAACGTCCCCCATCAATCCATGCTTTGCGGCGTAATGCGTCGCAATTGAGAAAAGCATTATTAAGAGGCCTGACACTGCCTGGATCGTGGCCAGCGTGGCGCGATGACGCCCTCTCATTTCAGCTTGGAAACACAGGTCACGCAACCCGGGGTCCGTCTGGAGCAGTGCGACTTGCGCCTCGAATGACTCGCGCGCAGCTTTGCTTCGCAGCGTCCATTTCCCCCAAGCCCTTTTAGCGAGCTTATCGAGGCCGTCCTTAATGTACATCCCGAAGAGCCCGAGAATCACTACACCGACTGCAGATGAGACCCACCATGCTGAAGAGAGGATGGTCGACTGTACGAAAGACATCTTTTTGCTGCTCCCCGGATGCAAAAAAGCCCGCTCATCGGCGGGCTTTTGTTTCATCATCTTCCAAATTTTGGAATCTCATCTTCCAAAACTTGTAACACGTCAGCTTGTTTTTGCTGCAAGTGCTTGAATTCTTTGGGGTGGCTGATGGGACTCGAACCCACGACAACAGGAATCACAATCCTGGACTCTACCAACTGAGCTACAGCCACCACTGATACTGCTTTGTTTCTTCGCCGTTTCGTTTCGTGTTCAGCAGCGAAGAACAAGATTATACGAAGACTTTTCCGTCTTGCAAAGCATTTTTTTAAAAATTTTCGAGAGCGTCGTTCAGATGCGTGCGTGCCTCGTCGAACACGGCCAGATCGCAGCGCGCGAGCTTCTTGTTGTCCGACAGCACGCGACGCCAACCGCGCGCTCCCGCGACGCCACGATACAGCCCGAGTGCGTGCCGGACGATCGCGCCGAGATACGTGCCGCGCTTCAGTTCCGCCGCACAATATTCGATCAGTTTCGCCTCGGCCTCTTCGCGCGTCGGCACCGCTCCGGTCGCCCCATAGAAGCGCGCATCGACGCCCGCGAGGACGTACGGGTTGTGATACGCCTCGCGGCCGAGCATTACACCGTCCACATGTTCGAGATGTTGCGCGACTTCGTCGAGCGTCTTGATTCCGCCATTGATCACGATCTCCAGCGACGGGAAATCGCGCTTCAGCTGATACGCATAGTCGTACTTGAGTGGCGGAATCTCGCGGTTCTCCTTCGGTGACAGCCCCTTCAGGATCGCATTGCGCGCGTGCACGACGAACGTCTCGCAGCCTGCCTCAGCCACCGTGCCGACGAAGTCCCGCACGAACGCGTAGTCCTCGACCGCATCGACCCCGATCCGATGCTTGACCGTGACCGGCACCGACACCGCATCGCGCATCGCCTTCACGCAATCGGCAACGAGTTGCGGCTCGTTCATCAGGCACGCGCCGAACGCACCGCGCTGCACGCGCTCGGACGGACAGCCGCAATTCAGGTTGATCTCGTCATAGCCCCACTGCTCGCCGAGTTTCGCGGCGCGCGCGAGATCGTCCCGTTCGCTGCCGCCCAGTTGCAGCGCGACCGGCGATTCGTTTGGCGTGAACGCGAGATGCCGCTGGGCGTCGCCGAACAGCAGCGCGCCCGTCGTGATCATTTCCGTATACAGCCATGTGTCGCGCGTCAGCGTGCGATGGAACGAGCGGCAATGACGGTCGGTCCAGTCGAGCATGGGCGCCACGGAAACGCGGCGTGGAGGAAGCGAGGACGGTGCGGACATGGAATTCGGGGGCAGCAAGCGGCGCAGGAAACAACCCGACATTTTACCGCAACGCGACCAGGCCGGCCCGGCCGCCTGACTAGACCGGCCCGCCCTTTTTCAGTTCGGCGTCGACGGCCCGCCGTGCCTCCTCGAGTACGCGCTCGATCACGCGCCGCTCGGTCAGCAGCATCCCGTCGACTTTCACGAGCCGCCAGTCGATCCGCACGGCCGCGCCCTGCAGCACGCGGTAGTGCGCATGCTCGCCGTCCCACACCTGCTCGGTCTTCACTTCGATCTCGTAGCCGCGGTACGGCTCGCTGAAATCGCCGAGATCGCTGCCTCTCGGTTCCATCGCTCGCTCCGTGGCGACGCAACGCCGGGCCGCCTCGGCGGCCGGCGCCGTGCGCTCAATCGTATTCGTTAGACAAAACGGATTTGCCATCGGCGGTCAGGTCGACACGGTCGGCCGCCGCCTGATAGATCAGCCCTTCGTTCAGCAACGCATAGACGACGTCGTCGAACGCGGCGGGGACCGGCCGGGTGTCGCCGAACTGGTCGATCCACTTCAGCGCCTCGATGGCTTCGGGAGAAAGGATGGGGGTCATGCGTTGGCCTCCGGCGTCGGTGTCGTTCCATCCTAGCACTTCGTCCGGACGCCGAATACCGAGGCAAACGCGCGATCAAAATACCGGACGCGACGGATGACCGGATGGCCCGTCCGCGGCGCCCGGCATCGGAAACACGCTCAGAGGCGCGCGATCGACACTTCGGTGGATTTCACGAGCGCGACGACTTCCGCGCCCACCTTCAGCTCAAGTTCGTCGACCGAGCGCGTCGTGATCACCGACGTGACGATGCCGAACGGCGTCTCGACGTCGACCTCGGACACGACGGGCCCGCGAATGATCTCCCTCACCTTGCCCTTGAACTGATTACGCACGTTGATTGCAGTGATACTCATCGAGTTGCTCGCTCCGAAGAAAAAAAGTCTGAGAGCGGGCGGCCGGCGCCGCCCGGATTTAAACGGCCCAGCGAATCTGCCCGACCGGTCGTACGTAATCGACCTCATGTGCCGCGCCCTGCTCGGCCGCACCCGGCCCGCCGGCGAGCACGCGTTGCAGTACGCGATCCTCGAGCGCCGCGAACGCGGCGGACGCGCGTGCGCGCGGCCGATCAAGCGGCACCGGCTGATCGAGGGCGACGCGCCCCTGCTCGATCAACAGGATCCGGTCGCCGAGGGCGACGGCTTCCTGCACGTCGTGCGTGACGAGCAGCGCGGTGAACCGGTGCTCGCGCCACAAACGCTCGATCAGCGCATGCATCTCGATACGGGTCAGCGCGTCGAGCGCGCCGAGCGGCTCGTCGAGCAGCAGCAGTTGCGGTCGGTGCACGAGCGCGCGGGCGAGCGCGACGCGCTGCCGCTGGCCGCCCGACAACTGCGCGGGCCAGTCGTTCGCGCGCTCGAGGAGCCCGACCTCGTCGAGCACCGCGCGTGCCTGATCGCGTGCCCCTCGACCGAGGCCCAGCATCACGTTCTGCAGCACGGTCTTCCACGGCAGCAATCGCGCATCCTGGTACATGATCCGCGTGTCGAGCGTGCCGCCGCCCTCGCCGCGTGTCACGAGCGCACCGCTGCTCGGCGCGTCGAGTCCGGCGACGAGACGCAGCAGCGTTGATTTCCCGCAACCGCTGCGGCCAACGATCGCGACGAAGCTGCCGCGCGCGATGCCGAGTTCGACGTTGTCGAGCACGGTGCGCGCGCCGAAGCGCTTGCTGACACCCGACAGCGTCACCGCGTCGTCCTGTGCCGGGCTGCCCACGCGCCGCCGTGCCAGCGGAACGACGGATGCACCGCCGTCCCGGTCGACGATCGCCGCATTGCGTGCGTCGTCGTCCGTCACGCGCGCCTGTGCCAGTTCGGCCTCGAGGTCTGCGCCGGCAAGCGGGCCGTAGGCGGCCGCCGAAGTCGTCGCATTCATGCCTTTGCTCCAGATTGATAAGCGGGGTGCCAGCGCAGCGTCACGCGCTCGATCCATTTCGCCAGCACGTCGGCCAGCTTGCCGAGCACTGCATACAGCAGGATGCCGACCACCACCACATCGGTTTGCAGGAATTCGCGCGCGTTCATCGTCATGTACCCGATGCCCGATTGCGCGGAGATTGTTTCCGCGACGATCAGCATCACCCACATCAACCCGAGCGCGAAGCGCACGCCGACGAGAATCGACGGCAATGCGCCAGGCAGAATCACGTCGCGATACAGCGCGAAGCCGCGCACGCCGTAACTCTTCGCCATCTCGATCAGATTCGCGTCGACCGAGCGGATCCCGTGATACGTGTTGATGTAGACCGGAAAGAACACGCCGAGCGCGACGAGGAACAGCTTCGCCTTCTCGTCGATGCCGAACCACAGGATCACGAGCGGAATCATCGCGAGCGCGGGGATGTTGCGGATCATCTGGATCGTCGAATCGAGCGCGACCTCCGCCGCTTTCGACAGGCCGGTCGCGAGCCCGAGCGCCAGACCGACACCGCCGCCGATCGCGAATCCGAACAGCGCGCGCCAGGTGCTGACCTTCACGTTCGCCCACATCTCGCCCGACGTCACGAGCGACCACGCGGCACGCACGACCGCCACCGGCTCGGGCAGCACGCGGGTCGACAGCCAGCCGACGCGCGCGCCGACCTCCCATGCAACCAGCAGCGCGAGCGGCACGAGCCACGGCGCGATGCCGCCCCAGGCGCGCGCGGCCACGGCCGCGCCCGTCGTCGACGTTTTCGTTGTCATCTCAGGCCTCCTTCGTTCAGCTCTGGCTCGCCTTCGGCAGGTAGCTGTTGCCGACGATCTCGCCGAACGGCCCCGACAGCGGACCGGATGGCCGCGCCGCACGCTTGTCCTTGATCAGCGGGAACACGAGCTCGGCAAAGCGGTACGACTCCTCGAGGTGCGGATAGCCGGAGAGGATGAACGTCTCGATGCCGAGGTCCGCGTATTCGCGCATGCGTTCGGCGACCTGCTCGGGATTGCCGACGAGCGCGGTTCCCGCACCGCCGCGGACGAGACCGACACCGGCCCACAAGTTGGGATACACCTCGAGGGCCTCGCGGCCGCCGCGCTTGCCGCCGTGCAGCGCGGCCATCCGGCGCTGGCCTTCCGAATCCATGTTCGCGAATGCCTTCTGCGCCCGAGCGATCGTCTCGTCGTCGAGGCGGCTGATCAGGCGCTCGGCATCGCGCCACGCTTCGTCCTCGGTCTCGCGCACGATCACGTGCATGCGAATGCCGAACCTGATCTTGCGGCCGCGCGCCTCGGCGCGCGCGCGAATATCGGCAATCTTCTTCGCGACGGCCTCGGGCGGCTCGCCCCAGGTCAGATAGGTGTCGATGTGATCGGCGGCGATCGCGTGCGCGGCCGGCGACGATCCGCCGAACCACAACGGCGGATGCGGGCGCTGCACTGGCGGATACAGCGCCTTGCCTCCCTTCGACTGAAGGTGCTTGCCGATGTAGTCGAACCCGCCGTTGTCGTGCGATGCGGACAGCAGTCCGCGCCAGATGTTCAGGAAGTCGTCGGTGATTTCATAGCGCGTATCGTGATCGGCGAACAGTCCGTCGCCTTCGAGCTCGGCGGCGTCGCCACCCGTCACGACGTTGATCAGCAGACGGCCGCCCGACAGACGGTCGAACGTCGCGGCCATCCGCGCCGCGAGGCCGGGCGATGCGATGCCGGGACGCACGGCGACGAGGAACTTCAGGCGCTGCGTCGCCGGAATCAGGCTCGACGCGACGACCCACGCATCCTCGCAGGAACGGCCGGTGGGCAGCAGCACGCCTTCATAGCCGAGCGTGTCGGCCGCGACGGCGATCTGCTTGAAATAATCGTAATCCGCGGCGCGCGCGCCTTCCGCGGTGCCGAGGTAACGGCTGTCGCCGTGCGTGGGAATAAACCAGAAAACATTCATCTGCTGCTCCTGCTTGACTGTTCTTGCCGGAATCTGGATAAAACGAGGCCCTGCTCGCGTCGCGAACGTGCGACGCATGCATGATGTGCGTTCGAATCGGGATGGCTCGCCGGTCACGCCGTGCCGCGGGCGAGTACGCGATTGCACGGCTGTTTCTGGGAAATCAGTCTAGGGATCGCTGCAGGGCTTTGGAACGATTTTTTTGAGCTTAGGTTTTCCGCTTTCGTGATTAGCACGACGCTCCAGCGAATATCGTGTCGGCCGGGCCCTATAATGACGCACTTATCCGAATAACTTCGCGCGGCCGGCCCCCGCTGGCCGCGCCTGCAATGCACCCATCGATGCAGAAAGTCATCCTGCCGTTGCTGTCCGGCTTCCTGGCCGCCCTCTTCTTTCGCGAAGCGACGCTCGCGCTCCTGCATACGGCAGACCTGATCGCCGCCGCCGGGTTCTCCACGCAACCGTTCGCGCCGCTCGGCATTCCTGAATTCGTTGCGAATGCATTGATCAGCGCATGCTGCGCGATACCGATGGCGTGGCTGCTGCGCGTGGCGCCGGATCGTGAGGCGCCGTGGATCGGCGCGCTGGTGTTCGGCGGTATCGTGCTGACGGCTGCTCGCGTGTTCGCGATCGACCCGCTGCGCGGGATCTGGCCGTCGGGCAACATGATGCCCGTGCTCGCCTCCGGTTTCGCGGCGAACGCGGTCTGGGGCTTCGGCGCACTCGTGTTCATGCGCGCGTTCATGTCCGACGACGCCGGGGACGAATAACGCACGCTCTGCGGCAAGGCCCCTGCCCACTGCCGCCGGGCCGCATCAGCGTCCTCGAATGAAAAGGCCGCCTGCACACGATGCAGGCGGCCTTTTTGCTTTTCCCGTCGATACCGCGACGCGTCAGTCCTTCAGATTGCGCAGCGGATGCGTGTCAGCTGTCCACGGGCTGTCGAACATCGCGAGCACGTCGGCATGGTCGATATCGGCGATCGACTTGAAGCGCCAGGCCGGCCGATGGTCCTTGTCGACGATCAGCGCGCGCACGCCTTCGATTACGTCGCCGTGCGCGAACGTCGAACGCGTGAGGTCGAGGTCTCGCCGCAGGCAATCCGCCATCGTCGCACCGCGCGCCCGCTCAACGACTTCGAGCGACACAGCCATCGACAGCGGCGACAGCTGAGTGCGCATCGCATGGGTCGCCTTCTCGACCCAGCCGTCGACTGCGGCGCAATCCTGCTCGGCGTCGAGCGATGCGAGGATCGCGCCGATATCGGCTTGCGCGAAATGCCGGTCGATCCCGGCGCGCGCGTCGGCCAGCACCGACGTCTCGGGCGTCGGCACGACCTTGTGCGACGCGGCCGCTTCGGCCACGCATGCGACGGCCTGCGCGCCGCTGTCGATGCGCGCGCGGCGCAGCGTATCGAACAGCGCGGGCAGCGCGGCATCCGGCAGGTACGCGTCGGCAAGCTGCGCATAGAGTGCGTCGGCTGCGTCGAGCGTCGCGCCGGTCACCGCGAGATAGCGGCCGATCGCGCCCGGCGCGCGTGCGAGAAACCAGCTCATGCCGACATCGGGGAACAGGCCGATGCGCGTTTCGGGCATCGCCATCTTCGTCGAGTCGGTGACCACGCGCAGGCCGCCCGTATGCCGTGCCGCCTGCGAAATGCCCATGCCGCCGCCCATCACGACGCCGTGCATCAGTGCAATGTACGGTTTCGGATAGGTGAAGATCGTATGGTTGAGCGTGTATTCCTCGATGAAGAACGTATCGACCGCATCGCGGTCGCCGCGCTGCCACGCGTCGTGGAAGAAGCGCACGTCGCCGCCCGCGCAGAATGCGCGAGGATGCGGGCTGTGCACGACGACGGCGACCACGTCGGCGTCGTCGCGCCACGCGTCGAGCGCCTGCTGCATCAGCCGGATCATCCCGACCGACAGCGCATTCAGTGCCTTCGGCCGGTTCAGTTCGAGATAGCCGATGCGGTTCGCGACATACGCGCGGACGTCGGGCTGGGCGGATTCCGCGGAAGCGGAAGTGGAATCGGTCATGTGAGCCATCCGGCGTATCGCGGGCGCACGTTCAGTGCGCCTGCATCTTCGAGAACAGGTTCAGCACCACGACGCCCGAGATGATCAGCCCGAGGCCGATCACGGCCGGCAGGTCCGGCACCTGGCGATAGAGCAGCATCGCGACGAGCGTGATCAGCACGATGCCGGCACCCGACCACACGGCATAGATGATGCCGACGGGCATCGTGCGCAACGTGAGGGACAGACAGTAGAACGCGATGCCGTAACCGGCCACGACGAGCGCCGACGGCCAGAAGCGCGTGAAACCGTCCGCCGCGCGCAGCGCGGACGTGCCGACCACTTCCGCGACGATCGCGATCGCGAGCCATGCGTAACCGGGAAGCTGCATCGCTCAGCTCCTTGCAAGCGCCAGCACGGCATAGTCCTGCCCGAGCTCGGCGCACAGCGCTTCGACGACGAACTCGTGATCCGCGCGCTGCGGCAGCCCCGACGCGGTAATCGAGCCGATCACGCCGGCCCCCGCAACGGTCAGCGGAAACGCGCCGCCGTGCGGCGAATATTCGGAGATCGGCAGTCCGTGCTTGTCGGCGAGCGTGGCGCCGGCCTGCTGCATGCGCAGGCCGATCGCATACGAGCTGCGGCGGAAATGCGCGACGACGTTGCGCTTGCGGCGCACCCAGTCGGCGTTGTCGGGCGTCGCGCCGGCCAGCGCCGCATAGAACAGCGGCTGGCCGAACGTGACGATGTCGATCGCGATTGCGTGGCCACGAGACGTCGCGAGCGCATGCATCCGGTTGCCGAGCGCCCAGGCGCGAGCCGGGTCGAAATGGGGAAACACGAGCGCCTTTTCCTGCGCGCCGATCGATTGCAGATCGTGAGCGATGTCCATGAATCCGTCGATGCAGTAGTGAGTGCTGCAACGGCACCGACGCAATTCGCGCACGACTCCGCTGCAGGAATGAACGACACGAGCAAACCGCTCGATTCTAGCGCACGCGCCTGCCAAGCCGGCCCTGCAAGCGCCCTGCGGGCGATTGCAACGGGATTGTCAGAAAGTGCTTGCAAGCATTCGGGTTAGTCCATATAATTCAATTCTTCGACGGACGCGGGGTGGAGCAGTCTGGCAGCTCGTCGGGCTCATAACCCGAAGGTCGTAGGTTCAAATCCTACCCCCGCAACCAACGTCCCGATTCATGCAAAAAGCCCGGCTCAACGCCGGGCTTTTTGTTTTTCGGCGCCCGATTCCGCGCATCGCACGTCACGCATCGCGCCGCACGCCACGCGCATGCGCTCGCGTTCGAGAATGCCCTGCCCCGGTGATACACTCGCATCACCTCGTCCCTTCCACTCGACATGAAATTCTGCTCCGTCTGCGGTCACGAAGTCATCGCGCGCATTCCTCAGGGCGACAACCGTGAGCGCTTCGTCTGCGATCACTGCGGCACGATCCACTACCAGAATCCGCGTAACGTGGTCGGCACGGTGCCGGTCTGGGGCGATCAGGTGCTGCTGTGCCGGCGCGCGATCGAACCGCGCTACGGTTTCTGGACGCTGCCGGCGGGCTTCATGGAGATGGGCGAAACGACGGCCGAGGCCGCGGCGCGCGAAACGCTCGAGGAAGCCGGCGCACGCGTCGAGGTGCAGAACCTGTTCACGTTGCTCAACGTGCCGCACGTGCATCAGGTCCACCTGTTCTATCTGGCGCGGCTCACCGATCCGGTTTACGAAGCCGGCGAGGAAAGCCTCGAAGTCAAGCTGTTCGATGAAGCCGACATTCCGTGGGACGAAATCGCGTTCCCGACCGTCAGCCAGACGCTGCGCTTCTTCTTCGCCGATCGCGCCGCCGGCGACTACGGCGTTCATACCGGCGATATCTTCCGCTCGCTGCGCAACGGCTGAGCCCGCCCATGGTCCCCTGGCTCGGCCCGGACGATCCGTTTCCGCCCGTCGAACGCGCGCTCGGTCCGGCGACCGGCGCGCCGGGGCTGCTCGCCGCGAGCGCCGACCTGCTGCCGTCGCGCCTGATCGAGGCCTACCTGCGCGGCATCTTCCCGTGGTATTCGGACGGTCAACCCGTGCTGTGGTGGAGTCCCGACCCGCGGATGGTCCTCGTGCCAGCCGAATTCAAGGTGTCCCCGTCGCTGCGCAAGACGCTCCGCCGTGTGCTGCGCGACCCCGCGTGGGAAGTGCGCGTCGACCACGACTTTCCGGGCGTGATGCGCGCGTGCGCGCAGGCGCCGCGTCGCGGGCAACGCGGCACCTGGATCACTGCCGAAATCATCGACGCGTATACATCGCTCTATCGTTCCGGCAACGCGCACAGCATTGAGACATGGCACGACGGACGCCGCGTCGGCGGCCTCTACGGCGTCGCGTTCGGACGGATGTTCTTCGGCGAATCGATGTACGCGGATGCCACCGATGCGTCGAAGATCGCACTGGCGGCGCTCGTCGCCCATCTTCGCGAGCAGGGGCTGGAGATGATAGACTGCCAGCAGAATACGTCGCATCTAGCGTCGCTCGGCGGCCGCGAGATCGCACGCAAGGCCTTTGTCGCTCACGTGCGCCGCGCGGTAGCCGAACCGCCGATTCCGTGGCAGTTCGACAAGCGCGTGCTCGCCGCGCTGACGGGCTCCGCAGGGCCGGCTGCCCCCTCCGGGACCGAGCGCTAGCGCGGCACTCCCTCCCTGCATCGAGAGCTGCCCATGACTCACCCGACTGAGCTGCCGCTTTCACCGCTTTCGGCGCTGCAATTCTATGCAACGGCGCCCTATCCGTGCAGCTATCTGGACGGCCGCGTCGCGCGCTCGCAAGTCGCGACGCCCAGCCACCTGATCAATTCCGACATCTATACCGAACTCGTGAAGGCCGGCTTCCGGCGCTCCGGCGTGTTCACCTATCGTCCATACTGCGACGGCTGCCGCGCCTGCGTGCCGGTGCGCGTGCCGGTCGGCGCGTTCACACCGTCGCGCACGCAACGCCGGATGTGGAAGCGACACCGCGCGCTCGTCGCGACGGTCTCGCCGCTGCACTACGACGAGGAGCACTACGCACTCTACATGCGCTACCAGTCGGCACGCCACGCGGGCGGCGGCATGGATCGCGACAGCCGCGACCAGTACGAGCAGTTCCTGCTGCAAAGCCGGATCAATTCGCGCCTCGTCGAGTTCCGCGATCTCGACGCGCCGGGCGGCGAACCCGGCAAGCTGCGCATGGTCAGCATGATCGACATCCTCGGCGACGGACTGTCGTCGGTCTACACGTTCTTCGAGCCGGACGACCCGCACACGAGCTACGGCACGTACAACATCCTGTGGCAGATCGAGCAGGCGAAGAGCCTCGGCCTGCCGTACGTGTATCTCGGCTACTGGATCCGCGAGAGCCCGAAAATGGCCTACAAGGCAAACTTCCATCCGCTCGAAGGGTTGCTCGACGGTCGCTGGAAAGTACTCGATCCGGATCGGATCGACCTGCCGCCGGTCGATGCGGCGCTCGCTCGCGCGCCGCTGCCGGGCGGACATTCCGGGTCGAACTGACGTGAACGTCACGGGCGCGGGTGCCCGCGAGCGGCGAGCGTTCGTCCCGGTCATGAAACGGCGACGCGCGGTGCGGCAACCGTCACCGCGGACCGCTACGAAGCGAAGCCCGCCCTTGCCGCGCAACTCCCGGTAAAATAGCGGGTTGTCATTCTTTCCGGCCGTCCGCCCAATTCCCGTGTTCAGTTCCCTCTATCCGCTGGCCCGCGCATCCCTGTTCAAAATGGATGCGGAAGACGCTCACCACCTCACGCTGCGCGCGCTCGGCGCCGCCGGCCGCACGGGCCTCGCCTGCGCGCTGTCGGCCCGCGTGCCCGATGCGCCGCGCACAGTGATGGGGCTCACGTTCCGCAATCCGGTCGGCCTTGCCGCCGGCCTCGACAAGGACGGCGCGGCCATCGACGGCCTCGCGGCGCTCGGCTTCGGTTTCATCGAAGTCGGCACGGTCACGCCGCGCCCGCAGCCGGGCAACCCGCGCCCGCGGATGTTCCGTCTGCCGCAGGCGGAAGCGCTGATCAACCGGATGGGTTTCAACAACCACGGCGTCGACCAGTTCGTGAAGAACGTCCAGGCGGCCCGCTATCGCGGCATCCTCGGCCTGAACATCGGCAAGAATGCCGACACGCCGATCGAACGCGCGGCGGAAGACTATCTCTACTGCCTCGAGCGCGTGTATCCGTTCGCGAGCTACGTGACGATCAACATTTCGTCGCCGAACACGAAGAACCTTCGCCAGCTGCAGGGCGCGGGCGAGCTCGACGCACTGCTCGCCGCATTGAAGGACAAGCAGCAGCGGCTCGCCGACCTGCACGGCAAGCTCGTGCCGCTCGCGCTGAAGATTGCGCCCGACCTCGACGACGAGCAGGTCAAGGAAATCGCCGACACGCTGCTGCGCCACAAGATCGAAGCGGTCATCGCGACCAACACGACGCTGTCGCGCGCAGCCGTGCAGGGCCTGCCGCATGCGGAAGAGGCCGGCGGCCTGTCGGGCCGCCCGGTGTTCGACGCGTCCAACGAAGTGATCCGCAAGCTGCATGCCGAAGTCGGCAGCGCGGTGCCGATCATCGGCGTCGGCGGCATCTTCTCGGGCGAGGATGCACGCGCGAAGCTCGCGGCCGGCGCATCGCTCGTCCAGCTGTACACGGGCTTCATCTACCGGGGCCCCGCACTCGTCGCCGAATGCGTGAAGGCGATCGCACGCGAACGCACCGCGTAATATAGTCATAAACAAACGATATATAGAAGTCGATTGCATTTTTGCTATGATCGACGTCACATTCGGAATCAAGCGCCCCGCCGGGGCAAGGAAGCTCACACGATGAAAATTTCGCTGCTGAAGAAGCTGCTGGTCGCCGGCCTGATCGGTACGTCGTTCGCCGCCGCCACCGCACATGCGGCCGACCTTCTCGACCAGGTGAAAGAACGCGGCACGCTGCGCGTCGGCCTCGAAGGCACGTTCCCGCCGTTCAACTCGAAGAACCCGCAAGGCGAACTCGTCGGCTTCGACGTCGACATCGCGAAGGCCGTCGCCGCGAAGCTCGGCGTGAAGGCCGAGTTCGTCACGACCGAATGGAGCGGCATCATCGCCGGCCTGCAGGCCGGCAAGTTCGATGTGATCGCCAACCAGGTCGGCATCACCGACAAGCGCAAGGAAACGCTCGACTTCTCGCCCGCGTACACGTACTCGTCCGCGCAGTTGATCCAGCGCAAGGACGACACGCGCCAGTTCAAGTCGCTCGACGACCTGAAGGGCAAGAAGCTCGGCGTCGCGCTCGGCACGAACTACATGGACATGGCGAAGTCGGTGCCCGGCATCGACGTGAAGACCTACCCGGGCGCGCCCGAGTACCTGCGTGACCTCGCGGCCGGCCGTCTCGACGCGGCGCTCAACGACCGCCTGATGCTCGCGTACCTGACGAAGAACTCGCAACTGCCGTTGCGCCCGGGCGCGAACGTCGGCTCGGCGAACCCGTCGGGCATCCCGTTCAAGAAGGGCAACCCGAAGTTCCAGAAGGCGATCGACGACGCGATGGCGCAACTCGAAGCCGACGGCACGTTCACGAAGATCTCGGACAAGTGGTTCGGCGTCGACGTGACGAAGCCGATCAAGTAAGCACGCCTCTGTTTCCCGCCTGACGGCGGGCCGGAAAGGGCGGCATCCGAAACGATGCCGCCCTTTGTTTTATCGGTCCGGTTTATGATTGCGCTTTCGCGCACGCCTTCGCTTCGTATTCCATGTCGACAACGTCCCTGCTCGTCCAATCGCTGCCGGTGCTCGCCCAGGGTGCCGTGCTGACCGTCAAGTTCGCCGTGCTGTCGATGGTATTCGGCCTGCTCGGCGCCGTCGTGCTCGCGATGATGGGCATCCGGCAAAGCGAGACGCTCGAAGGCTTCGAACGCGTCTGGGTCAACGCACTCGCGTGGCTCGCGCGCGCGTACGTGAGCCTGATGCGCGGCACGCCGCTGCTCGTGCAGATCTTCGTCATCTATTACGGGTTGCCGAGCCTCGGCATCTCGCTCGACCCGACGCCCGCCGGCGTGATCGCGCTGTCCGCGAACGTCGCCGCCTACATGTCCGAAAGCATGCGCGGCGCGATCAACGGAATCGCGCGCGGCCAATGGCTGGCCGCATACAGCCTCGGGCTGTCGTGGGGGCAGACGCTGCGCTACGTGATCGGCCCGCAGGCACTGCGCATCGCGGTGCCGAGCCTGTCGAACAGCCTGATCAGCCTGATCAAGGACACGTCGCTCGTGTCGGTGATCACCGTGACCGAACTGCTGCGCAGCGCGCAGGAAGTGATCGCGGCGACCTACCAGCCGCTGCCGCTTTACCTGGCCGCCGCCGCTGTCTACTGGGTGCTGTGCCAGATCCTCGAATGGGTCCAGCGCTGGTACGAAAAGCGCCTGTCGCTGCCCGCGCGCCACTGAGCGCGGCACCTCTGCCGCCGGGCCGCGGTTGCGCGCCCGGCGCCCGCCTTCCCTTCCTTCCCGCCTACTCGCCCGAATAGCGCACGCCGAGCGCCGCGCGTGCGGCGTCGGTCATCGCGATCATCCGGCGCGAGTGGCCGTGCGTCATGATCGGGCTCTCGAGTTCGCCCGCGCGCAACAGCTCGCAGAAATGCGCGGTCTCGTAGTTCAGGCCGCCGCCTTCGACCGGTGCATCGAGCTCCACGGTGCGCCCGTCCGCATAGCGGATCGTGGCCCGCGCCGGGTTCCACCACTTCTCGTGAATCGTCACGTGCCCGCCTGCGGCGGCAATCAGCGCATCGCCGCGCCCCATCACGTCGAGCCCGCAAAAGAGCTGTGCGATGCCGCCATTCGCGTGACGGCTGTTCAAGCTCGCGAACACGTCGACGCCCGTCGCGCCGATGCGGCCGAGCGTCTGCACGTCGACTGCCTCGCCTAGCCAGTCGACCGCGAGAAATGCTTCGTAGATCCCGATGTCGAGCAGCGCGCCGCCAGCGCGGTCGAGTCGGTAGACGGAATGATCGCCCGGCACCGACGACGACGCGCAGCCCGCGCGCACGAGCCGGATCTCGCCGATCGGGTCGTCGTTCAGGTGCGCGCGCAACCGACGATACAGCGGAAAGAACGGCGGCTTCATCGCTTCCATGAAGAGCCGACCGGCCGTGCGCGCCGCAGCCAGGACGGCATCGAGTTGCGTCGCGTTCAGCGTCGCGGGTTTTTCGCACAGCACGGCCTTGCCCGCGGCGAGCGCCGCTTGCGCGTAGAGCGCGTGACTGTCGTGGAGAGTCGCGATATAAACCGCGTCGATGTCGCTCGCGAGGAGCGCGTCGAGACTGGCGGCCGGCGTGCCGCCGCAGCTGTCGCAGAAGGCAATTGCCGCGTCGGCGCGGCGTGCCCATACGCCGGCAAGCGTGGCACCCGGCACGTGAGCGAGGCTTTGCGCGAATCGGCGTGCGATGCTGCCTGCGCCGACGATGCCGAAGCGCACCGGGCGGTTGTCGAGGTCGTTCATCCGGATCTTCCGTGTCGGTCGTATGACGGTGGCCGGCACGCTGCCGGCCGGCCGTCATGATAAACGGCTCGCCGGCGCACGGATAAGCGAAGCTTGCAGATTCAGGCGCGCACGGGCACGTCGACGGAGAAATCGCGCGAAATCTCGTCGGCGCTGAAATCGATCAGCGCAAGCGACGCCGCTTCGGCTTCGCGCGGATCGCGGCGTTCGATCGCATCGACGACGCGCGCATGCGCCTTCACCGCGACGTCGTGTGCGCCGTCCTTCTGCGCGACGCGCGGATTCACGAGACGAACCGCACCGCGCACGATGGCCGCCATCTGCTGGAAAAACTGGTTGCCGCTCGCCTGAACGATCCGCGTGTGCAGCAGTTCATCCGCCGTGTCGTATCCGGGGTCGCCCGGGTGCAGCACCTTGAACGCTTCGAACGCCTCGCGGATGCCCGCGATGTCGACCGCCGTCGCACGGACGGCCGCCTGCGCGGTCGCGCGCGGTTCGATCAGCATCCGGAATTCGATGACGTCACGCATGAACTGCGGGTCCGGCTTCGCGCGGAACCGCCAGCTCACCACGTCTTCGTCGATCATGCGCCAGTCGCGCATCGGTCGAACGCGCGTACCGACTTTCGGACGCACGTCGAGCATGTCGCGCGCAAGCAACATCGACAATGCTTCGCGCATCACCGTGCGACTCACGTCGAACTCTTTCGACAGCACGTCCTGCGGCGGCAAAATGCCGCCGTACTTGTCCTCGACGATACCCGCGACAAGCCCATCCATCACTTTGGCGACCAGTGACCGGTCTTTGCCCTGCTCCATGACACCTCCCCGTGCGTCGATTTGCGAACACCTGCTCCGCAGTTCCGCCGGCCCTGGTTACGACTGTTCTTATGATCTATAAGTTGATGAGTTCGGGGATATTTCGCTATCTGGTAAACACCTGACAGGGTTATCCCTCTTTTTGACGTGGTGATTTATAAGGCTTCAAAAAAAGCCCGGAAAGCGCGCTGCGCTTGCCGGGCCGGGCTTTCCGTCGCATTTGAGCATGCAATCCATTACGGCATCCTGACGCCATTACGGACTGCTTCTCATTCAGTTTTTATTAATCGGGATAAACGATCGTTTCAACGCCGTTTGCCGTGCCGAGCAGGCAAAGATTCGCGCCGCGCTCGGCGAACAGGCCGACCGTCACGACGCCCGGCCATGCGTTCACCTGCGCTTCGAAACCACGCGGATCGGCAATCTGCAGCCCCTTCACGTCGATGATTTCATTGCCGTTGTCGGTGATGTAAGGCGCGCCATCCTTCGTCACGCGCAGCACCGGCACGCCGCCCAGCGCGGTCACGCGCCGGCCGATCGCCGTGCGCGCCATCGGCACGACCTCGATCGGCAGCGGGAATGCGCCGAGCACCGGCACGCGCTTGCTGCCATCGGCGATGCAGACGAACGTATCGGCCACCGACGCGACGATCTTCTCGCGCGTCAGCGCACCGCCGCCGCCCTTGATCATCGCGCCGCTCGCGTCGATCTCGTCGGCACCGTCGACGTACACCTGCAGCGATTCGACCTCGTTCAGGTCGAACACCTTGATGCCGTGGGATTTGAGGCGTTCGGTCGTCGCGATGGAGCTCGACACGGCGCCGCGGTAACGCGATTTGACGGCCGCGAGCGCGTCGATGAAGCAGTTGGCGGTCGAGCCGGTGCCGACGCCGATCACGGCGCCTTCCGGCACGTTCTGGATCACATAATCGGCAGCTGCCTGGCCGACCAGGCGTTTGAGTTCGTCTTGAGTCATGGGGTGGTAATACAGCGGGATTGCGGAAAACCGGCAGTTTACCGGACTCGGATGACGACCCGGGCTTTTTCGGCGCGTGTTGCAGCGCCTGGCGCGCCGATCGATCGTCAGGGCGCGCCCGTTGCGGCTGCGTCCTCCGCTGGCGGCGTGGCGGGGAAATACTTGTCGAGCAGCGCCTGCGCGACCGCATCGGTCCCAGCATCCGGGTTGCCCGCATAGTCGGATGGCCGGAAATGCATCTGAAACGCGGCGAATACGCGTCGCGTGCGCTCGTCGAGCACGCCGTCGGTCGGCACGTCATAGCCGTAGCGTGCGAGCTTCAGCTGCAATTCCCGCACGTCGACGAGCGAGTGCGGATCGCGGCCGCCTAGCCGCGCGGCCACGGTCGCATCGTCCGGCCAGGCACCGACGCCGGCTTGAGCCAGCGCGCGCCACGGAAACAGCGGCCCCGGATCGATCTTGCGTTGTGGCGCGATGTCGCTGTGCCCGACCACGCGCGTCGGCGGGATTCCGTAGCGAGCGACGATGTCTTTCGACAGGCGGATCAGCGCATCGACCTGTTCGGGCGGATATGGCTGCCACGTGCGGTTTTGCGGATCCAGCGGGCCGCGGTTCACGTTCTCGATGCCGATCGACGCGGCGTTGAGCTCGGTCGCGCCCTGCCATGCGCTGATGCCCGCATGCCATGCGCGCTTCGATTCGGGAACGAGCTGGTAGACGACCGGCATCCCGTGTTCGATGCGCGGCTGCGGTGGCACGACATAGTGCACGCTGACCGAATCGCCCGTCAGCGTGCGCAGCGATTTCGCTTCGTCGCTTTCGGTGTAATGCATGACGAGAAAGCGGATCCGTGA
This sequence comes from Burkholderia diffusa, assembly GCF_001718315.1. Classification (NCBI taxonomy): domain Bacteria; kingdom Pseudomonadati; phylum Pseudomonadota; class Betaproteobacteria; order Burkholderiales; family Burkholderiaceae; genus Burkholderia; species Burkholderia diffusa. The sequence goes on along the minus strand of NZ_CP013362.1, from coordinate 1,552,091 downwards.
ATCGGCACCGCGCGCATGCAGGCTCGTATCGGCGTAGTAGGTGCCGCGCTCGACCAGCGACGGCGATGTGCAGGCAGCCAGCAGGCCGAGGATGGCGCACGATGCGCCGAGGCGAAACAGGATCATGGTCCGAGTTCCGGGAGCCGCGTGCCGCGCATGGTCGCGGCACGCGTCGTTCGGGTCGTGACGGCCCGCGCGTCGCGCGAGGCCGCGTGCGTCAGCCCGCGTATCAGCCCTTCACGCGCCGCTGTCGCACCGCTTCGTACAGGCACACGCCGCTCGCGACCGACACGTTCAGGCTTTCGACGCTGCCGGCCATCGGGATGCTCATCACTTCGTCGCAGGTGTCGCGCGTGAGCCGGCGCATGCCTTCGCCTTCCGCGCCCATGACGATTGCGACGGGGCCGTCGAGCTTCGTGTCGTACAGCGTCCCCGGCGCCTCGTCCGACGTGCCGATGATCCACACGCCGGCCTCCTTCAACTCGCGCAGCGCGCGGGCGAGGTTCGTGACCGTGATGTACGGCACCGTGTCGGCCGCGCCGCTCGCGACCTTCGCCGCGGTCGCGTTCAGGCCGACCGCGCGGTCACGCGGGGCGATCACCGCATGCGCGCCGGCCGAATCGGCGACACGCAGGCATGCGCCGAGGTTGTGCGGATCGGTGACGCCGTCGAGCACCAGCAGCAGCGCCGGGCCCTGGATGCCATCGAGCAGTTCGGACAGGTTCTGCGCAAGCGGAACGTCCTCGACACGCGCGACGACGCCCTGGTGGCGCTCGGTATGCGCGAGGCCCCACAGGCGGGTTTCATCGGCTGCGATCAGCCGCACGCCCGCTTCCTTCGCGGCGTGCAGGAAGTCCTGCATGCGGCGGTCGCGGCGCGTCTGGTCGTACAGCACCTCCGCAACCGTCGACGCATCGTGCCGCAAACGTGCGGTCACCGCATGAAAACCGTAAAGAACCTTCAGACGTGACATGACTGGAACAACCTTCGATCAAACGTGCGGCCGCGCGATGGGCGCAGCCGCGATCCATGGAAAAGGAAAGCGCCGCGTTACCGGCCGGTGACCGGGAGAACGCGGCGTCTCTCGATACTGCAAGGGCGCGCGCATGTGCGCTGCCCCGAACGCTCAATACTTCTTGCGGGCGTGCGTCTTCTTCGCGGCCGTCTTCGCCGCCACGCCGCCCTTCTTCTTCGCGGCACGCGCGGCACGCGCCTCCTTCACCGCGGCGGTCGGCGCGCTCGCTGCCTTCTTGCGACGCGGCGCGGCCTCTTCCACCGGCGGCAACGATCGCACGCGCGGGCCGCGATCGTTTCCGTTACCGTTGCCTGTGGCAGCCGGCGCCGGTGCCGGACGCGGCGCCTTCACCGGCGTGTCGCGCACGAGGCGGAAGTCGATCTTGCGCGCGTCGAGATCGACGCGGCTCACCTGCACGCGCACGCGATCGGACAGCCGATAGCGGATGCCGGTGCGCTCACCGCGCAGCTCGTTCTTGATCTCGTCGTACTGGAAGTAGTCCGAGCCGAGTTCCGTGACGTGCACGAGCCCTTCGATGAACAGCGTATCGAGCTGCACGAAGATGCCGAACGACGTGACGCCGTTCACCATCCCGCCGTACTCCTCGCCGAGCTTGTCGCGCATGAAGTAGCACTTGAGCCAGGCCTCGACGTCGCGCGACGCTTCGTCCGCGCGGCGCTCGTTCGCCGAGCAGTGCAGGCCGAGTTCCTCCCAGATCGCCGTGTTCGAGCGCGAACGGCCGCGTGCTTCGTCGTCGGCCTGCTGCATCGCGCGGGCGCGCGGCGACAGCGCGGTGTTCAGCTCGAAGCCTTCCGGCGCCTTCGGCACGTATTTCTTGCCCGACAGGATCGAGTAGATCGCGCGGTGCGTGAGCAGATCGGGATAGCGGCGGATCGGGCTCGTGAAGTGCGCGTACGCTTCATACGCGAGACCGAAGTGACCGATGTTGTCCGGACTGTAGACGGCCTGCTGCATCGAGCGCAGCAGCATCGGCTGCAGCATCTGCGCGTCGGGCCGGTCGCGGATCTGTGCCATCAGCGCCGCGTAGTCGCTCGCGTGCGGCTTGTCGCCGCCGCCGAGCGACAGACCCATGCCGCGCAGGAACGCGCGCAGGTTCTCGAGCTTCTCCGGCGTCGGGCCCGCGTGCACGCGGTACAGCCCCGGATGCTTGTTGCGCTTCAGGAGGTCGGCCGCGCAGACGTTCGCGGCCAGCATGCACTCCTCGATCAGCTTGTGCGCATCGTTGCGCTGGCGCGGCACGATCTGCTCGATCTTGCCCTGCGAGTTGCAGACGATGTACGTCTCGGTCGTGTCGAAATCGATCGCGCCGCGCTTCTGGCGTGCGGCGAACAGCGACTTGTAGACGCCGTACAGATCCTGCAGGTGCGGCAGGAGATCCGCGCGGCGCGCCGCCTCCGGCCCCTTCGTGTTCGACAACACGGCGGCGACTTCGGTGTACGTCAGGCGCGCGGCCGAATGGATCACGGCCGGATAGAACTGGTAAGCCTTGATCTCGCCGCGCGCGGTAATCACCATGTCGCACGCGAGCACGCAGCGGTCGACCTGCGGATTCAGCGAGCACAGCCCGTTCGACAGCTTCTCCGGCAGCATCGGGATCACGCGGCGCGGGAAATAGACCGACGTACTGCGCTCCAGTGCGTCGGCATCGAGGCCGTTGCCCGGCTGCACGTAGTGCGACACGTCGGCGATCGCGACGATCAGGCGGAAGCCGTCGCCGCGACCGACCTTGGTCGGCTCGCAGTAAACGGCGTCGTCGAAATCGCGGGCATCCTCGCCGTCGATCGTCACGAGCGGCACGTCGCGCAGATCGACGCGGAAGCGCAGGTCGGCCGGCCGCACCTTGTCGGGCAGCGCGGCGGCTTCATCGAGCGCCGGCTGGCTGAATTCGTGCGGCACGCCGTACTTGCGCACCGCGATCTCGATTTCCATGCCCGGATCGTCGATGTCGCCGAGCACTTCGACGACGCGGCCGAGCGGTTGCGAATGGCGACTCGGGAAGTCGGTCAGCTCGACGACGACGACCTGCCCGACCTTCGCCTTCTTCACGTTCTGCGTGATCAGGATGTCGTGGCCGATGCGCTTGTCTTCGGGAGCCACGATCAACGCGCCGTTCTCGTTGAGCAGGCGGCCGATCACGCGCTTGTTCGCGCGCTCGGTGACTTCGACGACATGGCCTTCCGGGCGGCCGCGGCGATCGTAGCCGACGATCCGCGCAAGCACGCGGTCGTTGTGCATGACCTTCTGCATTTCGCCGTTCGGCAAGAACAGGTCGTCCTGGCCGTCGTCGCGGATCACGAACCCGTAGCCGTCGCGATGCCCCTGCACGCGGCCAGCGACGAAGTTCGACGGGTGGGTGAGTTGGTAGTGGCCGCGCTTGTCGAGGCGGATCTGACCGTCGCGTTCCATCGCGGCGACACGCCGGAAGAACCCTTCGCGCTCCTGGCGCTTGATCGACAACGCTTCGGCGATGTCGTTGGCTGCCAGCGGCGCGTCGCTCGTACGCAGCACGCCGAGAATTTCTTCACGGCTCGGAATGGGGTACGGATATTTGCTCAAGGGTTTGTCGATGATTGTTCTCGTTGCGTTGACTGATGGTGCACGGCATCAACATAGAAGTGTCCGTCAGACAGTTCTATAGTGACGGCGGCGGATCATTCTATCACCCGCCTGTGTTGCCAAATGACGCGAATGGCGCGTGCAGGCGCCGCAGCGGCCGGTTTGCGGTGCATTGCAAAAAAGTGTTGACACGATAAATTGGGGCGCTATAATTTCGCTTCTTTGCAGCAAGCAACTACTGCAAAACGTGCCCAGGTGGCGGAATTGGTAGACGCACTAGGTTCAGGTCCTAGCGGTGGCAACATCGTGGAGGTTCGAGTCCTCTCCTGGGCACCATCTGTTTTTGAAAAGGTCGGCTTCATGCCGGCCTTTTTTCATTTCAAGCGCTACATTACGCGTGCCGGCCGCGCCATATGCCCCCCCCCCGCCGGCCGATAGCAGAGTGAGTCCGTTATCGATTGCCCTCCTCGTTGGTACCAGGCGCCATGCCACGACATGCTCAGGCCGCGCATGCGCTCTTCGCGCACACCGCGCGGGAAGTGTCGTCAACGAAAGGCAGGTCCATCATCCCCAAACGCGGCAGCTCCGACGCCCTCGGATCGTGTCCGACCTGACTGGCGCAGACGGGATGGCTGCGCGAGCACTCGGAGACCGCCCGAACACGGCGCCGCTCTGGAGATTCGACGTGAAAACGACCGAGCGCGTGATGCCACGATATGCGACGTACAAAATTTTTATCGTCATCGCTCAATTTGTATTGACAGACTGCCGAGACACGCTAAAATAGCGGTCTTCGCATCGCAGCAAGCGAAACGTGCCCAGGTGGCGGAATTGGTAGACGCACTAGGTTCAGGTCCTAGCGGTGGCAACACCGTGGAGGTTCGAGTCCTCTCCTGGGCACCACTTATTTAGAAAGGCCGGCTTTTAGCCGGCCTTTTTCTTTTTCACGCGCAGGAACGCGAGTAACGAAGCGAACTCGGCGGACACGCGACAAGCACATCACCCTTCCTGCAGCCGAACGGCCACCGAGACCCGCCCGGCCACCAACCTCAGGCGCCGTTCCAGCGTTTCGCAGCAATCGCGACACGCTCGCCCAGCACTTCGGCCGTCTTGCGGTCACTCTCGAGAATCGCGTCGCCACCCTCGTCCGCATTTGCCTGCGCCATCGCACCAAGGAACGACCCGAGCCGATTCAGATCGTTGACCGAACCCGCACTGCTGTTGTTGCCGGGCATCAGACCGAGGCTGACCCACAGCATCTGATGCTGGGCAGCGAAGACCGCGAGTTGTTGCAACGTCGACAGTTTGTCGCCGCTTTGCGAAGCAGACACGGTGAAACCGGCCGCCAGCTTGTCACGCCACTTGCCCCAGTACTTCGACGATGCATCCATGAAGCCCTTGAACTGAGCGGACGCACTGCCCATGTAGGTCGGCGAGCCAAAGATGATCGCCTTCGCATCGCGCTCCAGGTACTCCCAGTGTTCGTCGATCGCGTCGACGGGAATCAGCTTGACCGACGCGCCGTCGACTTTCTCCACGCCGCGAGCAACGGCGTCCGCAATAACGGCTGCGTGGCCGTAGCCGCTATGAAAAACCACCGCGATTTCAGACATGACACACTCCTTGAGGCGGACCGTCCCGCAATAAACGTAACCGCAATGGTAACAGACATAGTCGGGTCACTATCGATTTCTCCCCACATGCGCCGCACGTGTCATTACGCGCCCTCGTCGGCGCGCACACACGGTCCGCGCGACGGACGGACGATCGCCGCCAATTGCACCTCATAGCCGCGGGCAACGCGCAAGACAGAACGCCATCGACAACAATTTCTCCAGCGACAAACGTGAATGTGCATTCCGGAAATCGGCTCGATCGTCCCGACGTTGATTCCTCGCCCCGCATCGACCAGCAACCGCATTCAAACGCGACGAACCAGGCGCACGCTTTTTCACATATCCGGCCGATCGCGCAAAAATCTGTTGACACGTCCTTTCATCACGCTATAATTGCGGTCTTTCGCGATGCAGCAAAGCGAAACGTGCCCAGGTGGCGGAATTGGTAGACGCACTAGGTTCAGGTCCTAGCGGTGGCAACATCGTGGAGGTTCGAGTCCTCTCCTGGGCACCATCTGTTTCTTGAAAAGGTCGGCTTTATGCCGGCCTTTTTTCATTTCCGGCTCCGGAATCACTGCGCGCGCTTGCCGATCCAGCTGCAACGCGGCTTGCACCGATCTCTCAACAAGCACCGCATGCGGGCTCCACGCCCGCCGTTCTGCACGCGCATCGCTTCGCCCCTCTACGTCTTCCTCGCCTCGGGGCAAAACCGGGATTTCCCTAGGCTGACACGCCGCCGCCCACGCGGTTAAATAAATCAACGTGATTTATTTAATGCGTCGCAGCCGACGCGCCCATGGAAGGAGACGCCATGAGAAGCCCGCACATCGGCCAGGGAAGCAACTCGGCCAACGTGCGCCGTTACAACGAGCGCCTGCTGTTGAAGACGCTGCGCCGTGCGGGTAGCGCCTCGAAGGCCGATCTCGCCCGTCTCGCGAACATGACGGGCACGGCGGTCGGCAGCATCATCGCATCGCTCGCCGATGCGAAGCTGATCGCATTCGCCGGCCGCACCGAAGGCCAGCGCGGCCAGCCGGCGTCGCTGATCCGCCTCGATCCGCGCGGCGCGTTCGGCATCGGCGTCCATCTCGACCGGATGCGCATCGAGACGGCGCTCGTCAATTTCGCGGGCGACGTGCTCGGCCGCCGCTCCCACGACACGCTGCTCCCCCCGCCCGCGGACGTGCTCGAAATCGTGCGGCACGACATCGATGCGATGCAGGATCTGCTTCCCGCACATGAGCGCGCGCGCCTGACGGGCGTCGGCGTCGCGCAGCCGTACAACCTCGGCGCCTGGATGCGCGAGCTCGGCCTCGCGCCCGACACGTTCCGCGCATGGGAAGACGTCGACTTCGCGAGCGACCTCGGGCGCACGCTGTCGCTGCCCGTGTTCGGCGAAAACGACGGCAACGCGGCCGCGATCGCCGAACTGTTCTACGGCTACGGTCGGCAGTGCGACGACTTCGTGTACCTGTTCATCGGTCCCGCGATAGGCGGCGGCATCGCGATCGACGGCGACTGCCTGCGCGGCGTGACCGGCAATGCCGGCGACATCGCCGTGATTCCTGTCCCGCCGAGCCGGCTGGCCTCCGCGCCGCCGCCGCGCGGCCCATGGGACATCCTGCTCGCCCGCGCATCGCTGCATGCGCTCGTGCGCCACCTGCGTCATCACGGCGAGACGGTCGAGAACCGCGCCGACCTCGAGACCTGCATTGCGCGCGGCCTGCCGGCGGTCGACGAATGGATCGACGACTGCGTCGACGCACTCGCCCCGGCATTGCGCGCAGTGCTGTGCGTCGTCGATGCGCCGGTGGTCGTACTCGACGCCGATACCGACGCCGGCCTGCTCGATGCGCTGACGACCCGCCTGCGCGCGGCGCTCGTCGCCACCGCGCCGGAAGCGCGCGGCACGCCGACGCTCGTGCGCGGCACGTTCGGCGCCGACGCCGGTGCGATCGGCGCCGCGACGCTGCCGATGTTCTTCAACTTCTCCCCGCGGGCCGGCATTCTCAAGGGCGCCCGCACCGAATCGCAGGAGGTCAACCATGTCGCGTTCTGAGTCGCCCCGGCCGCTGCTCGAGATGCGCCGGATCAGCAAGACGTTCCCGGCCGTGCGCGCGCTCGACAACGTCAGCCTGACCGTCTATCCGGGCGAGATCCACTCGCTGATGGGCGAGAACGGCGCGGGCAAATCGACGCTGATGAAGATCCTGTCAGGTGCATACCGCGCCGACGCCGGCGGCGAAATCCTGATCGACGGCGAGCGCATCGACGTCGACGGCCCGCTCGCCGCGCGCGATGCGGGCGTCGCGGTGATCTACCAGGAGCTGTGCCTCGCGCCGAACCTGACCGTGGCGGAAAACATCTACGTCGGTCGCGAACTGCGGCGCGGCAACCGCCGCTGGGGCACCATCGACCGCGCGGCGATGGCGCGCGGCTGCCAGGACGTGCTCACGCGGCTGGGCGCCCCGTTCGGACCCGACACGCTCGTCGGCACGCTGTCGATCGCCGAGCAGCAACTCGTCGAGATCGCGCGCGCCGTGCACACCCGCGCACGCATCCTCGTGATGGACGAACCGACGACCCCGCTGTCGTCGCGCGAGACCGAGCACCTGTTCGGCCTGATCCGCCAGCTGCGCGAGGAAGGTCTGGCGATCATCTACATCAGCCACCGGATGGCCGAGATCTACGAACTGTCCGACCGCGTGTCGGTGCTGCGCGACGGATCGTACGTCGGCACGCTCGAGCGCGAATCGCTGTCGGCCGAGCGGCTCGTCGCAATGATGGTGGGCCGCGACATCTCGGGCTTCTACAAGAAGGAACATGCGCCGTACGACCCCGGCCACCTGCTGCTGTCGGTACGCGACATCGCCGACGGCGACCGCGTGCGCGGCTGCAGCCTCGACCTGCATGCGGGCGAGGTGCTCGGCATCGCCGGGCTCGTCGGCGCGGGCCGCACCGAGCTCGCGCGCCTGATCTTCGGCGCGGAGCCGCGCACGCGCGGCGAAGTGAAGCTGGGCGATCGTACGTTCGGCGCGCATTCGCCACGCGATGCGATCGACGCCGGCCTCGTCTACCTGACGGAAGACCGCAAGCGCCAGGGCCTGTTCCTGGACATGAGCGTGCGCGACAACATCAACATCTCGGTATGCAACCGCGACGCTCGGCTCGGCGCGCTCGATCTCGCACGCGGCGCCGAACGCGCGCGCGACGCGATCGCCTCGCTGTCGATCCGCGTGCCGAACGCGAACGTGAACGTCGGCGCGCTGTCGGGCGGCAACCAGCAGAAAGTGCTGCTGTCGCGCCTGCTCGAGACGAAGCCACGCGTGCTGATCCTCGACGAACCGACCCGCGGCGTCGACATCGGCGCGAAATCCGAGATCTACCGGATCATCAACGAACTGGCCCGTGCGGGCGTCGGCGTGATCGTGATCTCGAGCGAGCTGCCGGAAATCATCGGCGTCGCCGATCGCGTGCTCGTGATGCGCGAAGGCGAGATCGCCGGCCAACTCGGCGGCCACATGCACACGCCCATCACGCAGGAGGCGATCATCGCGCTCGCCACCGGCTCGCAGGCCGAACTCGCCGACGCGCACTGACCACGGCCCCTTCATCCCCCTCTTACGTCCAGGTACCGACATGATCAACCCGACCAAGCAGCGGAACCTCGCTTCCGCGACGGCCCATCCGGTGGCCAACCGTACGCCCCTGATGCGCGGCGCCGATCATCGCGCTCGCATGCAATCGCTGATGCGCACCGCCGGCATGCTGCCGGTGCTGCTGGTTCTGTGCATCGGCTTCGGCTTCCTGACCGACGGCTTCTTCACGCTGCAGAACCTGTCGATCGTCACGCAGCAGGCCTCGATCAACATCGTGCTCGCCGCCGGCATGACCTTCGTGATCCTGACGGGCGGCATCGACCTGTCGGTCGGTTCGGTGCTCGCCGCTTCAGCCGTCGCCGCGCTGCTCGCGTCGACCATTCCCGGCTGGGGCTGGCTCGGCGTGCCGATCGCGCTCGCGGTCGGCCTCGTGTTCGGCGCGCTCAACGGCGGCCTGATCTCGTTCCTGCGCCTGCCGCCGTTCATCGTCACGCTCGGCGCGATGACGGCCGTGCGCGGCGTCGCCCGCCTGATCGGCAACGACACGACCGTCTTCAACCCGCAATTGCCGTTCGCGTTCATCGGCAACGGCACGATCCTCGGGGTGCCGTGGCTCGTCGTGATCGCGGTCGCGGTGATCGCGCTGTCGTGGTTCATCCTGCGCCGCACCGTGCTCGGGATGCGAATCTACTCGGTCGGCGGCAACCCGGAAGCCGCACGGCTGTCAGGCATCAACGTGCGGGCGATCCAGCTGTTCGTGTATGCGGCGTCGGGCCTGCTCGCCGGCCTCGGCGCGGTGATGTCGGCCGCGCGGCTCTATGCGGCCAACGGCCTGCAACTCGGCCAGTCGTACGAACTCGATGCCATTGCGGCGGTGATCCTCGGCGGCACGAGCTTCGTCGGCGGCGTCGGCTCGATCGTCGGCACGCTGATCGGCGCGCTGATCATCGCGGTGCTGACCAACGGCCTCGTGCTGCTCGGCGTGTCCGACATCTGGCAATACATCATCAAGGGGCTCGTGATCATCGGCGCAGTCGCGCTCGACCGCTATCGCCAGCGCGACTCGGCCCGCACCTGACGCGCATTCCTCACCGCGCATTTCTCACCATCCAACCATCAGGGCGCAGGCAGGTCCTCCTGCGCCCGTCCGCCAACGGACCTTTCGGAGACACAACGACATGTTCAAGCACAAAGCCGCCCTGACCGCCATCGCCTGCGCGCTCGCCTTCAGCGCCACCGCCGCCCACGCGGCCGACAAGCCACTGAAATCGATCGGCGTCACGGTTGGATCGCTCGGCAACCCGTACTTCGTCACGATCGTGAAAGGCGCCGAAGCGCGCGCGAAACAGCTCAACCCGAACGCGAAGGTCACGGCGGTATCGGCCGACTACGATCTGAACAAGCAGTTCACGCAGATCGACAACTTCATCTCCGCGCACGTCGACATGATCCTGCTGAACGCGACCGATCCGAAGGCGATCGAGCCGGCGGTGAAGAAGGCGCAGGCGGCCGGCATCACGGTCGTCGCGGTTGACGTGGCTGCGGCCGGCGCGAACGCGACCGTGCAGACCAACAACGTGAAGGCCGGCGAACTCGCGTGCGACTACCTCGCGAAGAAGCTCAACGGCAAGGGCAACGTGATCATCGAGAACGGCCCGCAGGTGTCGGCCGTGATCGATCGCGTGAACGGCTGCAAGGCCGTGCTCGCGAAAAACCCGGGCATCAAGCTGCTGTCGAGCGACCAGGATGGCAAGGGCTCGCGCGAAGGCGGGATGAACGCGATGCAGGGCTATCTGACGCGCTTTCCGAAGCTCGACGGCGTGTTCACGATCAACGATCCGCAGGCAATCGGCAGCGATCTCGCGGCGAAACAGCTGAATCGCCCGAATATCGTGATCACGTCGGTCGACGGTGCACCCGACATCGAAGTGGCGCTGAAGTCGAACACGCTCGTGCAGGCGTCGTCGAGCCAGGACCCGTGGGCGATGGCGCAGCAAGCCGTCAACGTCGGCTACGGGATCATGAACGGCCAGAAGCCGGCCAACCCGATGATCCTGATCGAGCCGTCGCTCGTCACACGCGACAACGTGAAGGGCTACAAGGGCTGGAGCAGCCCGCGCTGATCGCGCGACGCTACCGACCCGCGATCCCGGGCGGCGCCGGGCCGCGTCGCCGCGCGCGGCACCGGCCCCGCCCGTCCGCCCCCCTCAACCGCTGCACCGCCGAGCGACACGCGACGGCACAAGGTTTCGACATGACGACGACGTTCCCTCGCCTGATCGTATTCGGCGAAGCACTGACCGATTTCATCCGCGACGACGCGCAGCACTGGCGCAGCGTCGCTGGCGGCTCGTGCTGGAACGTGGCGCGCGTCGGTGCGCGGCTCGGCGTGCCGACCGCCTTCGCCGGCACGGTCAGCCGCGATATCTTCGGCGACGAACTGATGCGCGGGAGCGCCGATGCCGGGCTCGACCTGCGCTTCATCCGGCAAGTCGATCGCGCGCCGCTGCTCGCGATGGTGGTGTCGAAGCAGCCGCCCGACTACTTCTTCATCGGTGAAAACAGCGCCGATCTCGCGTTCGATCCGGCCGACTTGCCCGACGGCGCGCTCGACGCGGCCGAGGTCGTGCACGTCGGCTCGCTCGGCGTCGTGCGCGAGCCGCTTGCGTCGCGCCTGATCGAGGTCGTGCAGGCTGCACGTGCCGGCGGCAAGCGGATCTCGTTCGATCCGAACTATCGCGCGCCGATGGCCACACCATCGTATCGCGGCACGCTGCGCCAGCTGGCAAGTCTCGCCGACTGGATCAAGGTCTCCGACGAAGATCTGCGCGGCCTGTTCCCCGAACTCGACGAAGCCGCCGCGCTCGCGCAATTGCGCGCGTGGGCGCCCGACGCGAGCATTCTCGTCACGCGCGGTGCGACCGGCATGCAGCTCCTGCACCGCGACACCACGCTGTTCCAGCCGGCGTTCGCGACCGAGGTCGCCGATACCGTCGGCTGCGGCGACGCCAGCATCGGTGGCTGGCTCGCCAGCCAGCTCGCTCGCCCTGGCGCCACGGCCGCCGATCATTTGCGCTACGCGGCAGCCTGCGCGGCGGTCGCCTGTGCGCATGCGGGTGCGTATGCGCCGACGGCTGCCGAGGTGGCAGAGGTCATGGCGAATTCCGCGACCACCGAATCGGCAGACGCCGCGCTATCGCACTAGGCGGCGCCGGAACGCGCCGGACGGCGCGTTCGCCCCACGTCTTCACGCACCGCCTTGCGCGCCCTTCCCGCCATTACCGCGCGCCTGCAGCAATTGCAGGCTCTCGTCGACACTCAGTTCGGACATCGCGTCGTCGCGCAGCGTGTCATCTGCCGCACGGCGCAGCGCATGCAGCGCGTGCTCCTTGAGCCGCACGATCGCGAACTGCAGCCCGCGGGCCGCGCATTCAGCCGCGAATGTGCGCAACGACTCGATCGTCGTGCCGTCCACGTCCGGCGTTTCCTCGAGACTCAGCAGCACGGTACGCGTATCGGGCGCGGCCTTCATCAGCGCACGCACGCGATTGAGCATCCGGTCCGCGTTCGCGAAGAACAACTGCGCCTCGGGCCGGACGATCAGCACACCGGGCACCGGCTTCGCATCGGCATGATTCGCGACATCGACGAAGTCGTGCCCGTCACGCAGCCTGCCGAGCACGCTCACGTTCGGCTCCGACAACTTGCGCAGCGTCAGGAGCAGGCTCACGCCGATGGCCGCGAGCAGTCCGTGCAGCACGCCGAGCACGAGCACCGCGAGCAGCGCGGCGATCACGACGAGCCGGTCGCGATGCCAGACCCAGTATGGCCGGAATACCGACGGATGAAGCGAATGGCTGACCGCGAAGATCACGATCGCCGCGAGCACCGGCTCGGGCGTGCGCGCGAGTTGCGGCAGCAGTAGCCACACGATCAGCGCGACCACGCCGGCCGCCCACAAGCCCGCGAAACGCGATCGCGCACCGGCCGCCTCGTTCGCGGACGTCGCCGAATAGCCGGCGCCGACCGGCATCCCGTGCAGCAGCCCCGACACGAGATTCGCGCAGCCGAGCGCGACGAGGTCGCGGTTCGGCGACACGCTGTCGCCGTGCTTCAGCGCGAAGTTGCGAATCGATCCGTACGATTCCGCATACAGGATCAGCATCAGCGCGAATGCGAGCTCGACCGTCTGCATCCATGCGTTGCGGTCGAGATGCGGCAGCCCGAACTCGAGGTGCCGGAAATCGATGTGTCCGACGATCGCTATTCCGTAGTGCTGCCAGTCGACCATATACCCGGCCGCGATCGACAGCACGATCACCACCAGTGTCGCGGGCACGCGCGAGCGCCGGCCGAGCACGAACAACAGCGCGAGCGCGGTCGCGCCGAGTGCGACGCTCGCGAGGTTCGCATGCGGCGCGCCGGTGACGAGGTCGAGCGCGACGCGCGGCGCATCGCTGTGCTGCACGGAAATCGCGAGAATCTTCGGCAGTTGCTTGATGACGATCGTCAGCGCCAGGCCGAACGTGAAGCCGCGCAGGACCGGACGCGCGACGAAATCCGACATGCCGCCCAGGCGCGCGACGCCCGCCAGGATGAACAGCACGCCGGTCATCGCGACGAGCGCGGCCGCCAGTGCGAGCTGCGCGGCAAGCGCGATCCCGGACTCGGCCAGCACGGTCGCGGCGAGCACCGCCGCCGACGACGACGTCGACGACACGATCGCAAAGCGACTGCTGCCGCTCAGCGCATAGACGACGAGCCCGGACAGCAACGCGATGAGACCGGCCTGCGGCGGCAGATTGGCGAGACCCGCGTACGCGACCGCCTCGGGAATCAGCAGCCCGGCAATCGACAGGCCGGCCAGCGCATCGAGGCCGATGCGCTGCGTGGGCGGCGGCGTTGCCGCACCGAGTGCGGCGAAATGCTCGGGATGCTGAGGGCCGGCATCCGGACGGGTCGGGGCAGTCGTCATGAGGCGGTAGGCGCCGGGCGCATATCAGGGTTTGACGGCGATGACACCGGACCAGCCGGGCAGATAGCGCGCGTCCTGCTCGTGTGCACGGTGCAGCGCGACGTCGAGCGCCTTCGAGAAGCTCTTGCGGATCTGGTCGAGCGTCACGTGCTGGCGCAGATAGTCGGCCCACAGGAATTCGCTGAACGGCGTCGCATCCTTCGCGTAGCCGCCGGCCGTGCGCAGCTCGCCCGCAAGGCTCCGGTACGGATCGTCCTCGAGCCCCGTAAGCGCCTTCGGCAGATGTGCATAGTCGCGACGCGAACCATCCGCGCCGAACGGGTGGACCCACTGGTTGTGTTCCATCATCCGCCAGAAGATCGTGTCGTCGAGCCAGGACAAATCCTTCAGCAGCATCGCGTTTACGCGCGTCTCCCCTTCCTCGATCAGCGCGAGGCCGAGGTGATGATGATCGGTGATGTAGTGCAGCCCGCCCGGGCCGAGGACGGCCGGAAACCAGTGCGACTCGATCGCGGCCTTGCGTGCGCGCTTGTCGAGCGTCTTCCAGTGCTTGCGCTTCGCTTTCACTTCGCGATAGCCGACCGTCATTTGCGTCGGACGCAGTGCGTCGAGCCGGACGGGAATGAGATGAACGTCGTTGCCGAGTGCCATGGTCGTACCCCATGTTGCGAATTTCCGGCAACGATACTCCTGATCTCGCGAGCCGTTAATACGTCGCGGCCTCGATGCGCATGCGCTTGACCATCTCTGACAACCGGCCGCGCGTCGACGCGACGCAACACTATGCACGCAGGTCGTCGCGCTCGAGACGATGACGCACGTACGGAATTCCGTCGTGAACGACGCTCACGCGCCGCATCCCGAGCTTGCGTGCAACGTTCAGCGAACCCGTATTTGCCTCGGCGATATCGGCGATCACGCGCGGCAGCCGCACGGTGTCGAACGCATGGCGCACGACGGCCGCGGCGGCCTCGCATGCGATGCCGCGCCCCCATGCCGCGCGCACGAGCCGCCAGCCGATCTCGACGTCGCGCGCGCCGCCCGCGTAGTCGGGAATCAGCAGGATCCAGCCGATGAACGCGTCGGGCGCGGTCTTCTCGAAGATCGACCAATAGCCGAGGCCCGGCGGGTACGCGCGCGTGATCCGGTGCGTGACGAAGCGACGATGTTCGTCAGGGTCGTGCCACGGACCCGCGATGTAGCGCGTGACTTCGGGGTCGCGATCCGTCTCGATGCTCGCGTCGAGATCGGCCAGCACGCGCGGGCGCAGCCACAGCCGCCCGGTTTCCAGGACGGGCAACGCGGCAATGGATGGTTCGGTCATCGGGACTCCTGATGCGGTGACGGTAGCGATGCGCATCGCGCGCATTACATAACTGATACAAAAAGCCTTCCGGAATGATACAGACGCCTGTCGCCTGTCTCGCGCACACGCATTTCCGTTTTCTCAACAGTTCATTTCGTAGGGATTATTCCCGATTCGCGGCTATCGCACCCCACATCGTACGGCGCTGCGGCCTACACTCGATCCATGCCCCCGCGCCGCGCGCCACCCGGGCCGGCATCCACCTGAAGATCGTGAGCGCGCAAGCCTGCGAGGAGACTTCGGACATGAGCTGGACCCGCGAACAACGCAACGTCACGATCGCCGCCTACCTCGGCTGGACACTCGACGCATTCGATTTTTTCCTGATGGTCTTCGTGCTGAAGGACATCGCCGCCGAATTCGCGTCGACGATCCCCGCCGTCGCGTTTGCGCTGACGCTCACGCTCGCGATGCGCCCGATCGGCGCGCTGGTCTTCGGCCGGCTCGCCGACCGCTTCGGCCGCCGTCCGACGCTGATGGTCAACATCGCGTGCTATTCGCTGCTCGAACTCGCGTCCGGCTTCGCGCCGAGTCTCGCCGCGCTGCTGGCGCTGCGCGCGCTGTTCGGCATCGCGATGGGCGGTGAATGGGGCGTCGGCTCCGCATTGACGATGGAAACCGTGCCGACCCATGCGCGCGGCTTCGTGTCCGGCTTGCTGCAGGCCGGCTATCCGAGCGGCTACCTGCTCGCATCCATCGTGTTCGGCCTCTTCTACCAGTACATCGGCTGGCGCGGAATGTTCATGGTCGGCGTACTGCCCGCGCTGCTCGTGCTGTACGTGCGCACGCACGTGCCCGAATCGCCGGCCTGGAAGCAGATGGAAAAGCGTCCGCGGCCGAGTCTCGCGACCACGATTCAGCAGAACTGGAAACTCACGATCTACGCGATCGTGCTGATGACCGCGTTCAACTTCTTCTCGCACGGCACGCAGGACCTCTATCCGACCTTCCTGCGCGAACAGCATCACTTCGATCCGCATACCGTGTCGTGGATCACGATCGTGCTGAACATCGGCGCGATCGTCGGCGGCCTGTCGTTCGGCGCGATCTCGGAGAAGATCGGCCGCCGTCGCGCGATCTTCGTCGCCGCGCTTATCGCGCTGCCGGTGCTGCCGCTGTGGGCGTTCTCGAGCGGCCCGGTCGCGCTCGCCGCCGGCGCGTTCCTGATGCAGATCTCGGTACAGGGTGCGTGGGGCGTAATCCCCGTCCACCTGAACGAGATCTCGCCCGACGAGATTCGCGCGACCTTCCCCGGGGTCGTCTACCAGCTCGGCAACCTGCTCGCTTCCGGCAATGCGACGATGCAGGCGTCGCTCGCGGTTTCCCAGGGCAACGACTACGGTTTCGCGCTCGCGCTCGTGGCCGGCATCGTGGCCGTCGCGATCGCCGTGCTGATCCTGTTCAGCCGCGAACGGCGCGGCATCGACATGACGCAATCGGTCAATACGCGTACCACCGTCGGCTGAGCCCGCGTATTGCCGCATCGCACCATCACGCGCGCCCCGTCCCGCCGGGGCCGCGCGACATACTTTCCGCATTCGCACATCGGACTAGAGGAATTTGTCCAGATTCCTCGCTTGCCCGCGCCGCCCGCGTTTTTTTATCTTAATAAAAACGGCTGTTTGAATCAGATAATCAAATCACCTGTTCGCGGCCGGGCGACCGGCATTGGGAGGCGGGACATGGCAGTAAGTCAGGAGGGGCGACCGTCGGCCGGACGGCCGTCCGGGACGCGGTCATCCGGCAACCGGCAGACCGGCGGGACGAAGGCGCGCATTCTCGATGCGGCCGAGGACCTGTTCATCGAACATGGCTTCGAAGCGATGTCGATGCGGCAGATCACGTCGCGCGCGGCGGTGAATCTCGCCGCGGTCAACTATCACTTCGGCAGCAAGGAAGCGCTGATCCACGCGATGCTGTCGCGCCGGCTCGACCAGCTCAACCAGGAGCGCCTCGGCATCCTCGACCGCTTCGATGCGCAGCTCGGTGCGCACATCACCTGCGAGCACGTGCTCGGTGCGATGTTCATTCCCGCGCTGAAGGCGTCACGCGACCCCGAGCGCGGCGGCCCCGCGTTCCTGCGGCTGATCGGCCGCGCGTACACCGACCCATCGCCGTTCGTGCGCAACTTCCTGACCGCGCACTACGCGAGCGTCGCAGGCCGCTTCTTCGACGCCTTCCAGCGCGCGCTGCCGCACCTGCCGCGCACGGAGCTCGGCTGGCGGCTGCACTTCGCGATCGGCGCGCTGTCCGGCGCACTGGCCGGTGCCGAGACCGAAAGCCTCATCGATGAATTCTCGCAAGGCCGCACGATGAACGACGTTCAGATGATCGCGCGGTTGTCGTCGCTGATCGTCGCCGCGCTGAAGGCGCCGATGCCCGACAGCGCGCAGTTGTCGATCTTCGCGGCCGTACTCGACGATGCGGGTGCAAGCGAGGCGTTCGGGCTGCCGTCGAGCGCGCCGGCTGCCGATCCGGCGGCGATGCATTCGGCGAGCTGATCGCGCATGGCCGTGCAGGCAGCGATTCACGATTCTGGCGGCCCGGGCCGGCGTTGATGCGCCGGGCCGGGCCGAACGAATGTCATGCGGCGAAAGCCAGGGCTGGCTTGCGCTCGACGACGAAAAAACATGGCGAGAATAGCGCGCTGAAGTGGCGGCTCTCACCGTCCGCGAAGCATGGGCGAGAGTAGGCGTTGACGCGCTAATTCTCGTCGACCGCAAAGCATGGGACGAGAGTAAGCGCTGAAGCGCTAACTCTCGCCGACACCGGAGACACATCATGTCCTCATCCGCAGCAACCGCAGCGGCCCAGCTCCCGCCGAACACCGACGGCATCTGGTACGCGTCGTATCCGCCCGGCGTGCCGCACGAGATCGACGTCACGCAGTACGCATCGCTCGTGCAGTTCTTCGACGAATGCACGACGCGCTTCGCCGAGCGCGTCGCCTACGTGAGCGCCGGCGCATCGATGACCTACCGCACGCTCGCGCAGAAAGTCGATGCGTTCGCGTCGTATCTGCAAAGCATCGGCGTGAAGCCGGGCGACCGCGTCGCGATCATGCTGCCGAATACGTTCCAGTACCCGGTCGCACTGTTCGGAACGCTGAAGGCCGGTGCAATCGTCGTCAACGTCAACCCGCTCTATACCGCGCGCGAACTCGCGCACCAGTTGAAGGACAGCGGCGCGCAGACGATCGTCGTGTTCGAGAACTTCGCACGCACGCTGCAGGACGCGTTGCCCGAAACGCAGGTGAAGAACATCGTCGTCACCGCGCTCGGCGATCTGCTCGCCGACGGTTTCAATGCGAAGGGACGCCTGATCAATTTCGTGCTGAAGCACGTGAAGAAGCTCGTGCCGGCCTACAGCCTGCCGCAGGCGATCCGGCTGCGCTCCGCCCTCGCGCTGGGCGCGCGCGGCAAACCGCAACCGGTGCAGACGACGCGCGACGATCTCGCGTTCCTGCAATACACCGGCGGCACGACCGGCGTCGCGAAAGGCGCGATGCTCACGCACGGCAATCTGATCGCGAACCTGCTTCAGGCCAAGGCGTGGATCGCCGACCAGGTCTCGGGCGAAGTCGAAACCGTGCTGACGCCGCTGCCGCTCTATCACATCTATTCGCTGACCGTGAATGCGTTCATCTTCATGGGACTCGGCGGGCGCAACATCCTGATCGCGAACCCGCGCGACATGAAGATGGTGATGAAGATCATCCGCAACGAAACGTTCACCGGAATCACCGGGATCAACACGCTGTACAACGCGTTCCTCGACAACGAGGAATTCCGCAAACGCGACTTCTCGAAGCTCAAGCTCGCGATGGCCGGCGGCATGGCGATGCAGCGCGCGGTCGCGGAGCGCTTTCAGGAGGTCACGGGGCGGCCGGTCGTCGAAGGCTACGGGCTCACCGAATGCTCGCCGATCGTCACGATGAATCCGGTCGACCTGAACGACATGGCGGCGTTCAGCGGTTCGATCGGCCTGCCGGCCCCGTCGACGCTCGTGCGCTTCCGGCGCGAGGACGGCACCTGGGCCGCCGTCGGCGAGCCGGGCGAGCTGTGCGTGCATGGCCCGCAGGTGATGCGCGGCTACTGGCAGCGGCCCGACGAGACCGCGAAGGTGATCGACGCCGACGGCTGGCTCGGCACCGGCGACATCGGCGTGATGGACGAGCGCGGTTTCATCCGCCTCATCGACCGCAAGAAGGACATGATCCTCGTCTCGGGCTTCAACGTATATCCAAACGAGATCGAGGAAGTGCTGGTCATGCATCCGGGCATCAGCGAAGCCGCCGCGATCGGCATTCCGGACGAAGTGCAGGGTGAACGGATCAAGGTCTTCGTCGTGCGCCGCGACCCGACGCTGACGGTCGATGACGTGCTCGCGCATTGCCGCAAGAACCTGACCGGCTACAAGATGCCGAAGCTCGTCGAGTTCCGCGACGCGCTGCCGCAGACGAACGTCGGCAAGATCCTGCGCCGCGCGCTGCGCGACGAGGAACTCGCCAGGCTCAAGGCCGCGAAGCAAGGCTGACGATCCATCGCCCCCGGGAGACGCTGTCGATGAACGAAGGAATGAAGCGCCGCACGCGGCACGCCGCCGCGGCCGTCGCGTGCATGCTGTCGCTCGCGCAAGCCGGCCTGCATGCGCAGGAAACCGCCGCCGCGAGTGCGGTACAGGAGGCCGCGCTGCCGGCCGACCTCTCGAAGATCACGCGCGAGCCGATCGCGCAGCAGGCGCGCTGGCTGCGCGCGGCCGCCCAGCGCGGCACGCTCGCTCAACTCGACGACGCGACGCTCACGGCGCTGTTCAAGGCACTCGATCCGCTTGCCGTCCCGCTCTATATCCGCAATGGACCCAACGGCTATCCGTCCTATCAATTCACGATGGTGCGCCAGGAGCGCATCAGCGGGAAATGGTCCGACACGCCCGACCGCATGCTCGTGAAGACGACCCGCGAACCGTTGCGGGTCTATGCGAAATGGCTGCCGGGCGGCGCGCACGCGGGACAGGAAACGATCTACGACACGACCCAGCGCAAGGACGAGATGTACGGCCATCTCGGCGGCCTGCTCGGCAAGATTCCGCTATGGACGGCGCTCGACGGCGCACTTGCACGCGCACAGTCGAATCACCAGGTGAAGGATCTCGGCACCGAGTTCATCACGAACCTGTACCTGACCGAAGGAAAGAAATACCAGGAAGCCGGCGTGCAGCGGCCGACGCAGGTGGAAGCGAAGACGATCGGCGGCGTACGCGTCGTCGCGCTCACCTACGAGACGCCGACCGGCCGCCCGCAGTTCTACGCGAAGAAGGAAATCCTTGGGCTCGACCTGCACGCGCCGTACTTCAGGACCGTCGAATCCTATGACAACGACGGCAAGATCTTCGAACGGATCATCATCGAGAAAATCGCGCCGGCGACGCTCGACGAATCCGCGTTCGACCCGAAGAATCCGGATTACGCGTTCTGATCGTCACCGGCGCCGCGCGCGTCGCGCTCAGTCGTCGTCATCGTCGTGATGCTTGCGCCAATGCTTGTAATAGTGCTTGCGCCATCTCCGGTAACCGTCGTCGTCCTCGTCGCCGTAGTAGCCGTACCCGTAACCCGGATAGGCGACCACTGCCGGCTGCGGCGCCACATAGACCGGCGCCGGCTCGACATAGACCGGCGCGACCGGCACGCCGATGCCCACCGACAGGTCGACGTGTCCCGCCACAGCACTGCCGGAAGCGAGCAATGCCACACTCCCGACCCACACCGCCAATCCCCTCTTGTTCATGTTCCCCTTCCCGGATCCGCCGGCCAGCCCGGCATGCGCGTCGAATGTAATCGCATCACGCATCGCCAGGTGCTACGCCGTTGCGAGAGTCGTAACGCGACGTAACGAAACGGCACTAGCCATTCGACCGAATCGCGAAAATGCACGGGAACGTCTATAGTGGGTTACGGTTCGACACAATCACGACTGCGCACTGGTGGAACGAACAGGGTAAAATCCCGCCCAATACTTGGTGGGCAACCACGCCACACACGCACAACATATTCTCTGACGCAGGCTCCTGCCGCACCTCAATGGCCAATCCCGCAGAATCCCATCCGCAAAACGACTTCATCAATTCGGCGCGCAAGGAACGTAAGCGTGTTGAAATCTATCTCGTCAACGGCATTCGTCTGACGGGGTGTATCGAGTCGTTCGACCAGTACCTGGTGATGCTGCGCACCCCCGTGGGTCTGCAAGGCATCTACAAGCGTGCGATTTCCACGATCCAGCTCGACACCGGCGGTTCGCGCCCGGGCGGCGGCGGCCCCCGCGGGCCGCGTACCGGCGGCCGGCCGGGCGGCCGCGAAGGCGGCGGCCACAGCCCGTACGGCTCGCACGGCGGCGCCCGCGAAGCGCGCGGCGACGGCGGCGGCTACGGCTCGCGCGAACCGCGTGAAGGTTACGGTTCGCGTGAACCGCGCGAAGGTTATGGCTCGCGTGAACCACGCGAGGGTTACGGCGCGCCGCGCGAGCCCCGCGAAGGCTATGGCGCCCCGCGTGAGAGCTACGGTGCACCGCGTGATGCCGGCGACGCATCGGGCAACACGTCGCCGTCCGACACGCGCGGCGGCAACGGGCCGGTGATCGTCACGCGGCGTCGGCGAATCGTGCCGGACGGCCAGTAAAACGAAAGGGCAAGCCAAGTGGCTTGCCCTTTTTTCTGGTGGGTCGGCGCGGCATGTCGCCGCACCGGCCGTGCCGTGATCGCTCAGCGTGCCGTCGTCGGCAAGCCTGCGTCGGCCTCGCGCTGCAGCGAACGCACCTGCTGCTGCAATGCGCGCAGTTGCGACTGAAGCTGCGCCTGTTGCGCCTGCAACGCCGCCGTTTCGGTACGAACGCTCTTCTGGCGATCCGCGACCGCTGCCTGCTGCTCGCGTGCGATCGAGATGTCCGCCTGCAGACGCCGCGCGCGTTCCTGCGTCACTTCGATCTGCCGGTCCATCTGCGCCTTCTGCGATTCCAGCTTCGCCGCACGCAGCTCATTGACGGCCAGCCGTTCCGCCTGACGCGAAAAATCGCGATAGATCGCTTCCGCCCGCGTCTCGTCGTACGTCTTGATCACACGCCAGAACGCCTTCTGCTGGAACAGCGCGACGAAATAGGAACCGTCCTTCACGCTGAACAGCAGGCTCGCGCCATAGCTGCCGTTATAGCTGGTGCGCATTTCCGTCAGCGAGTGCGCCTGGATCTGGCGCTGCAGTTCGTCGACCGTGCTCTGCCCGGTGGTCTCGCCCGCCTGCGGCTGCACCGAGGTCTGAACCTGCTGATCGATCACCGGAATCGCCGCCACCGGTGCCGACGCCTGCTGCACCGCCGGCGATGCATTGCCGGCCAACCCCTGCGCGAACGCGCCCTGCATGCCTCCCATCATGGCGAGCAACACACACGCCCGCCCCAACCCCGTCATATGGCTCATGAATTTCAATTCCCCGCCCGTGTCGTTGTAATTCAGCGCGATTTTATCTCATTAATTACTCGCTTTCGCGGGTCTCGGGCTCTTCGTCGAATATCTGATACTTGCGCATCTTTTCCCACAGGACCTTCCGGCTGATACCAAGCTGCTGCGCCGTATCCTGGCGCCGCCAACCGTTTGCGTCGAGGGCGGCGATCACGCGGCTGCGCTCGTTCATGTCCCACTTGCTGCGGTCGACGAAGACCTCTGCCGCGCTCTCCGCCGGCACCGGCTGCGCCGCATTGCGCGCATGCGCGACCAGCCGCTGCAGTCGAGCGGCATCCCAGCCGCCCGTTTGCCGCACCGTCACGCCGACGCGCTCCGCAAGGTTGCGCAACTCACGCACGTTGCCGGGGAAATAGCTGTCAGCGACCGCGTCCGCGAGCCAGTAAGGCAGGTCTGACAGTTGCGCGAGCCGCTCCTCGCCCACCACCTCCGCGACGAACGACTTGAACAGCGCGATCTTGTCGACAGCGCCCCGTTCCTCCAGCGACGGAATGCTCAGCTCGATCACCGCGAGCCGATAGTAAAGATCGGCGCGGAACAGGCCATCCTTCACGAGCTGCGGCAGCTTCTTGTTGCTGGCCGCGACGAGACGGAAATCGACCTTGATCGGCGTCGTCGCGCCGACCCGCAGCACGGCGCCGTCCTCGAGCACGCGCAGCAGCTTGACCTGCTGGTACAACGGCAGGTCGCCGACTTCGTCGAGGAACAGCGTGCCGCCCGCCGCCTGCTCGAAATAGCCTTTATGCGCAACAACCGCGCCCGTAAACGAGCCTTTCGCGTGCCCGAAGAACAGCGACTCGAACAGGCCGTCCGGAATCGCACCGCAGTTGACCGGCACGAATTCGCCGTTCCGGTAGCGCGAATGCTTTTCATGGAGCAATTGTGCGATACGTTCCTTGCCGACGCCGGTTTCGCCGTGCAGCAGCACGTTGGTGTCGCAGTCGGCGAACGTATCGACCTCGTGCAGGAGCGCCTGCATCGACTCCGAGTGCGCGACGAGTTCGGACGGCTGCAGCGTATCGGCCGCATGCGCGCGCAGCTGCGTGACCAGCTTGCCGATCATGCCGCGCAGCTCGGCGCAGGTGAAGTCGAGCGGCAGGATATGCGAATAGTCGGGCGGATATTGCGACGCGTCGTGGTCGCGCGCCGCGCCGACCCAGACGACCGGCATGCCGATGTTGGCCTGCCAGTCGCGCAGGAACGCCGCGCCGGTTTCGATCATCGTCACGCTGATGATCGCGAGCGACGGCCGCAACGCGGCGCGCTCCGGCGAGATTTCCGCATTGTCGGCGCGGATCACTTCGACATCGAAGCTCGCCATGCAGCGGGCAACGCGGTCGACGATGTCCGCCTTGCCTTCCCAGACGTACAGGTCGAGTTCTGCGATTGCGGAGGGGGTTCTCATCGGGTGGTCTTGCTTCTCTAATTACTGACAGTTTGTGCAGCGCCACAGGTAAGCGACATCTGATGCACCGTAGCGGCACCGAGCTGGACGCCAAGCAGATCCAGCAGCGGATCGATGATACCGTCCAGCGCGCTCAACAGCGGGCCCAAAATGCCGGTCAATACGCCCAGCAGTTGCGAAATGAAATCCGGCGTGATCGTGACGGTCAATAGTCCGAACAGCAGGTCCACTTTCGGAGTGATCGTAGCGGAGCTCAGCCCCGCCAATGCATTGCTCACGGCTGAACCCAGCGCATTCGTGTTGGTGGTCCAGTAGTAAGACGGATCGCTTCCGCCCCGTCCGTAAAACGTGTTGGTCGCCGTGTTGCCGGCCAGATTCACCGACACGTTCGAGACGGTCGCAGAAACTTCCACCGCGCCAGCCAGCACCAGCACATCGAGCACCTTGGCGGGCGTCGAGCAGCTGTAGGTCGCCGGCAGATTGAGCAGGTTCCCGCTGAGCGGCGGCTGGCCGATGCAGAGATTCGCAACGCTCGGTTGCGCGCTGATCGTGGCCGAATTCGGCAAAGTCAGGCAATTGGTCGACAGCAGCGTCGCGCTGCCGGCACCCAGTTGCACGTAAAGCGGCAGGTAAACGTTCGCGGAAACCACAACCGGCAAGGGATTGACACCGAGGTTGACGAGAAGATAGAGGCCGATCTGCGCATTCGTCGCAACGGTGCGCCATGCGCCGGTCGCGTCCTTCCCGCCTTCGCCCACGGCGATGGTCGGAGGGCTGATGACCTGTACCTGCAACTGCACGATCGATACAGAATTGCCGTTCGGCAGCGTCAGCGGCACGTTGGCGCCGATCACGATGCCTGGCTTGCCGCTGTGCGAGATTTGCGCCATCGCCATTACGAGATCGAGCACGTTCACGGTCGCGTCGGCCGCCGCCTGCGCATTCGCGAGACCGAGCGTGAGCAGTGACGTTGCACCCTGCCCCGTCAGGCTCGCGACCTTGATGTTGGTATTGCTGAGCAGGCTCAGGTTGAGGATGTTGTTCAGCGCACCGGTGGCACTCGACTGCAGAGTGGCGCCGAGTGTGGTGGTCTTCCCGACGGCCGTCACCATCGCCTTCAGCAGCGTTCCGACCGATGCCTGCGCATTGACCAGCCCGCCCATCGTTCCGTTGCCGACGGACAGCGACTGCAACGCAACCGCAATGTCGCCCAGCTTGACGTTCGCGCATGCGAGCCCCTGGTACGACACGAGATTAAGCGTCAGCGGCGTTCCGCCCTGGCCTTGCAGCAACGCGCCCAGCAGCGCATTCACCAGGCCGGGATTGCCGCTCGGCACGCCCGAGCAGCCGACGCCGCCGACGGCGGCCAGCGTCGCGCCGATCGAGAACGTGTCGACGTTGGTCGCTTTTGCGGTCGACGTGGCGGTCACCGTGCGCGTCGGTCCGAAAAAGAAATACGGCATCACCTTGGAAATCGTGACCCGGACCGCATTCAGCTGGGTCAGCTTGGGGACCGACGTCTTCGACGTATAGAAAGTGCTCGACGACCCCGTGGCCGTCGGCGCCCAGTAGCCGCAATCGGCCGACAGCGTCGTGGTACCGCCGACGGAAAAGCCATTCTTCGATGCGTTGTTCGTGGCCACGCTCGTCACGTTCGCACACGTGTCGTCCAGCCGCTGGACTGCGGCGAGTGCCGCGAGATCGGCGACGCGCTGCATGTCGCGACGGGCCATGAACACGTTGCCGATGTCGACCGAACCGAGAATCACCATCGCCAGCAGTATCCATACGGATGCCATGACGACGACCGAGCCGCGCTGGCGCCGTGGCGCGGTATGACCTCGCCTGGTCACGCGATGGGATGAATGGCGAGCCGCGATCATTGCCGCCTCGCTCAATACGATTTCATGGACTGCTGCCCACCCGACCCGCCATTGCCGTTCGAGTTGACCGGCGATCCCATCGACTCCGGAATCTTGTGCTTGAACGAATCGAGATAGCGCTGGTAGCTGAGCGACGCTGTGTCGCCGAGCATCGGCAATCCCGGCCCGGCCGCACGGCTGTCGCGCTGCAGCGCGAGCAGCGCATTGGTCGAATGGCCGACTTCCGATGCCGAAGGCATCGATTCCTCGCAATGCGCTGCCGTCGCGGCCCCCATCAAGGCAACCAGTGTGATAACGCGGTGCAGCCCTGCGAGACGGCGAATCAAACCTTTGTTGTTCGTCATGTCACTTCCCCCCGAATGCCTTGTCATCATTGTGCGAACCGCTGCAGCAGCGGCGCGGTGGGATCGAATCCCTGAATGTTTGCGACCGGCGACGGCCGCCGTGCGACATCGGCACCCGACACGTTGACCACACTGCCAGAGCCGACCAGCGGCGTCGCCGTCGCGATCGAGCCCGGCGACGGTGCCGTGCGGCGCCACGCGCGTGCGGCCGTCGTGATTTTCATCGCGTCGCCGCGGATATCGTTGCGAATTTCAATCGACAGCTTCTGCTGCGCCATCAGCCGCTGTGCATCGTGTGTACGCCCGGACGCGAGCAGATACAGCACCAGGTTGCTGATGATCTTCGGATTGTTCTGATCGAGTTCGGCCGCCTTCATCAGCGGGATTCGCGCACCGTCGACATCGCCGCTGCGCAGCTTGGCGTAGGCGAGATCCGACAGCGTCGCGGCATCGGTCGGTGCCAGCACCGTCGCCTGCGACAACGCCTGTGCAGCGCGCGGAAAATCGCCTGCCGCACCCGCGATCAGCCCCAGCCCACGATACCCGCGCGCTGCCAGCGGCGTGTTGAGCAGTTGCGTGTATACGGCCGTGCTCGCAGCCGGCTGATCGGTCATGCGCAACGCGTCGGCGCGCAGCAGGATGGTCTGCGGTGACGCACCATATTGCTTTTCGTACGCGTCGATATGCGCGAGCGACGCGTAATACAGTCCTTGCGACTGCATCCGCTCGATCAGGCCCAGGTACATGCCGGGCGTGTCGGGTGCCGCCTGTTTCTGCGCCGCCGCGTCCATCAATGCTGCACGCTCGGCCTGCGGACCCACGCCGTACCCGCTTTCCTTAAACGCCGAACACGCGCAGAGCAGGCTCGCCATGGCCACCATTCCGGCCACTTTCGCGATTTCATCGATGCGTTTCATCTTCCCGTCCTTTCTCTTCCCTGCATCAGTGCTGCGCCTGGCTCAGCGCCCTCAACACCGAAATCATCCCCGGCCCGGCCGTCACGATCAGCAGTGCGGGCAGAAGCGTCACGATCATCACGCCCGTCATCTTCACCGTCAGTCGGCCGATGCGCTCGCGCAGCATCGCGCGACGAGCCTCCCGCAGGCGTTCGCCGAACTGCTTGAGCGGCTCCTGGACCGCGCCGCCGTGCTTGTCGACCTGAATCAGCAATCGCACGATGGCGCGCAGATCCTCATTTTCAAAGCCCGATGACAACCGCTGCAACGATTGCTCCCGCGTGCGTCCCGCCGCAAACTGCCGCTGGGCGATCTCCATCTCGGACGACAGCACCGGCATCATGCCTTTGAAGTCGTTCGTGACGACCTGGATACTCTGATCGAGCGACAGGCCGACCCCTTGAAGCAGACGCAGCATGTCGACCAGCAGCGGCAGTTCGTCGACGACGGATTGCTTGCGCTTCGCGGCACGGCGCCTCAGGTAGAGCTTCGGCACCATGAATCCGACGATGAACGCAATACCCACGCCGAGCCACCACTGCGTGCCGCTCACATGCCGCCCGACCATGGCGATGTAGGCCAGCGGAACGATGATCGAACACGCGAGTCGTGCACTAAGGAAGAAGCCGCGCGTGCGCGTATCGACAAAGCCGCACTGCTCGAGCAGCAGCCGGTCCTCTTCGGCAACGGCAAGGCGGCCGATTCCGCTATCCAGCCAGCGCATCCCGAGCGCAGACAGACGCGCCTGCACTTTCGCCAAGGGCGACGGTTGATCGGTTGCCTGCCGCGCGTCCGGTTCTTTCCGCAACGAATCGTCCGGATCCTGGCCTGCCCGCCCGCTTGCGGCCGCCAGCGTGGCGAGTCGCCGTTCGAGTGCATCGCTCAGCGTCCGGTCGCTGCGCGATTGCGCATTCGCACTGCGGATCGCGAGCAGCGCAAGCAACAGAATGCCCAGCGCCCCAAGCACCAGCGCGATCGAACCAAGTTGATTGGCTGTCATGCCGTCACCTGAGTTTGGCCATGTGGTAAAGCCAGATCCCGCCCGCGATCTGCAGCATGAAAGCGAGGATCAGCAACTGGCGACCGGTGTAGTCGTTCCACATCGACTGGAGATAGAGCGGATTGGTCGCGATCACGAAACTGCCGATCGCGATCGGCAGCATGACGAGCACCCATGCCGACAGGCGCGTTTCCGACGACATCGCTTCCAGTTCTCTCTCGGCCTGTTCGAGGTCGCGCATGAACGTCGACATCCGGTCGAGCATGATGTCCGCTCGTCCGCCGTATCGCACCGACAATCGCAACACCGACCCGACCAGTTCGAACTCCTTCGTGTGGTACACGTTCGCGATATGCATCATCGCGCGGTCGATCTCGATACCCGAACGCAGCATCCTCGATACGTGGTCCAGGCAGCCACGCAACGGCGCCTCGGTCGTCTGCAGCGCGGCCTGGAACGCAGCCGGCACGCTATTGCCCAGCGTCACCAGCCGCACGATCCCGTCAAGAAACGATGGCAGTTGACGAACGATCATCAGGCGCCGCCGATGAATGCGCGACACCAGCCAGAACACGATCAGCGCAGCCCCGCAGACGAGTGCGGCAATCCCGCCGAGCCAGCCGCCCCGATTGCCCGCAGCGACCCCGGCCCCTGCCAGCGCCAGCAGCGCAAACAGCGCCTTGCCACGTGCGTCCTCGATTCCTGCTCGGCTTGCCACGTTGACGAAATACTCGGTTGCGATCACGCGCCACCGGCCCCACTGCGAAGCTGGTATCGCCGGCGCAACGCGTGCCGCTACAGGCGCGGCGGCAGCAGCAGATGCCGCTCGGGCATCCCGCTGCGGCACCCCCCCTGCACGCGCACCGGGTTCGATACGGCTGTCGATGAATCGCTGCACATCCGCGCGATCGCGCTTCATCTCGCCGTGCCGCCACAACAGCAGCGCGGCGGCGGCGAGCAGAAGCGCCATTGCCAGCACGCTATACATTGAAACCCCCGCCTCCGCGGCCGAATCCACCTCCGAACCCGCCGCCATTCCCTCCGAAGCCGCCCTGCAGCGTCTGACGGAAGCGTGCAAGCTTAGGCGAATGCGGATGAATGCCGAGCGACTCCCAGTTGTCGACCTCTTCGCCCTCGGGCGTGACGCGCGCCTCGTAGCGATACAGTTCCTGCGTAGCAATAATGTTGTCCGACAATCCGGTGACTTCCGTGATCGACATGATCCGGCGCCGTCCGTTCGACAGGCGGCCGATCTGCACGATGAAGTCGATCGCATTCGCGATCTGCCGGCGCAGACTCGATTCCGTACCTTGGAAGCCGGCGAAACCGGCCAGCATCTCGAGTCGATAGAGGCACTCGCGCGGCGAACTCGCATGCACGGTCCCCATCGAGCCGTCGTGACCCGTGTTCATCGCCTGCAGCATCTCGAGCACCTCGCCGCCGCGCACTTCGCCGACGATGATCCGGTCCGGACGCATCCGCAACGTATTGCGCAGCAAGTCGCGAATCGACACGACACCGGTCCCGTCGAAACCGCCGGGCCGGCTTTCGAGGCGCACGACATGTGGGTGATTCAGCGACAGTTCGGCCGTATCCTCGATCGTCACGACGCGTTCCGGCTCGGGAATGTGGAACGCGAGCGCATTGAGCAGCGACGTCTTGCCGGAACTCGTGCCACCCGACACCAGGATGTTGCAGCGTGCCTCGACCGCCGCCTCGAGCAACGCGCCGATCTCCGCATTGAACGTGCCGTTGCCGAGCAGATCGGCCGGCTTCAGCGGATCCTTGCGAAATTTCCGGATCGACACGACCGGCCCGTCGATCGACAGCGGCTCGATCACCACGTTGACGCGCCCGCCGTCCGGTAGCCGCGCGTCGACCATCGGATTCGATTCGTCGAGGCGCCGGCCAATCGGCGCAAGGATGCGTCGCACGATGCGCAACAGGTGCGCGTTGTCCGTAAAGCGAATCGGCAACTTGACCAGGATCCCGTGGCGCGACACGTAAATATCGTTGTAGCCGTTGATCAGGATGTCCTCCACATTCGGGTCGGCAAGCAGATCCTCGATCGGCCCGAACCCGGCCAACTCCTTGGTCAACGCCTCGGCAATCGTCCTGACCTCGTTCTCGTTGAGCGGAATGCGCCGCAAACGCACGAAGCTGTCGATTTCAAGATCGACAAACTGGTTGATCGCCTGGCGCGACCAACGACCGAATTCGGCCCCCAGTTCCTCGATGCGCGTCAGCAAGTGTTCGTGCGCGGCATTCTTGATGTCATGGAACTGTTGCGACTGGGAGAACGGCGCGGCGCCGTCGGCAAATTGAATGTCGTGTGCCATCGCTTACGAACGCTTGGACGAAGGTTGAATGAATCGCTTGAGTACGGACAGGCCCGAAGCGGTGCTCTTTCCGGCGGCCACCGTGCCTGTCAGTCGCTCCACTAGCGGCTCCAGCGCCCGCACATACGGATCGCGCTCGGCCATGTCGACGATGAGTCGCCCTTGGTTCGCCGCCTGCCCGATCGACACACGCCGCGCGGGCAGCGTCGTCAGCAACGCAATGCCGAGCCGGTCTGCGATCTGCGCCGGCGTTAGGCTCAGCGCCGCGTCGTACTGGTTGACGACCAGACGCATCTTGCCGAGGTCGACACCTGCATCGCGGAGCCCTTCGAGCAAATCGACGGCAGAGACGATCGACGCGACGCCCTGGTCGCAGACAAGCCACGCCTCATCGGCAACCGCCGAGATCTGCGCGACGAAATCCAGGTTGGTAAAGCCCCCCAGATCGACGATCTGCTGATCGAAGAATGCGCGCAGCCGGTTCAGCAGACCGACGCACGCCGCATACGACACGTCGCGCAAATCGGCAAGGTTCGGCGGCAGTGTCGTCAGCGCAACGCCGCTCGCATGTCGCGCGAGG
The DNA here is from genome assembly GCF_001718315.1 of Burkholderia diffusa. NCBI lineage: Bacteria > Pseudomonadati > Pseudomonadota > Betaproteobacteria > Burkholderiales > Burkholderiaceae > Burkholderia > Burkholderia diffusa. The sequence continues at coordinate 1,520,930 of NZ_CP013362.1, read as the reverse complement.
GCCGTGTTGACGAACGTCCGGTCGATGCGGCGCAGATTGCGCACGGCTTCGACAAAGTGGAATTCACAACGCGTGTTGAGGAATAGCGCACTATCACCCGCCGGCAGACCGAGATCGACGAGCGCAGTTTGCCGCGCGTGCGACGTTGCAACCCCGAACGCGGACGCGTCGCCAGCGACGTTGCTGGTGGCCCCGCGCTTGTGCAGCCACACGGCCAGGTTCGACGCGAGTGTACTCACGCCCATCCCGGCGCGCGCGCCGAGCAGCGCGACGAGCTTGCCGTGGCGATTGGTCGGTTCCGTGCCGGCATGCTCGAGCAGCCCGCGCGTGATACGCAAAGCATCGTCCGCACTGCCGGAAACGTCGATGAAATCGCGCACACCGGCCCGTAGCGCTGCGAGTGCGCTTTCCGGCTCCGCCAATGTGCCGAGCGCGACGACCGGCAGGCTCGGGTGCGCGAGACGCACCGCCGCGGCGGCAGCACTGGCTTCGGCCTGCGCGCGGGAAAAATCGATGAACACGATCGCCGGGTTGAGCCCCAGGATACGCTGAGCCAGCAGGCCGGGCTCCAGCGGCACCGCTTCCACCGTACCGGTCGAGACAAGCGTGTCCCCCAGCCAGCGGAGATGCTCGTCCCGGTGCGAGGCGCATACAAAATAGTCGCTCACGGCGGGCTCAGCCAATGAAAGGGTTCTCGCGTTCATGTTGAATACCCCCGAATCGATATCGCGCGACGCCGCGCCGTGCGGTCATTTCGAAAATCCCGGCGCGGCGTCGGGAGACGCGATACCGCCAAGATACGAGCGCCACACAGGCCCGTCACGCTGCTCGGACAATTCGCCTGGCGTCGCCGGTAGCGGTGCACCCTTCGCGATCGGCGCAACCAGATGCGGCGTCACGATGATCACCAGTTCCTTGTCGTTCTGCTGATAGTTCAAAGACTTGAAGAACGCACCGATGATCGGTAGATCGCCCAGGACCGGTACCTTGCTGATGTTCGACATCGTTTCGCGGTCGATCAGACCGCCGATCACGAAGCTCTCGCCATCGCCCAATTCGACCGTCGTATCCGCGCGCCGCGTCGTGATGGCCGGCACCGACACGCTGTTGATCGTAACGCCGTGCTGAAAGTCGAGCTGGCTCGATTCGGGCGCGACCTTCAGCGCAATCCGATGCTGGTTCAGCACGGTCGGTGTCAGCGTCAGACCAACGCCGTACTGCTTCCAGTCGATCGCCGTCGAGCCCAACGCCTGCGGCACCGGCACCGGAATCTCGCCACCGGCGAGAAAGCTCGCGCTTTGCCCCGACAGCGCAACTAGCGTTGGCTGCGCGAGCACGCGGGCCAGGTTGTTCGCTTCGAGAATCGAAATATTGCCGAAGATGCCGCGGCCGGCCGAATTCACGACCAGGTTGAACGCCGACGCGATCGGGATGCCGGCCGTCGCCTGGAAGCCCGAGGTCGCGCCGCCCGTCACGGACTGCAGTCCACCCGGCGAAAATGCACCGAACGCGAACCCGTTGCTCTGCTTGAAGAAGTTCAGTCCTGCTTCCTTCAACACCGAGCGACTGAATTCGACGACACGCACATCGACCTGCACCACGCTCCGGTTACCTACCGTCGATGCATCGATCACTGCACCGTCCTTGCCCCCCATCCGCTTGCCCACGGTCACGGCGCGGTCATGCGCATCGAGCGACGCCGCGGATCCCGACAAGACCGCGGCTCCGCCGTATGCCTTGACCTTTGGCCCGGTCCCATCAAGCACCGCCTGAGCAGCCGCATCGACGACATTGACGTTCCACACCGTCGGCTCGTCACGGCCACGTTCCCACAACAAAACGTTCGTCGAACCAGGCGCCTTCGCAACCAGCAGCACCGAACCCGCACGGCTCCCCTTCATGACCAGTACGTCGACGACGGCTGGATCGCCAACCGCAATCCGTTGCAGCGTGCGGCCTGCAGCAACCTGACGTTGCGAGCCGACCGCAAGATCAATCGACCCGTTTGTGCCGGCAGCCTCCGCCAGGACGGCAAAGGCCATGGCGCAAATAGCAATCGCGTATGCAATCAGTTTGTTTGTCATTGTGTCGGAGGCCGTCGCGCGGCCTTCTCTCTTCCGTAGCTGCTGTCGATGATCGTACGTTGATGTCAATAGGCGACCGTTTCGGCACGCCCGCCACGAATGACTTCAATACTGCTACCGCCTCCCCGGGCCATGACAGCAGAAGTGCGCGGGGCAACCGGTGCACGGGACGTACCGCGCGTTCGTCCGCCCGACAGATCATCCAGCCATACGCCGCTTGCGGCCTGCGTCGACGGCGTCGCATCACCGAGCGCCGTACGAATCGCGACAGTTTGCGTCGCGACTTCGGTGTCGCGCGGATTGCGCAGCGCGAGCGTCAGACGGCCGCTTGCTTCGGCAAGCGTGAGCGCATCGACCTGTGCCGTCGGTACGGCGAGCACCGCGGTCCGCACCGCCCCGCTCGGTCCGCCGCCGCCGTCCCGATCCGAGGTCGCGTCGCCGAACGACAGCACACGGACCTTCGACAACAGCAGGCGCGCTTGCGTACCGGGAATCTCCGAGCTCGCCTGCGCGCCGCCGGAGCCGTCACGCCGCAGATTCAGAAACACGTCCACGAAGTTGCCCGGCCGCAACCGATTGCCGACTGCATTCGTTTCGTCGACCTTCACGGCGACGGCACGCTCACCGAGCGCCACCTGATCCGCCAGTCCTGAGGTCAATCCACCTTCGAGCACGGGCGCTGCAGCAAGTATGTCGTTCGCCGGAACGCGGCCGACCAGGGCCGTCGGATCACTGAACCCTCCCGTCGGCATCGTAGGTACCTGTGCGAGCTTCAATGCATCGGGCGGAATTGGCTGGCCGGCCGGAAGCAGACGCGCCGCAACGACGATCGACACCGATTGCGCTGCCGCAGTCGGCATTGCCACAACCGGCGGATGGGCCGGCGCGCGACCAAGCGTCCAGGCATAAACCCCAAGCAGAACAGCGATTGCGATCAGCAGCCCGGCGATGATCTTCGTCAAGTTGTTGGCCATGGTGAATGTCGGTGCCGTAGATTGATGTAGTTATGTTCGAGCGTAGACACCGCCGCGTGCATGTGCCCCGCTATGCGTACTGCCCGGCTCATAGGATAGTCGCCGGATTGATCTGGACGGTGGCCGTGCCGGTAAGCTTCGTCGGCGTGACAAGACCCAGCAATGGGAGAGACGGAACCAGCGGATGCGCCTGATACGGATAGGTAACCGTGACCGTCACACAATACATGGTTGGGTCGTAACTGCATGTTCCTGACGCCGGTGTCGGGATCTGGACATTGGTCAGCCATGAAGTAAGGCCGACAGCCGTCGCCTTTGCCGCGCTCGCCCGGTCCGACAGTGCCTGCGTACCCGAACCGTTGGCCTCGTAAACATAGTTGAGCGCCGAACGCGCCCCCTCGGTCGCGGCCAGCGTCAGGCTTTGCTGAACCGCGAAGATCAGCCCGAACGTCACGATCGCATACAGAATCAGGAAAAATAGCGGGAATACCAGCGCGAACTCGACGGCAGTCGCCCCACGCTCCTGGACGCGCGCGCCCGGTCGATACTGTCGTTTCATCTCCCGCTCCAGGTAACGACCAGATAGCACAGCCAAATTGCCGCGGGAACGACGAGACACGCCGCGTACGGTGTCGAGCGCCGGCCGCCGAGCATCATTGTCGGGACTCCACGCCCCCATAACGCACCGAGCGACGTGTGCGTGAACAACATCAGTCCAAGGACGTGTAATCCGGCGACAAGGCTGGCAATGACCCACAACCGCAGCAATATCGGTAAACCGCACCACGCGCCGAGAACCGCGAATACCTTGACGTCTGCCGCCCCCATGACGCGCATCGCAAAAAGCGGAAAGAAGCTGACCAAACCAACCAGCGCGCCGATCAATGCCTGCTCGATTGAGATACCGAATGGATTTGCGTTTATCAGTGAACTGACGAGTGCAGCAATACCTCCGCAGATGACAAGCGAATTCCGGACAAGCCGAAATCGAATATCACCGGCAGCAACAAGGGCGGCCCAAGCAAGAAAAATGCTGGTGCTGATGAGATGTGCCATATCGCGATCGACTGCGCATGCCCATGTAACGGCGAGCGAGCCGCAACCGCGGCTCGCTCGCCCCCAACGCACTGCAAGGGTCAGGGCAGCGAACTGGCAATCGTGGAGAACAGAGCCGCGATCTTCGTGCCGATGGTCGTCACGCTGGTAATGATCAAGGCTGCAATCAACCCCGCAATCAGACCATACTCGATCGCGGTAACCCCGTCTTCTTCCTTGAGGAAGCGCTTGATGAGTGCTTTCATTTTTTAATTCCTCGTGCCTGTATGTACGTTCTTTGGCCTTTTATACGTTGTGTGTCCCCGTATATCTGGCCCTTGCCTCGCGCCGTTCGTTACACATGTGTACGACAGCCGAGTGCGCTTTCTTTATATGTCACCCCGAGGGGCATCGAACAAAATTTGATGCAAGTTAACATTCGCGATAGTCACCCTCCTCGAACGTTGTGTACCGAATCGTACATTTCCTTACACCTGCTCCCGATTCTATATCCGATCCTATTTAACTTCCAACTTCTTTTAAGATCGGGTCGAAAAACTTTCCGGGCGCGCCAAGTATTTGTACGGCGTTTCGGTACGACTTACACATAGGATTTACGATAGGTTAGATGTGCACACCTAATCCACCAGTAAAACAATCAGACCACCCGCCAGCCCTTCGCCCCCCCTTACGTTACGCCGCACGCGTAACGCCAATGTTGTGACGTTACGTTACGAAACGGCAGGAACCGTTCTCATTCGACTGTTCTTAAACAGATTCAACAATCTTTCAATTTGCCTAAATCCCTTTTCCGACAAGGAATTGCCTCGTTTAAAACCAATTGTCGAACCGTCGGCCATCGAAATGGCACGACAGTTGCAGAGTAATCCCCGCATCACTCAACACAACATCAGCTTCAATGCGAGGACGAAATGGACATTCAGGTTATCCCTCATGGCATGCTCCGGACGACTATGATCGCGGCCACCGTGGCAGCCATGCTTTCCCTCTCCGCGTGCGGCGGTTCCGGTTCCATCAGCAAGGGGCTCAGCGGCGGCTCCAGCTCCGGGGGTGGCGATTCGATCTCCACGTCGGGCGGCGGCACCTCGGGCGGCACGTCCGGTTCGACGAGCGGCGGCACGTCCGGTAGCACCAGCGGCTCGACCAGCGGCAGCACGAGCGGCTCGACGAGTGGTTCGACGAGCGGCAGCACCAGCGGAACGACGAGCGGAACGAGCAGCGGCACGAGCGGCACCTCCGGTGTGTCGTCGAATGCGGTGGGAACCGTCCTCGCAAGCAGCAGCAATGTCATCACGAATCTCGGCGGCACCGTATCCGGCCTCGGCTCCATGGTCGCCGGCCAGTCGTTGCCCGGCGTCAACCCGGCGACGACGCAAGCAGCAGGCGGCATCGTGCAGAACGTCGGCGGTGCGGTAACGGCGCTCGGCAGTGGCCTCGGCAGCGGCCTCGGCCAGCTCGGCGCGACGAAGGACCCGGTCGGCGTCACGGTCGCCAGCACCGGCGGCGTGGTGAACGAGCTCGGCGGCGCAGTCACGCAGACCGGCAATCTGGTCACGAGTCTCGGCAGCGGCCCGCTGTCGCCGCTCGCTCCGGTCACCGGTGCCGTCGGCGGCCTCGTCTCGCAAGTCGGCAATGCCGTATCGAACGGC